>JALOAM010000049.1 GCA_023228765.1 Dehalococcoidia bacterium
GCTCCCACACCTCGCCGTACGCGCGCATCGCGACCAACACGGGGACGAAGGCGCGGCCCTTGTCCGTGAGGCGGTACTCCGCCCTCGGCGGGTGGTCGCTGTAGAAGGCGCGCTCGACCATGCCGTGCTCCTCCAGCTGCTTGAGGCGTGCCGAGAGCCGGTTCGCCGAGATCCCGCGGAGGGACTCGAGGAGCGCGGAGAAGCGCCGGCGCCCGAAGGACAGGTCCCGCAGGACGAGCATCGTCCAGCGGTCGCCGACCACGTCAAGCGTGCGGGCGACCGGGCAGTGCTGCTGCGTGTCGTAGGTCCGCTCGGGCATCGTCGGCCTCCTGCTGCCTCATCCGCTGCTTGTCAGTCTACGGCGGTTCGAGTACACATTCGCCACTGACTACCTCTTTCGTAACTCTCTGCTCGCGAGCAGAAGCATCATCGCGGAACACGACGGGAGTCCACCGATGGCGAGCCCCGAACAACAGGCCGAGTGGGACCGGATGCGCGGCTACTACCTCGCGCAGGGCGAGAAGTACTCGTTCAAGGAGCTCTGGCCGAGGGCGATGAAGGCGCGGCTCGAGCTCCTCGACTCGCTCGATGGCGTCAGCGACGCCGAGGCAGACTGGTCGCCCGCGCCGGAGGAATGGAGCATCAAGGAGACGGCGCTCCACATCCTGAAGAACTCGCGCAGCGCGCGCCGCCTGGTGCAGGCGCTCTCCGCGGGCGAGACGGGCGACTCCTCCGGCATCGAGCCCCCGCGCGAAACCACCGACGCACCGATCGAGGAACTCCGCGTCCAGCTCCGCGACGATGGCATCGAGTGGGCCGCGGCCATCCTCGACCTGCCGCCGACGCCGCCGACGACGCCCACGGCACCGCACTCGATGTTCGGCGAGCTGCACGCGCGGGCGTGGTACCTGTTCCAGCGCACCCACGACCTGGACCACAAGGGCCAGATCGAGCAGGTGAAGGCCGCGTCCGGCTACCCGGGAACGGTCGCCTCGTGAAGCTCGCGGTCGGCCTCGGCGTCTCGGGGGAGGACTGGCGCGCCGCCGAGACGTGGGTGCAGGAGGTGGAGCGCCTCGGCGTCGACAGCGTCTGGGGTGGCGAGACGTGGGGCTTCGATGCCTTCACGCCCGTCGCCTACCTCGCGAGCAAGACGCAGCGCGTGACCCTCGGCACGGCGATCGCGCAGGTGGGCACCCGCTCGCCCGCCACCCTCGCGATGACCGCGCTCGCGATGGCGTCGATGACCAACGACCGTTTCGTGCTGGGACTCGGCACCAGCGGCCCGCAGGTGATCGAGGGCTGGCACGGCGTCCCGTTCAACCCCGCTTACACCCGCCTCCGCGAGACGATCGAGGTCATCCGCCTCGCGACCTCCGGCGAGCGCGTGACGTACGAGGGCAAGACGCTCCGCGTCCCCCTCGAGGGCCGCGCGATGCGCACCAGCGCACCTCCCCGCCGCGTACCGATCTACCTCGCCACGCTCAGGCCTCGGAGCCTGCGGATGACGGGCGAGCTGGCGGACGGCTGGTTCGCCTCGTCGTTCATGGCGGAGCACGCCTCGGTCTTCCTCGACGAGATCCGCGCCGGCGCTGAGGCAGCCGGTCGGTCCTTCGACGAGATCGAGCGGCAGGCGGGCGGCGTGGTCGAGTTCGGCGATGACGTGGACGCGCTCATCCAGCAGCGCAAGCCCGGCTTCGCCTTCGAGATGGGCGCGATGGGCTCCCCGGAGCACAACTTCTACCGCGACGCCTACACCCGCCAGGGCTACGGCGACCTCACGCAGGAGGTCCTCCGCCTCTGGCTCGACGGCCGCCGCGAGGATGCCGCCGCCCTCATTCCGGACGAGTTCGTCGTGAAGTCCAACCTCCTCGGAACCGACGAGATGGTGAAGGCTCGCATCCGCGCCTACCGCGACAACGGCATCACCTCGCTCCGCGTCTCGCCCGCCGGCGCGACGATGGAGGAGCGTCTCGCCACCCTCGGGCGGTTCGTGGACGTGTTCCGGGCGGTGGAGGCTGAGGGGTAACCCTCGAACGGTTCGAGGTCAGGGCGAGCGCAGTCGCCCTCTCCCTGCACTGTCCCTCTCCGCTTCTGACCCCTCTCCCGGCTCAGCGGGAGAGGGGTCGGGTGAGGGTCGCTTCTGCTCGGCCCCGACGCTCTGCCTTGCAAGAGGCAAGCAGTCCCCTGCCCCCTTCCCCCATCAAGGGAAGGGGGGCAGACGCAGAAGGGAAGGGCGCCTATGCGTTCGCGCTGTTCGACACCACCCGCGTCGAGGTGAGCCACCCGAACTTCTGGGGCTTGCGGCGGGCTTCCGGGTCCAGCGGGACGTTGATGAGGCTGGGGCCGTCGATCGCCAGCGCCTCCTTGAGGCACTGGTCGAGCTCCTCAGAGTTGTTGGCGTTGAAGTGAGCGCCGCCGAGGCCCTGCATCATGATGTCGTAGCGCGCGTCCAGGCTCATGCCGCCGACGGGCTTCTGTTCGCCCTCGAACAGCTCGGCCTTGTGGCCGCCGATGCCGCCGTTGTTGAAGACGATCCAGGTGATCGGCAGGTTGTAGCGGACCGCCACTTCGCACTCGGTGCCCGCGAAGCCAAAGGCGCCGTCGCCCTGGAGGCAGATCACCCGCTTACCGGGGTTGGACACCGCGGCGCCGATGGCGAACCCGTGGCCGAGGCCCATCGAGCCGAAGGAGCCGGCATCGAGGCGGGTGCGGGGCAGGTGCTGGTCGATCACAGTGCGGGAGATGTCCATCGTGCTCGCGCCCTCCGCGACGAAGATCGCGTCGTGCGGGAGCACCTCGTTGATCGAGCGGAGCGCGCGGTAGTAGCCGAGCGGGCTCGTCTCCTCCTGCTGCATGTGCTCGACGGACTCGGCGTTCTGGCGCGCCTCGGACCGCACGGTCTGCAGCCACTCGGAGTCCTGCGGGAACTGCCAGCCGTCCTCATCGAGGACGTCGAGGAGCTGCTGCAGCGTGGCCTTCGCGTCGCCGATCATGCCGACCTCGGTCGGCACGTTGACGCCGATCTCCTCCGGGTTGAAGTCCAGCTGCACCACGCGCACGTTCGGGTTGAACCGCGGCGGCAGGCCGAAGTGGAGCATCCAATTCAGCCGCGCCCCCACGAGGAACACGAGGTCGGCGTTCTGGAGCACGAACGAACGCGCCGCCGCGGCAGACTGGTCGTGCGTGTCGGGGATCAGGCCCTTCGCCATCGGCATCGCGAGGTACGGGATTCCGGTCTTCTCGACGAACGTCTTGATCTCGGCCTCGGCGCGCGAGTAGGCGACACCCTTGCCGAAGATGATCAGGGGCTGCTCGGCGGTCTTCAGGGCCTCGATCGCCGCGCGGACATCGGCGGGGTCGGACAGCGTGCGCTTCGGGTCCGGGACACGAGGCGCCCACTGCACCTCGCTCTCCTCGCAGGAGCCCGCGATGAGGTCGCCCGGGAGGTCGATGTAGACCGGACCGGGAACGCCGTGCAGGGCCTTCTTCACCGCCTCCGCGATGTAGATCGGCAGCCGCTCGATACGCTCGGCACGCATCGCAAACTTCGAGAACGGGAGCAGCGGCGTGATCTGATCCGCCTCCTGGAAGAAGCCGGACATGTGCCCGGTCTGCTCGTACGAACCGCCCAGGAGGATCATCGGCCAGCGGTTCGACCACGCGTTGGCGTACGCACCGACGGCGTTCAGGACGCCGGGGCCGGACACGCACAACGCCGCGCCGATGCGTCCCTTCGTCCCGAGGTAGGACACGGCCTGCGCGGCATAGTTCGCGGGCATCTCATGCCTCATGCCGACGTAGGTGATGCCTTCCTTCTGCGCGGCGGCGGCGATCGTCGTCACCGGGATGCCCACCACGCCGAACATCGCCTCGACGCCCTGGGTCTTCAGCGCCCGCGCGATGATGGTGTTGCCGTCGATCTGAGCCATGCGATCTCTCCTCGAATGCCGGGGGACGCGCCTCTCGCGCGGGTCGAGGGCGCATAGTAATGCGGCACGAAAGCACAGGGGTGGACGGAGCCGTCCCAACGGGTGAGGGCTCTCGCGGACGACGCCTCTCGGCTATGCCCGTCGGAACAACGGCAGCGTGATCTCGTCGGACAGCTCGGTCGCCACCAGTTCCACCGGCATCCCGATCGCCACCTCGTCATGCGAGACGTCCACGAGGTTTGTCGTCACGAGGGGGCCCTCCTCGAGCTGGACGAGGACCGTCGCGAACGGGGTGAAGCCGTTGTACGCCGGGTGGATCGCCTGGTGCGTCACCACGTACGAGCAGACCGTCCCCCGCCCGCTCATCGGACGCCACGTCTTCTCGAAGGCGCCGCACTCCGGGCACATCGGGCGTGGAGGATGGACGAGCGTCGAGCACGCCTCGCACTCCTGCACAATGAGCTGCTTCCGCTCGCGGAGGGCGTCCCAGAAGGGCTGGTTGTCCTCCGTCGGGATGGGCAGCGGGAACGGCGGGCGGTCGCCGACGGGTTCGTGCGTCGTGGTCATGAGGCTCGCTCCAGGAGGATGGCGCCGGTGCCGATGCCGGTGTCGACGAACGAGAGGTGGCAGTCCGCTACCTGTGCCGTGGACTGGCCTCGGACCTGCCGGACACCCTCGATCAGCTGGTTCATCCCCTGGAGGTACGCCTCCGAGAGGTGACCGCCCGAGGTGTTCACGGGCAGCGTCCCGCCGTCCCAGCGGATGCCGCCGGCCTCCACGAAGGGGCCGCCCTCGCCGCGCTCGACGAACCCGTAGTCCTCGAGGGCGAACACGACGAACGGCGCGAAGTGGTCGTAGATCTGCGCCACGTCGACCTCGGACGGCGCGACGCCCGCCTGCGCCCAGAAGCGCGGGGCGAGCGAAGCGGCGGCGGTGTCGACGAATGCGCGTTCCTTCGCATACCCCGCCTGCGCGGCCGCGCGGATCAGGGCGGGCGGTTGGCGGAGGTCACGGGCGCGCTTCGCGCTCACGAGGACCAGCGCACCGCCGCCGTCCGTCTCCAGGCAGCAGTCGTACAGATGGAACGGGTCCACGACGAGCCTCGACTCCTGGTGGTCCTCGATCGTCAGCGGCTTGCCGTAGAACGTCGCGCGAGGATTGCGGAGCGCGTGTTCACGCTCGGAGACCGCGACGTGGCCGAACTGGCGGCTCGTGGTGCCGAACTCGTGCATCCTCCGGCGCGCGGTCATCGCGAGGCCATGCTGCGGGGTGAGGAGCCCGAACGGCTCGGTGAAGGCGCTCCCGCCCTGCCCTCGACGGCCCGTCACCTCGCCTCGGCCGTAGCGAGCGCCGGAGCGCCCGTTCATGCCACGGTAGATCACGATTACGTTCGCGAGGCCCGCAACGATCGCCGCCGAGGCGTGCGCGACGAGGGCGGCCCCCACGTTCCCCGCCTGGTTGATGTCTCCGAACCACGCGAGGTCCTTCACCCCGAGGTTCGCGGCGATCTCCGCTTCCGAGGTGTTGTCGACGCGCCACGTCATCAGCCCGTCCACCTCGGACGGCGCGATGCCGGCGTCCGCGAGGGCGGCGGTGATCGCCTGCAGCGCGAGCATCATCTCGGAGCGCCCGGAGTCACGGGAGTAGTCGGTCTCCCCCACCCCCACGATGGCGACCCGGTTCCGCAGGGCTGTGCTCACGCGTCCTCCTCGCAGTGACCGGCTGCTCAGATCGGCCGCTCAGACCGGCCAGTCGACCCCGTTGAGATTAAGCAATGGCGCGCGGAGATACAGCGCGATGAACCCACCCACGAGGAACGTCGCCGTCGCACCACCGAGGAACTGCAGGCGAGGCATCGTCGCGTCGAGGTTCGGCGGCTGCAGAATGTTGAGCACGACGAGCGCGGCCACGGGGCCCACGCTGAAGAAGAGCAGCAGTCCCGTGGGCATACCCCATCCGAACGCACGCCCCCAGCCAAAACGAGCAGCACCAGCACCGTGAGGACCAGGAGGGCGAACACGGCCCCAGCGAGGAACGGGCGACCGGGACTGCGGCGCTGTCGCTCCGCCTCGATGCGTCCAGCTCGCTCCACCTCGGCCCCGCGCATGAGGGCGACCGCGCCCGCCTCGTCGAAGTGCCGAGGGCGGGGGGCGCCCTCGGTGGTGCTCTCGACGGCGGGCTGCCAGCCGACCTGCTTCCATGCGAGGAAGAGCAGCGCGCACAGCGCGAGGATGGTGCCCGCCCCTGCGATCCACGGAGCCTGCCGGAACGGGTTCGCCTCCGCGCTCAGGACACTTGCGGTGAGGCACGCCTCCGGCACCGGTTCCCCCACTGCCGAAGCCCAGCACGCGTCGTCCACGGTGCGCGCAACGTGGTCGGGGTAGTGATCCGACTCCCACGCCACCACCCGCACACCCTGCCCTCGGTCGTCCTGCTCCACGGTGTGCAGCGTGACCGTGCGCTCGACGTCGGCGCACGCGAGGAGTGCCGGCGCGAGAGCGAGCGCCATCACCAACCGACCGAACCGCCGACGCCGGGTCGAAGACATGCCGTGGTTATAACAGACGGTCGCTACTACTGAGCCTCGGCGGTGGGCTCATCGGGTCGAGCGACCTCGGCGGTGGTGCTGCTTCGCGCCCACGACCTGTGAGCCGGGTCTGAGCCACGAGCATGGGAGAAGTGAGAGACCCACAACCTGGCCTGCCTGCCCCTCAGCCGGGCCCGAGGAGTTCGTGCGGCCCTGCTCGCGGTGTAGCCGCTCGGAGCGCGTGGAGACGATGGGGTTTGAGGTGACCGCACCGCCCGCCCGGACCGGACCGTTCGCCCTGACGGGCGTCACCCTCGTGTCTGGCGACCGAGACGGATCCGTGCAAGCGGACCGGACCATCCTCGTCGGGGCGGACGGCGTGATCGCTCGGATCGGATCCGACGCCGACACGCCCGTCCCGGTCGGACACCGCAGCATCGACCTGGCAGGGACGTGGGTTATCCCGGGGCTCATCAACGCCCATGCTCACCTGTTCTCAGACGGCAAGCCTCTGCCGCCGATCCTGCTGAAGGAGTCCGCACAGGGACTGGTCTCGGCGTTCTCACACAGCCCCCTGGGGGCAGCTCTGTTCAAGCGCCGCACGAGGGCGAACGTCCGGACACAGCTCCACTCGGGCGTGACCACGATCCGTAGCGTGGGTGACGTCCGCTACGAGGTCGTCGGTGTCGCGGAGGAGATCGAGGCCGGCAAGTACCTCGGGCCGCGCGTGCTCGCTTCTGGACCACTGCTCGCCGTTACCGGAGGACACGGCGCGCCGCAGATCGCGCTGACCGCGGACTCACCATGGGAGGCCCGGCGCAACACGCGTCGGAATCGGCAGCACGGCGTCAAGGCGATCAAGATCTCGGCCACCAGCGGCGTGACGGATGCGCGGGCGATCGGCTACGCCGGCCGGCCCGAGATGACCGAGGAGGAGATGCGCGCCATATGCGAGGAGGCACACAACGCCGGCATCCTCGTCGCGGCACACGCCCAGAGCAAGGAGGGGATCGTCGCCGCGCTCCGGGCGGGCGTCGACACGATCGAGCACGGGGCGGGCATGACGCCCGAGATCGTGGAGCTGTTCCACCGCAACCCGCGCTCCCTGCGCGGGACCTCGGCCCTGGTCCCGACGCTGCTGGCGTGCTTCCCGCTGGTCAAATTCGACCGGGAGGTCACCGGCATCAGTGACATCAGCAAGGCGAACGCGGAGATGATCTGGGAGTCGATGCTCCAGGGCATCCAGGACGCGCGGGACAACGGGATCAGCATCGGCATGGGGACCGACTCCGCGCTGACCTTCGTCACCCACTACGACGCGTGGCGAGAGATGGACCTCGCCGTCCGGTATGGCGGACTCACCCGCGCGCAGTCGCTCCATGCCGCCACCGCGGTCAACGCTCGCATCCTCGGGCTCGATGCGGTCACCGGCTCGATCGAGCCGGGCAAGGCCGCCGACCTGGTCGTCCTGGACTCGAACCCACTCGATGACTTCCGCGCCCTCAAGGCCCCGCGGATGGTGGTGGCGCGCGGCGCGATCATCGACCACCCGTCGGTCACGCGGTTCCCCGAGTTGGACGCCCGGCTCGACACCCTGTGGGTGACTGACACGCAGCACCAACCCGAGCGTCCTCCGCGCGCACCCTGTACCGTCCCGCCATGATCGAGTTGCGGCCCGGACTCTGGCACTGGCAGGCGCCCCACCCGGAGTGGAACGCTGAGCAGCGATGGCCGCGCGAGGTGTCCTCGTACGCCGTCGACGACGGTACGCACCTCATCCTGATCGACCCGCAGACCGTGCCGAAGGAGCTCCTCGCGCTCGCCGAGGATCGCGTGCCCGTCGTCCTGCTCACTGCGCCGTGGCACGAGCGCGACACGAGGATCCTGGTCGAACGCCTCGGCGCGGCGGTGTACGCACCACGGCCCGACACCGCGGCCGACCTCATGGCGAAGTTCCACGTCACCGCCGAACAGGCCGGCGACGGCAGTCCCGACCTCACGTGGCTGCGCGAGCGCAACACCGAGGCCCACTTCTACGGCGCGGGCGACCGTCTCCCGATCGGCGTCGAGGCCTTCCTCGGGCGGGAGCACAACGACCTCGTGCTGTGGATGCCGAGCATCCGAGCGGTCATCGCCGGTGACACCCTGGTGGACTTCGGACCCCAGTCCGGCGGTGGCTTCGGCATCAACCCGTGGCTCCGCGGCGACGTCACCCGCGAGGAAGTCGTCAAGCGCCTCCGTCCACTCCTCGCCCTCCCGGTCGAGTTCGTGCTGCCACCCCACGGCGCCCCCACCGACCTCGCCGCGCTGGAGCGAGCACTGACCTAGCGACGACCTCGATCGCTCCGACGGGCCGCCGCCAACGAGCGGTTGCCACGACGTATCCTCGGTCGATTGGGCCGGCACACCACGCACCGATCGCGGCGAAGGGCGGCGTGATGGCTCTCGGACTGGAGTTCCCGGACGGCGAACTGAGCGACACGCTGTTCCTCGGCGGCGTCACCGACCGAAGCGTCCGCGCCTGGCTCCGCGCCCCGGACGCCACCTCCGTCACGGTGACGCTCGAGGTCGCGGGCGCCTCCCACAGCGTGGAGGCTCGCCCGGACGCCGGGCACGACCACGTGGCGGCCATCGACCTCACGCTCGACGCCGCGCATCCGGGCGAGGAGTTCGTGGTGACGGCCGGATCGCACCGACGGATCGGCCGCTTCGCGCCCTCGGCCGCCTCGCCCGCGCCGTTCACGTTCGCATTCGGCTCCTGTCATCAGCCGTTCCAACCGAACGATGACAACCGCCTCGCGAAACACGCCGGAGCGGCGATCTACCCGCCGCTGCTCACGCTCATGCGGGAACACGACGCGCGCTTCCTCCTCCTCAACGGCGACCAGGTGTACTCGGACGGTGTCGACGGGCAGAGCGTCCGCAAGTGGGCGCGAAACCGCTCGGCTGACGACAAGCCCTCGTTCGAGGAGTACCTGGGGGCGTACCGGCACCTCTACCGCGGCTACTTCAACGAGAGCGGCTTCCGCGCGCTCCTCGAAGCGTTCCCCACGCGGATGATGTGGGACGACCACGACATCGCCGACTCCTGGGGCTCACGGTTCATCGAGGTCGAGGAGGACCGCCAGATGTACCGCGCCGCCTCCCAGACGTTCCGGGAGTACCAGCGTGCTCGCGCCCCTGGCGCTCCGTTCGGGGGCGAGGCTCCCTACCACCACGAGTTCCGCTACGGCGACACGGCGTTCTGGGTGATGGACCTGCGCGGTATCCGCTCATGGCAGGACGAGGTCGTGCTGGGGGAGGCGCAACTCGCCGACACCGCCGCCTTCCTCGATCGTGCGAGGGCGGACGAGATCCGCACGGTGTTCGTGGTCGCCTCGATCCCGGTCATCCACTTCTCGCCCGCCATCGTCTCCGTCCTCCAGTGGGTGCCGGGCAACAAGGGGTCAGACGTCCGCGACCGATGGGACGCGGCTCCGTTCCGCGAGGAGCGCGACCGGCTGATCGAACTGCTCACCGCCTGGCAGCGGCTCGATCCCCGGCACCAGGTCGTGGTCCTCTCCGGCGACGTGCACGCGGGCGCAGCGTTCATCGTGCGCGACCGCCGGACGGGCGGCCGGTTCCACCAGTGGACCAGCAGTTCGCTCTCCGCGCCGGGAGGCCTCGCGCACAATGTCGCCAACCGCGTGGGGAGCCGCCTGGTGAACTGGGGCGAGCGAGTCTGCGAGGCTGCCCGCGTGGGCGTCGACCCGCGTAACAACGCCGGGCTGGTACGCGTACGCCCGATCGAGGGCGGCGGACACCACGTCACCTTCCACCTCTACGCGCACGATGCGCACGGCAGCCTCGTCCGGAGCATCCACGCCTCGGCCATCCCGCCTGGACCCGCCTGACCGAGCACTCACAGGCCCCCGCCCGACATCACCACGACGGGCGTGTCCGGCGAGAGGTAGCCCGACGGGAAGAGCGCACGGAAGGCGGCGTTCAGGAAGCTCGGCCCGCCGACCGTGTAGCCGTAGGCGCGGCCGCCGGACCAGACCCAGAGGGCCGTGACACCCTCGATGGAAGCGGCATCCTCGATGGTCCCACCGCCCCAGACCGTGAACGTCGCGCCGCGCGGGGTGAGCGGCGTCGAGAACGCGCGGTACCCCGCGCGGCGGGCGATCGCGAAGATCGTGAAGTGGTCCACCTCCGCGATCAAGGTGACGCTGCCGTCCTCCTCCATCACCAGCTTCGCGGGTACCTCCACCCAACTGCTGCCGTTCCAGAACACGACCGTCAGCTCACGGGCACCCGTGTCCGGAACCTGGCTCGCGGGAACCGTGAACGACAGCTCCACCGGCGCACCGAACCCATCCTCCACGGAGGCGCCGTGGGGCGTGGCGGCGTACACCTGGTAGGCGACGATGACACCCGTCGAGGTCGGCGGCGGAGCCTGCTCGATGAGCCGTTCGACGTCCATGATCGCCGCGATGCTGAGCTCGACGCCCGGCGGAAGCGCACCCGGAGGCGCGACGACCTTCGCCGTCGTGCCGTCCGAGGACTGCGTCTCCAGGACCACCTCGTCCGTCTCGCTGACCTCGGCAGTCTGTGGCTCGTCCACCTGGACGGTCACGCCGCCGCGCTCCATCGGAGGCGTCGTGCGCCCCGAGGGGGGTCGTTCGTCCTCGGGTGGCGGATCCATGTTCGCGCTCACCGTGACCGTGAAGGTCACCGTCGCAAGGTTGGCGGAGGCGTCCGAGGCCGTGCAGGTCACCGTCGTCACGCCGAGCGCGAACATGGATCCGCTGATGGGTGTGCAAGTCACCAGCCCCGCGCCGTTCACGGCGTCCGTCGCCGTCGGTGCGGTGTAGGTCACCACTGCGCCACCAGGCCCGGTCGCCGTGATCGCGATGTCACGAGGGACGTCCGAGAACGACGGCGGTGTCTCATCCGCTGTCACGGTGACCGTGAACTCCTCAGACGCTTCGTTCCCCACGCCGTCCGAGGCGGTGCACGTCACCGTCGTCGTTCCAATCGGGAACAGCGATGCGGTGACGGGGCTGCAGCCCACCGACACCCCGCCGTCCACGGCATCGGTCGCGGTCGGGCTCATGTAGCTCACATACGCACCGTCTGGGCCGGTCGCCACCATCGTGATGTCCTCGGGCGTTCCGGAGAGCGAGGGCGGCGTCTCGTCCTCGATGACCGTCACCGTGAACTCCGATGACGCCTCGTTCCCGGAGGCGTCCGAGGCCGCACACGCCACCGTCGTCACACCGATCGGGAACGTCGATCCGCTGGCGGGAGCGCAGGTCACCGGTCGAGGGCCGGACACGAGATCGATCGCAGTCGGCAAGGTGTAGGTCACCGCGATCCCGCCGGAGGCGGCCGATGTGATGGTGTCCGGGACACCGGTCAACACGGGTGGTGCGTCGTCTCGCACGGTCACCGCTGTGGAGGTCGTCACCGTGCTGGGATACACGTCGAGGTCCGTGGCCGTGCAATGCACGAAGAAGACGCCCACCGGGGCCAGCGATCCAGACGGCCAATCACAGGTGACCGGAAGCTCCGCGTGCGCGGCAGATGAAGCCTGCGGCGTCTCGTAGGTGACGTACGCGCCCCCCGGGGATGCCGCCGTGAACGTCGGGAGGGCGGGGAGATCCGTGATGGTCAGGTTCCCGTAGTTCACGACCACGTTGAAGCTGGTGGTCACGGTCTCCTGGGGATCTGTGAAGGGACGGGTCGCGGTGCAGGTCACCGTGGTCATGCCCACGGGGAAGAGCGAGCCAACGCCGGGAGCGCATTCGACGTCGACCGGGCCGATGCTGTCCGAGGCCGTGGGCTTCTCGTACGTGACCGTGACGCCAGAGGGCCCCGGGATGTCGTCGACCTCGATGTCGTCGCGTGGGGTGATCGTCAGGCCCGTGGCAGTGGCGTGCACCTCCACCATCACGCCGGCCGTCGTGCTGGCGGACGCGTAGTTCGCGTCGCCCGAGTAGGTCGCGGTGACCTCGTGCGTTCCCACCGGGAGGCCGGTGAGCAGGACCGACACGAGGCCGGAGGTCCACGCGCCGCTCAGGGTCTGCGTCTTCACGGTTTCGCCGTCGAGCTTCACGTCCACCGTCCCGGTGCGATGCGCCTTGACACCGCTGAACCCGGGGGAGGCCAGGAGGGTCACACGAACGGCGACCGTGTCTTCCGTGCTGATCGGCTCGGACAGCGAGTCGAGTCCAACATCGGTCGGGTACTTCACCAGCGTGAGCGTCTCACGCTCGCTCTCGCTGGACGTGTAGCGGTACCCGTCCGGGATGTAGACCGCAAAGATGTTGTGTGTCCCGGCGGTAGACAGCGTCACCTTGAAGTCGGCATCACCGGTCTCATCGAGCGTGACGAGGTTGGTGATGCCCTTCGGACCGGAGCCCGTGTCATCCAGTAGATAGACGCTGCCGCTCGGCGCCGGCAGGCCTCCAAAGATGTGCACCTGGAAGTGCCACTCGTTCCCGATGTACGCGGGATCACCAGGCTCGTTGAGCAGGGTCAGCTGGGTCGATGATGCGGCCGGCCACACGGTGATGGTGACGGAGGAGCTGCTGGCCTCGCACGGCGACGATTCCGGTGGGACGTAGGTGGCGGTGATGCTGTACGCCGAGCCGCCCGCCTGGTTGGGTGCGAACTCAACCCACGTGGAAGTGGCGGTGCCCCTGCCCGTGCCCCAGGTGGTGTCCGTCGGGACGTAGTCGAATGATTCGCCGGTGGTGGCGTTCGTGAACGTGACATGCCCCTCGGGAGGCGGGCTGTAGATGTCGAGCAGGCCACCAGCCGTCCTGCACTCCACCGTCGCCGAGAACCGCACCAACTCCCCGGTCGTGACGGTCGTCTTCGTGGCGGTCACGGTCAGGTGGGTCGCGTTGGCCGAAGCGGGCTCCGGCGCGCCAGGCCACCCCATCGGGCCGGCGAACAACAGCAGCAGTAGCGCGGCACCGGCGAGGGCCATCCTCCCACTACGCGTGCCCATGCCGAACGTCGCTACTCGTGATCGCCGCATGGCCGTGTCCCCTGCTCCGCGGTGCGCTGGCCAGTCGTCCCAACCCGACGAGGGCCCGCGGTACCGTCGCCGTTACGATGCGTCGGGCCTCGATCCAGGCCTGTTGATGGCTGCAAGATAGAATTCATTCATGCATGAATCAATCTCATGCATGGACAACGTCTGTGTGGAGCGCGCGATGGCCAGCAAGCAGCAGCAGAGGAGCGAGGCCAGCTATGAGGCGCTGATCCGCGCCGCGATCCGGCAGTTCCACGAACACGGGTACGCAGCGACCAGCGTGGACGACATCGTCCGTCGCACGGACTACTCGCGCGGCAGCTTCTACTTCCACTTCACGAACAAGCTCGACTGCTTCTGGCACGTCATCGCGTACCGGCAGAAGCTCAGAGCGGAGTGGGCCGAGCTGCCCTCCAGGCGCGACCCGCGCACGACATCACTCCACCAGATCCTTCGCGAGGCCGGCACCAGCCTCACCTCGTCGCTCGAGGGCATGGAGGGGATGGTGCTGTTGATGGTCGAGTGCCATCAGCAGACCCGCCACGACGAGGACGCGCAGCGCCGCCTGCACGAGATCTACCCGCCGTGGCTGGAGGAGATCGCGACGTTCGTGCACGGACTCCAGGAGGGCGGCTGGGTCGACCCCGCCATCGACACGCAGGTGCTCGCCGCCCGCATGTTCGCGTTCGTCGAAGGTGTCTCCGTGCATCAGCGGCTGTATGAGCTCGGCGGGATCAACCTCGGCGATGTGCTGATCGGCGGGCTCCTCGGCCTGCTCCCGCCACCGCCCGAGGCCGCGACGGCCTAGCGGACCGCTCCTCACCCCGACGCATCGAGGGCAAGTCCTACACTCGCGGCTCGACCGACCGCTTTGGCGGAGGGAGGCCTCGATGAGTGCGAACGTGCCGCCCCCCGGCGCGATAGCGGGCGGGCCGCTGTCCGGCATCCGCGTGCTGGACTTCACTCGCTACCAGCAGGGCCCCATGGCCACGGTGTTCCTCTCCGACCTCGGGTGCGAGGTCGTGAAGGTGGAGGAGCCCGGTGGCGAGCCGGGGCGCGCGAACGGCCTGCAGCCGGACGGCTTCTCCGCGTACTTCGAGGCACACAACCGCGGGAAGAAGAGCATCACCCTGGACCTCCGTATCGAGGCGGCACGCGACGCCGCGCGTCGCCTCGTGCCCGGCTTCGACGTGGTCGTCGAGAACTTCCGACCGGGAGTCATGGAGCGCTGGGGCCTCGGCTACGACGACCTCCGAGGGCTGCGCGAGGACATCATCCTGGCATCGGGGTCCTCCTGGGGCCGGCTCGGGCCGTGGGGCAACCGGCCGGGGTACGACCACGTGGGGCAGGCGCTCTCGGGGGTGATGGTGGAACAGGGCGGCGGTCCGGGCCGGCCACCGCACGCGCTGATCGGCGGGTTCGCCGACCAGATCGGCGCGATGCTCCTCGCAACCGGCGTGGCGAGCGCGATCGTCGCGCGCGAGCGCTTCGGCATCGGACAGCACGTGGACGTCTCGCTGATCGGCGCCATGACCGCCTTGCAGGCGATGCCCCTCACGAGGTACCTGCGCACCGGCAACCAGATCGGCTTCGAGGAACGCCGCGCCGCGACGTACACGCACTACGAGTGCGCGGACGGGAAGTACGTCGCTATCGCCGCGAACACACAGGCCTTCTGGGAGCGCCTGTGCGACGCCCTCGAGCGGCCCGACCTGCGCGACGACCCACGCTTCGCCGGCCCCTTCGACCGCGCCGAGCACAAGGACGCACTCGTCGAGGAGTTCGAGCGGCACTTCCGCACGAGGACCTCCACGGAGTGGTGCGAGCGACTCACGTCCGCCGACGTGCCGAACGCTCCGGTGCTCGACTATGCCGGGCTGGCGGAGCACCCTCAGTTCTGGGAGAACGGCTACCTGCAGGAGATCGACCACCCGAACCTCGGGCGGATGCGCGTCACGGGACCCGCGATCCGCATGAGCGCCACGCCGACCTCCGTCCAGGGCGGGGGCCCTGAGCTGGGACAGCACACCGAGGAAGTCCTGCTGGCCGCCGGGTTTACCTGGGACGAGGTCGCCGCCCTCCGCGAGTCGGGCGCGACCCGTACGGTCTAGGCGCAGACGCTCCGAGGAGGGCGCGATGGCAGATCCGGTCACCCACGTGGTGTTCGACCTCGGCGGCGTGTTGGTGTCACACGTGCGGAGCTGGCGCGAGGCCCACGAGCGCACCACGGCCCCGTGGGACGACTACTACGACACGCCCGAGTTCCTCGAACTCACGCGCCCATCGGTCCTCGACCACATGTCCGGCCGCATCACCCCGGATCAGTGGTACTCGACGATGGAGTCGCTCACCGCCGGCCGGCTGAGCCCGGAGCACTGCCGTCTCGTCCTGGAAGCGTGGCTGTACGGGGACTACCCCGGTGTCGCCGACGTGATCGACGACATCCACGCCGCCGGCCGTGTCACCGCCACCCTCTCGAACACGAACCCCGTCCACTGGGAGCACCAGCTCGAGCACAGCGAGGCGCTCCGCCGCGTCCAGCACCGGCACGCCAGCCACCTGCTGGGCGCGATCAAGCCCGATCCGGAGATCTTCCACGTCTTCGAGCGCACCACCGGCTTCGACCGCCGCGGCATCGTCTTCTTCGACGACCTCGAGGAGAACGTCTTCGCCGCCCGCGACGCCGGCTGGCGCGCCGAGCTCGTGGACCACACGGGCGACACCGCCGCCCAGCTCCGCGACCACCTCGCCCGCCACGGCGTGTTCGAGTAGGCGCGTTCGAGGCGTCGCCAAACTCCGGCCCCCTCTCCCGGCTCGGCGGGAGAGGGTTGGGGTGAGGGTGTCCTCCGCCGCCGGCCCCCTACGACCCGACGACCACCTCGAACGGGAGGGAGGCCAGCTCGCGGTCTCCGAGGGTGATCGCCACCTCGTGCGGGCCGGCGGTACGCAGGTCCATCTGCACCAGCTCCACCACCATGTTCGCGCGGCCGCGGTCGGCGTCGCCGGAGAGTGCGAGAGTGATGGTGCCCTCCACGGGCGTGGTCACATCGCGCCCGTCGGCGTCCGAGATGCGGACGCGGAACGCGTGCGCGCCGAGGTCGTCGCGGTTGAACGAGAACCGTACGACGGCCACCGCCCGAGGATGCACCGCCGGCAGCTGCCGGAGGTTGATCCGCTCGAAGCCGATGCCCAGGGCGTGGATCTTGCCGCCGCTCTCAGCGGCGGCATCACAGAGGAAGGCGTAGTCGATCTGCATCGGTCGATCGTACGAGCCGCACCCGGACGCGGGTTAGCGGGCTGCCTCGATGCCGTCGGTGAGCAGGTTGCCGTACACGGGGCCGAAGTTCCGGGCGCGCAGGATGCCCTCGGCGTCGATGAAGAACGAGGCAGGCAGGCCGACGACCCCGTAGTGCTCGCGCACGCTCCCCTGCCGGTCCATCACCGTCGGGAAGGTCAGCCCGAACTCGTCGAGGAAGTCGCCGACGACGCTGTCAGACTCCTGCCAGTTCACCGCCAGCACCACGACGTCCTGGTCGTCATATACGTGCTGCAGGTCCGGCATCTCCGTCCGGCAGGGCACGCACCACGTCGCCCAGAAGTTGAGGATCACGGGCTGCCCGCGGAAGTCGGACAGCGACACGCGCTCGCCGCTCCCGGACTTCTCGAGGACGAAGTCCGGTGCGGGCTCACCGAGGGCGGGACGTCCCGCATCCGAGACCACCCCCAGCACGTCGCCCTCGACGTCCGCGGGTGCAATGAACTCGCGGTACACGAAGAGCCCACCCACCACGAGCACGATGGCAGCAACGGTCGAGTAGCGCGCGAAGGTACGGCCGGTCATCCCTCCGAGCGTAGGCATCCCTCGACATGTGGGGAACGAGGATTGGCGAGCGAAGTGTTAAGGAAAGCCCTCGCCCCACGCGCGCGCCGTAACGACGAGGCGGGGTGGCCCGGCAAGCCCCCTGCCGGTATCCCGATCCGCCCGATAGGATGCCCCCGTGACTTCCCCGAATGACTCGACCGCCGGCGCCAACCTTGACCCCGCGTTGCGCGAAGCCATCGCCGAGGCCGCCGCGATCCTTGCGGGGGCGGCGCACACCGTCGTCCTCGCGGGCGCCGGGATGTCGAAGGAGTCGGGCATCCCCACCTTCCGAGGTGACGGCGGCCTGTGGACGGTCAACGGCGAGCCGCCGCTGAACCAGTACGACACGTTCGCTCTCGACCCGAAGCGCTGGTGGGAGCGCCGCCTCGAGGAGGCCAACAACCCCGGCGAGTTCGCCCTCGCGATCGAGGCGGCGCAGCCGAACCCGGGGCACCTCGGCCTCGCGACGCTGGAGGAGATAGGCGTCGTCCGACACCTCATCACCCAGAACATCGATGACCTCCACCGCCGCGCCGGGCAGCGATCCCTGACGGAGATCCACGGCAACCGCTACTGGATGCGCTGCATCCGCTGCGAGACACGCTGGCCGAAGGCGGAGTTCATCTTCGACGAGAC
>JALOAM010000050.1 GCA_023228765.1 Dehalococcoidia bacterium
GAGCAGAAGCGCCGTCGCCGTCGAGGCCGCCGTGGCGGCCGTCGTCGCAGCGGTGGCGAGGGCGGCGGCGGGGCCAGCGCACCGTCCGCGGAGTAGCCAGCCCAGGCGTCCCGACCACGAGTCGCACTGAACGAACCGGTCGCACTGAACGAGGAGCAGCAGATGCCAGCCAACCCGGACGCGATCGCGTCGCTCGACTGGGTCCGTCAGCACCTCCACGACCCGTCCGTCGTCTTCGTCCACGCGGGCACGGACCGCGCAGAGTACGAAGCCGCCCACCTGCCCGGCGCGGTCTGGGCGCACGGCTACGACGACCTGACGGTCGAACGTGACGGCGTCCGCGCCCTCGTCCCCTCCAAGGAAGAGATGGAGGCCACCCTCGGGCGTCTCGGCATCGACGAGGCGAAGACGGTGGTGTTCTGCGCATCCGACAAGTCGATGTGGCCGCACCGCGGCTACTGGGTACTGCGCTACTTCCGCTTCCCCGCCGTGAAGATCGCGGACCGCTCCGTCACCGCCCTCGCGCGGGAGGGCATCCCGACCACGACCGAGGAGCCCGACCCGGAGATGGTGCGCTGCCACCTCGGCGAGCCGGACGCCAGCGTCCTCTCGACGTGGGAGGAAGTCCTCGCGACCGCGGAGGGCGACCCGTCCGCGCAGGTGCTCGACTGCCGCACGACCGGCGAGTATCGCGGCGAGCCCGGCGCGCACGCCGCGCCCCGCCTCGGACGGGTGCCGGGCGCGTACCACCTCAACTGGGAGGTCCTCGTCGACGACGACGGCCGCTTCCTGGGCGAGGACCGGCTCCGCTCGCTGTACGCGGCGGCCGGCATCGACGGCTCGAAGCCGGTGTTCCCGTACTGCGGCGGCGGGATCCGGTCCTCGGCCTCGTGGTTCGCGATGTACGAGGTCCTCGGCTGGACGAACGCGCGCAACTACGACGGCTCCTGGGCGGAGTGGGCGGTGCGCACGGAGTTACCGATCCAGACCGGCGACTAGCCTCCTGTCGATGCCCTCGCGAGGTGCTTCGGCCTACGGTGCCCTCATCCCACCCCTCCCTGCTCCGCTGGGAGGACGACAGGAGGGCATCATGTACTGGAACGCTGACTTGAAGTGCCGCAAGTGCGGGTACCAGCAGGCTGAGAAGCCGATCGACGCCGAGACCGAAGAGGCCGCGAAGATCATGGCCTTCGACTGCTCCAACTGCGGCACCGCCTCCGCTCTCGAGGTGGTCCCGAGTTCCCTGCGGACGCGCTTCGTCGTCTAGTCTCGTGCGGCTGCGCAGCTCGAGCCCGGGGACCGACGCCGACCTAGGCATCGTGCCTCTACGCTGACGCAGAGTCGGCCGCAGAGGAGAGTCCCGCGATGCCTCGGACGATTGGCGTAGTGCTGTTCCCGCAGTTCGAGCTGCTGGACGTCTTCGGGCCGATGGAGATGTTCGGCGTCCTGCCGGAGCAGTTCTCGATCCGGATGCTCGGTCCGAGCACGGATCCCGTCGCCAGCACGCAGGGACCGCGTACTGACATCGACCACGCGTACGAGGACGCCCCGCCGCTGGATGTGCTCTTCGTGCCAGGTGGCGCGGGAACGCGCGTACACGCCGAGGACGAACGGCTGCTGGGGTGGCTCCGACGGCGCGCCGAGCAGGCCGAGATCGTCGCGTCGGTCTGCACAGGGGCGGCGTCCCTCGCGATGGCCGGCGTGCTGGACGGCTACCGCGCCACCAGCAACAAGCGCGCCTTCCAGTGGGTGACGGAGCAGGGGCCAAACGTGGAGTGGGTGAAGGAGGCGCGCTGGGTGCAGGACCGTAACCGCTGGACCTCCAGCGGCGTCGCGGCCGGCATCGACATGGCGCTCGCCCTCATCGCGTCCCTCCACGGCGAGGAAGTCGCCCAGACCATCGCCGACCGCACCGAGTACGACTGGCACCGGGACGCCGCGTGGGATCCGTTCGCGGCCAAGAACGGCCTCGTCTAGCACTCCAGACGGCGCTTCGCGTTGCCGCTGCTGACCAGCGTTCCGTACACTTGAGGTTGTCCGACCAGCGTCGAACACGAAGCGACGACGGAGACGAGTAGCCCCGCGGATCGAGGTTCGCCTCGGACCGTGGAGCGAGCCCGGGACGGTGGAAGCCGGGCACGTGCTGACCGACCGATCGAGGCCGGACAGTCGCGGGGCGAAGATCCCTCCTGAGCTGCCGCCCGAACCCTCGCATCTTCGCCTCCGGTCACGGTGGGCGGAGCGACCGAGGCAGTAGACGCGGCCGGAGCGCCCACCGTTACCAGGGGCAGCGCCATCGGAGCGATCCCGTGGCGCGGTGAGTGGCGAGCACGTACCTCGATCGGTTCGAGGGCGCTCGCAACGCGGGTGGTACCGCGGGTCCGTTGATGGCCCGTCCCGCACCGATCAGGTGTGTGGCGGGCGTTGTTGTTGCCCGCCGCAATAGGTGCAGCAGGTGGAGCAACCCCATGGTGGCGTTCGACCCCGTCCCCTCTCGCGTCTCGTTCCCGGAGCAGGAGGAAGGCATCCTCCGGTTCTGGAAGGACCAGGACGTCTTCCGGCGCTCGATCGAGCAGCGGCCGGTGGACCGCGTCTTCTCGTTCTACGAGGGGCCGCCCACGGCGAACGGCAACCCCGGCATCCACCACGTCCTCGCGCGGGTGTTCAAGGACCTCATCCCCCGCTACCGCACGATGCGCGGCTACCGCGTGCCGCGAAAGGGCGGCTGGGACACGCACGGCCTCCCCGTGGAGCTCGAGGTGGAGAAGCAGCTCGGGCTCTCCTCCAAGCCGGAGATCGAGGCGTACGGCGTCGAGGCGTTCAACGAGCAGTGCCGGGAGTCCGTGTTCCGCTACGTGCAGGCGTGGGAGCGGATGACGGACCGCATCGGCTTCTGGATCGACACCGACGACGCCTACGTCACCTACCATCCGAGTTATGTCGAGTCGTGCTGGTGGATCTTCAAGCGCCTCTGGGACAACGACCTCGTCTACCGCGGCTTCCGCGTCACTCCCCACTGTCCGAGGTGCCAGACCTCGCTGTCCTCGCACGAGATCGCGCAGGGCTACGAGGAGGACACGCCCGACCCCGGCGTGACGGTGCGCTTCCTCGTCACGCCGGAGACGAACCCACAGGCCCCCGAGGCGCTCCGCCTCGGTGATCGCGTCGAGACCGCCCTCCTCGCGTGGACGACGACACCGTGGACGCTCTCCGGCAACACCGCGACCGCCGTCGCGGAGCACGCCGAGTACTCCCTCGTGGAGACCACGACGAAGTGGCACGGCAAGCAGCGGTTCATCGTCGCCTCGGCGCAGGTCGCGGAGACGCTGAAGGGCGTGCCGCTGGAGGACGACACCACGGCGGAGACGCTCGCAACGTTCCCCGGGAGCGCCCTCGTCGGGCTCGAGTACGAGCCGCTGTACGAGAGCACGGAGTGGGAGGGCGTCGCGCCGCTCGTGTTCATCGACGGGCGCGCGCAGGAGCCGCCCGCCGGCTCCACGCTGCCTCGGCGCCGCGTGATCCCCTCGGAGGAAGTCACCACGGACGAGGGCACGGGCGTGCTGCACTCCGCCCCCGCCTTCGGTGAGGCCGACTACCAGATGGGCCACGACTTCGGGCTGATGTTCCTCCAGCCGGTGCGCCTGGACGGGACGCTCATCGGCGGGCCGGGCGACGGCCTGTTCGCGAAGGTGGCGGACGAGAAGATCATCGAGGACCTCCGCGCGCGCGGCGTCCTCTGGAAGCACGAGACGATCCGCCACACCTACCCGTTCTGCTGGCGCTGCGGGACGCCCGTCCTCTATTACGCGAAGCCGTCCTGGTACATCCGCACCACCGCGGTGCGGGATGCCCTCGTGGAGCACAACCAGGAGATCCACTGGGTGCCCGGCCACATCCAGGAGGGCCGCTTCGGCGAATGGCTGGAGGGCAACATCGACTGGGCCGTCTCCCGCGAGCGGTACTGGGGCACGCCCCTCCCGATCTGGGTGTGCGAGCTGTGCGAGACGCAGGAGGTCATGGGCTCCTTCGAGGAGCTGTTCGACCGCGCCCTGCCCGGCACCGCGACGCCGATGCGGACGCAGGGCCTCGCCGAGCAGTTCGGCGTGGACCCGCACCGGCCGTACGTGGACAAGGTGGAGCTGGGCTGCCGCCAGTGCGGCGGCGCGATGAAGCGCACGCCCGAGGTGGCCGACGCGTGGTTCGACTCCGGCGCGATGCCCTACGCGCAGTGGCACTACCCCTTCGAGAACCAGGACACCTTCGACGCCCGCTTCCCCGCCGACTACATCTGCGAGGCCGTGGACCAGACACGCGGGTGGTTCTACACCCTCCACGCGCTCGCGACGCTCCTGAACCGGACGGAGGACGTACCCGAGGGCATCTCGTTCAAGAACGTGATCTGCCTCGGCCACATCCTCGACGGCGAGGGGCAGAAGATGTCCAAGTCGAAGGGGAACGTCGTGGACCCGTGGACGGTCCTCGACGCCACGGGGGCGGACGCGATCCGCTGGTACATGTACACGGCCTCGCCGCCGGGGAACTCGCGACGCTTCTCCTCGGACCTGGTCGCGGAGACCCAGCGGCGCTTCATCTCCACGCTCTGGAACACGTACTCCTTCTTCGTCACCTACGCGAACACGGCGGACTTCGACCCGAACGGTCCCGCCCCCGAGCGTCGAGGTGAACTCGACCGCTGGGTGCTGTCCGAGCTGAACCGCACCGTCCGCGAGGTCACGGACGCCCTCGAAGCCTACGAACCCGCCGACGCGGCCCGCCCGATCGAGGCGTTCGTGGAGCAGCTGTCGAACTGGTACGTGCGTCGCAGCCGGCGACGCTTCTGGCGCTCCGGCGACGACGTGGACTCGCAGGCGGCGCTGCACACGCTCTACACCTGCCTGGTCACGGTGACGAAGCTCCTCGCCCCGTTCACGCCGTTCCTCGCCGAGTCGCTGTACCAGAACCTGGTCGCGACGCGGTACGAGGGCGCGCGCGACTCCGTCCACCTCGAGGACTGGCCGAGCGTGGACGAGGGCGCGATCGACGAGCAGCTCTCGGCGGACATCGCCCTCGTGCAGCGCATGGTCTCGCTCGGCCGCGCGGCCCGCTCGAAGGCGAACGCGAAGGTGCGCCAGCCGCTCGCCACTGCTGTCCTCGTGCCCCGCACACCCGCCGAGGTGGACCGCCTCCGCCCGCTGGCGGACCAGGTCGCCGAGGAGCTGAACGTGAAGTCGGTCGAGGTCGTCGATGACCCGGGCGAGCGCATGACGTACACGCTCCGCCCAAACCTCCCCGTCCTCGGCCCGAAGTACGGCAACCAGGTCGGCGCGATCCGCAACGCCCTCGGCCAGGCCGTCCCCGCTGAGGTGGTCCGCGCCATGCGCGCGGGCCAGCCGATCGAACTGCAGTCGTCAGACGGGGGTGACTTCACCCTCACGGCCGGCGAGATCCTGGTCACGGTCGAGTCCGGCGAGGGCTGGTCCGCCGCCGAGGAGTCCGGCTACGCCGCGCTGGTCGACACCACGATCACGGACACGCTCCACCTGGAGGGCGTCGCGAGAGAGATCGTCCGCCGCGTCCAGGACCTCCGCCGTGAGGCCGCCCTCGACGTCTCGGACCGCATCGTCCTCGCCTGGCGTGGCGACCCCCTCGTCGCCCGCGCCCTGCAGGAGCACGGCCCGTACATCGCCGGCGAGGTCCTCGCCCGCGAGATCGTGGAGGGCGACATCACCCCCGGCGCCACGGTGTTCGAGGGCGACCTCGACGGGGTGCCGGTCATGCTGGCGGTGTCGAGGGTGTAGGTGCGTCGGGTGGAGCGGGAAGGCCCTCACCCCAACCCTCTCCCGGAACCGGGAGAGGGGGTCAGAGTCAGAGAGATCGGAGTCGGAGGCGACCCTTTCCGGTTCCCTCTCCCGGTTTCGGGAGAGGGCTAGGGTGAGGGCCTTCCCGCTCCACCCTCCGAGGCCTCGCCTTCGTCGTCACCCTCTCCCGGCACGGGACGCGAAACGCGCGGCTGGTCCTCCTCGGCAACGAGCACGAGCCCCCGGACGAAGTTGAACACGGAGCGCTTCAGGTCCGGCTCCGGGCCGAGGTGGGCGTGGCCGTGCCTCGACTCGCCGTGGAGGACGTGCGGCCACTCCGCCGAGATCTCACCACCGAAGATGAGGATGTTCGCGGTCAGGTAGATCCAGAACAGCAGCACGATCACCGACCCCAGCGAGCCGTACACGGAGTAGTCCCCCAGGCTCTGGAGATAGAACGCGAAGCCGGCCTTCAGCCCCTCGAACGCGAGTGCGGCAAAGAGCGCGCCGGGGAGGATGAAGCGGAACGGCAGCGAGCGGTTCGGGGCGAGGCGGTAGAGCAGGGCGAAGGTGATGAACGAGAGGACGAGGGGGATCAGCAACGCTCCCACGTCCCACGTCCAGGAGAAGCGCCCATCGAGGATCCCCCAGCGGTCATCCAGTTCCTGCTCGAAGAAGCGCCACACACCGGTGAGCACCACGCCTCCGAAGAACGGCACGGCGATCACCGGGAGGATGACGAAGTCGATCAGCTTCGCCCGCAGCAGCGGACGGCGTCGTTGGACCTCGAAGACCTGGTTGAGCGCCTGGCGGATGGCGGCGGAGAGCGCGCCGGAGGTCCAGAACGCGCCGATCAGGGAGAGGACGGTGACGGTGGGGCCGAGGTCCGCGACATCGCGGAGGGAGTCCGCGACGGTGGAGCCCTCCACCGGCAGGTAGTCGATGATCGCGGTGAGGACGCGGTTCTGGATCTCCTCGTTGCGGAGCACGATGCCGAACACGGAGACCGCAAGGAGGGTGGCCGGAAAGAGCGAGAAGAGCGTGAAGTAGGAGATGGAGGCGGCGAGCTGCGTGCCGCGGTCCTCGGCGAAGTTGGACGCCGCGCGGCCCAGCACGTGGAACGGGAACTTCCAGGTGACGGTGCGTCTGGGCGCTGGCCGGCGCCGGACCGGTCTCGACTCCTGCAGCGCCGACCTCCTCGACCCGCCCGAGGGCGGACGCTGCGCGATCGAGCCGCCTCGACCGCAGTCACCGACTGCCCCATGCTATCGCACAGCACCGTTGCGACTCGCGACGGCTGCCCTGCTCGAGGATCCTGATGACCGGCGAACGCCTGACCCCCCAGCAGATCCAGTACCGACGTGTCGTGGTGAAGCTCGGCTCGAACGTGCTCACGGGCGGCTCGTCGGCCCTCGACACGCCGACGATGGCGCACGTTGCGGAGCAGGTCGCGGGTCTCGAGGCACGCGGCGTCGAGGTGATCGTCGTGACCTCCGGCGCGATCGCGGCGGGACGCCACCGCCTCGCGATGCACCGCGAGACGCACTCGATCCCCACGCGCGACGTGGAGAGCCGGCAGTCACTCGCCGCGATCGGCCAGTCGCGGCTGATGGCGTTCTGGGACGGGCTGTTCGAGCAGCACAACGTCCCGATCGCGCAGGCGCTCCTCACGCGCCGCGACCTCGCCGACCGCCTCGGCTACCTCAACGCGCGGAACACGTTGCTGAACCTGCTCAGCCTCGGCGTCGTCCCGATCGTGAACGAGAACGACGTGGTCTCCGTGGAGGAGATCAGCGACTCGAAGATCGGCGACAACGACAACCTGTCCGCGCAGGTCGCGAACCTCGTCGACGCCGACCTGCTGCTGATCCTCACGGACATCGGCGGCCTCTACACCGCCGACCCCGCGCGGGACCCGGACGCCACCCTGATCCACGAGGTCGAGCGCATCGACGACGCCATCCTCGCCGCCGCCTCAGGTGCCTCCGGGGCGAGGGGCACCGGCGGCATGGCGACAAAGGTGCAGGCCGCCCGCATCGCGACGGCGCACGGCGCGCACGTCCTCCTCGTGGACGGCCGCGCGAGGGACATCGTGCGGCGCGCCGTCTCGGGCGAGGCGACGGGCACGCACTTCCACCCCACGGGCGACCGCACCGAGAGCCGCCGCCGCTACCTGCTCTCTGGCCTCCAGGCAAAGGGCCGCGTAGTCGTCGATGCCGGCGCGGCGAGGGCCATCCTCGCCGGAGGGAAGTCCCTCCTGCCCGCCGGGGTCACCGCCTGCGAGGGCACGTTCGCGCGCGGCGACGTGATCCGCGTCCACACCAGCGACGGCGTCCACCTCGCGTCCGGCATGTCCAACTACGACGCCGACGAGGTGCGACGCATCCTGGGCCTGCACTCCGACCAGATCGCCCAGACCCTCGGCTACGAGTACGGCGAGGAAGTCATCCACCGGAACAACCTCGTCCTGGTGTAGACGGCTCGGCCCTCGACGCCTACGAGTCGAAGGGTGGGAAGCCGTCCTGCTCGTACCGCAGCCGGCGCAGCATCGCCGGCCACTCGAGGATGCCGTACGGGCGCCTCGTCCCCGGCTGGTACTGCAGCGCGGTGTACGCGACGACCTCGTCGTCCGGCACCGTGACCTCCGCGGTCAGCGCGTCGATCTGCGCCTTGCAGGAGTTCTCCAGCTGGTACATGAGGTTGAACGCCTCCGGCACGGACGGCCCGCAGGTCAGCAGCCCGTGGTTCTTCAGGATCAGCGCGTTGTGCTCGCCGAGGTCCGCGACGAGCCGCTCTTGCTCCTCGAGGTTGATCGCGGGCCCCTCGTAGTCGTGGTAGCCGATGTGCCCGTGGAAGCGCATGGAGGTCTGCGTCAGCGGCAGCAACCCCTGCTTCTGCGCAGAGACGGCCATCCCGGCGCGCGTGTGCGTGTGGATGATCGCCCCCACGTCCGGCCTCGCCGCGTGGATCGCGCCGTGGATGACATAGCCGGAGCGGTTGTAGGTGTAGTCCGTCTCCGGCTTCCAGATGATCTCGCCGTCCTCGTCGATCTTCACCAGCGAGGAGGCCGTGATCTCCTTGTAGAGCAGCCCGTAGAGGTTCACGAGGAAGTGGTTGGTGCCGGGGACCTTCGCGCTGATGTGGTTGTAGATCAGGTCGGTCATCCCGTAGCGGTCCATGAGCCGGTAGCAGGCCGCCAGCTCGACGCGCGCCGCCCACTCCTCCGGACTCACCTGGTCCTTGATGCTCGGAAAGTCGGCGGTGTAGTTCGGCGTCTCGGTCGCCATCGGATCCCCCTCGCTGCGCCCCTCCAGCGTCCCGGGCGCGTCGAGCGCCATGCTAGCGGCTCGGGACAACGAAGCTACGCGAGGGCGGGCAGCACCGTTCGAGGTCAGCCCCCTCCGACTCCGGCCCCCTCGCCCGCGAAGCGGGAGAGGGTTGGGGTGAGGGTCCCCCTCCGCCTCCACGTTGATGCTGCAACAGCGACGCACTCCGTCGATGCGCTGGGTGCCACGCCCTCGTCGTGCGCCCTAGTAATGGATCGCCCGAGGTGCGCCACCGCCCGCAGCGATCGTGTCGCCGGTGATGGCGATCGAGCGCGGGGAGGCGAGCATCGTCACGACATAGGCGATGTCCTCCGCGTCGATGAGGCGGCGGATCGTGTTGTTCTCCGCCATGCGGCGCTCAACGTCCTCGGGCGTGGCGCCCGTGGCCTCCGCGCGGCGGGCGACGACGCCGGCGGTCGCCTCCGTCCGGGTGAGGCCGGGGTGGACGACGGTGACGTTGACCCCGTGCGGCCCGAGCTCATCCGCGAGGTTCTTCGTCATCGCGGCGACGGCCACATTCCGCATCGAGCCGATCGTGGAGCCGGACTGCCGGGCCGCAAGGCCGGAGACGTTGATGATCCGCCCCCAGCCCGCGGCCTTCATGTGCGGCGCAACCGCCTGCGCGCAGCGCAGGTAGCCCATCACCTTCACATTCATGTCCGGCCAGAAGTGCGTCTCGGCGTCGATCTCATCGAGCGAGGGGACGCCGCCCTGCCCGCCGGGTTGCGCCGCGCAGTTCACAAGGATGTCCACCCCACCCAGCTCGGCGACGGCGCGCTCCACCATCGCGCGGACCGAGGCATCCTCCCCCGTGTCGGCGGGCACCGCAACGACGCGCTGACCGGTCGCCTCCACGATCTCGGCCGCGGCAGCCTCGAGCGGCTCCGGGTTCCGTGCGACGAGCGCGACGTCCACACCCTCCTCGGCGAGGGCGCGCGCGATCGCCTTGCCGATCCCGCGGCTACCGCCCGTCACGATCGCGCGCTTGCCGGCCAGCTGCAGATCCATCGGATCCTCCCTCGTCACCCCTCGCACCTCAGTCGAGCGGCAGCGTAGAGGCTCCAGCGCTCGGGCGACCTCCCGTTCGAGATCGCCCCCGCGCCCCGCCTCCAACTCCCGCCTCCAACCCCGATTCCGGCCCCCTCTCCCGGTTCCGGGAGAGGGTTGGGGTGAGGGCCGTCTGCGGATCGCGAGCCCGTCGACCGTCGCCGATGGACAAGCACCGCACTCCCCCGCCCCTCTCCTCTCCCGGTTCCGGGGAGGGGGGCCGGAACCGGGAGACACCCGAAACGACGCAGGCCCCCGCTCTCGCGAGGGCCTGTCCTGAGAGGAACGGGACGACCTACTTCGTCTCGGCCGCCTGCTGGGCGATCGCCTCTTCGAGCTCGTGGCGGCGCGTGGTGACGCGCTCCAGCTTGGCGCGGAGGTCCTCCTGCATCTCGGCGAGGGCCTCCACCTTGTGGTCGACCACCTCGAGCTGGCGTTCGAGGGCGCCGGCAGCGCGGAGCACGCGATCGAGGCGGGCGGGGAGCTCTCGGTCCGGGCGGAACGTGGCGATGATCTGCTGGCGCAGGTCCTCGGCCTCCACCATCTCCTTGATCTCGGCGAGCGTGAAGCCGAGGTACTGCTGGAGACGGCGGATGTACTCGATCCGCTCCACGTCCTCGTCGGAGTAGAGCCGGAAGCCGCCGTCCATCCGCTCGGGCGGACGCAGCAGCCCCTTCTCCTCGTAGAACCGCAGGGTGCGCTGGGTGACTCCGGTACGGTCGGCGACCTCGCCAATCTGGTACCGGGCGACCTTCGTGTCCGCCTGCTCTTCCGATGCCGGGGTACTCATGCCGTCATCCTATGGACGCCGCTCTGAGCGCGTCAACGCACCATGACGTGTACGTGAGATGGGAGCGACCCACCGACCGAGCCGTCTCGGCGCCGCTCAAGTCGCCGAGAGCCAATCGACTCGCCGAGGGCTAGTCGTCGTCCTCGTGTTCGTGGTCATGGTCGTGGTCCGCCTCGCGGACCGGGCCGCCGAGGATCGGCAGCCGCCGCTCCGCGGAGCGGCGCGGGGCCGGGACGGCGCGGGCGGCCTCCAGCGTCGCGGCGACATCGGCCGCCGGCACCAGCACCGCGGGGGCGCCGGCGTCGCGCCAGGCCTCGAGGATCGCGGCGTCGGGGCGCCCGACGGACCGCAGGAGGATCGGCGCGCCCGTGAGCGCGGCGACGCGGCGCAGCTCGATCTGCTCGCGCACGGTGATCAGGTCGGCCTCCGCCTCGACCAGCACGGCGTCGAGGTCGATCGCGGCGACGGAGCGGAGCCGCTGCTCGTCCTGGTCCGCGCCCAGCAGCAGCACGGAGCCCATCTCCTCCACGGTCAGCGCAGCCGCGTGCGTGCGGCCGTCGTCGAAGACGAAGAAGTCCGCGCCCGCCTCGTGCGCCGCCGCGACCTCGTCGCGCGTCGCGTCCTCGAAGCGCACGCCGACCGGCACCCTGATCGAGCTGTCCTGCGCGAGGCCGGAGGGGATCCCCGGCACGATGATCGCGTCCGCGCCGGCCTCGGCGGCCGCGCGCGCATCCTCCACGGACCCCGCCTCCGCGACCACGATCACGTAGCGAGGGCGCTCCTGCCGCGCGATCGCGGTGAACCCCATGCCACCGGGCGCGCGGCCGATGTCCCGGATGCGCGTGCGGAACTTGCTCATCGTGGCCCTCGATCCGTTGGTCCTGGCGATGCCCCGGAGGGCTGTCCGTGCTGGAGCCGAGCCGAAGCCGGGCACCGTGCGAGGTGCACGGGGACGAACTGCGCCCAGCGACCGCGAGGCCGGTGGGCGCAGTGTCAGGCCGATGGAGCCGCCGGTGGGACTTGAACCCACGACCTGCTGTTTACGAAACAGCTGCTCTGCCTCTGAGCTACAGCGGCGCGCCGTGCCGATTCAGTATACGGAGCCACGAGGCACGCTCAACGCCACAGCCGCGCGGTCGCGCTCCCTCGACGACTGATACGGCACAAACAGCACAGGAAACCCGGGCGAGGCCCCCTCTCCGGTTCCGGCCCCTCTCCCGGTTCCGGCTCCCTCTCCCGGTTCCGGGAGAGGGTTGGGGTGAGGGCCTGTCCGCCTGTCCGCCTGTCCGCCCCCTTCCGCCGTCGATCACCCGCGCAAGGCTCTACCACCGCTCGTCGGTACACTCGCCGTGGAGGGCAGCCCGCATGCGCATCCTCGGCATCGAGACCTCGTGCGATGAGACGGCGGCCGCCGTCGTCTCCCGCACCGCCGAGGACGGCCCCCTCCTGCTGCAGAGCAACGTCGTGGCCAGCCAGGTGGACCTGCACGCCGAGACCGGGGGCGTCGTCCCCGAGGTCGCCGCGCGCGCCCACCTCGCCGCGCTCGTCCCCGTCGTCCGGCGCGCGCTCGCGGACGCCGAGTGCGGCTGGGACGACCTCGACGCCATCGCCGTCACGCGGGGGCCCGGCCTGCCGGGCGCGCTGCTGATCGGCTTCAACGCCGCCCGCGGCCTCGCCTACGCGCGCGGCCTGCCGCTGATCCCGGTCGACCACATCGAGGGGCACGTCGCCGCCAACTGGCTGCCGGCAGGTGCAGGTGGCGCGTCCGTCGGTGACGAGGCCGAGACGCCACCGGCGCTCCCCGCGCTCGCCCTCGTCGTCTCCGGCGGACACACCGAGCTGTTGCTGATGGAGGAGCACGGCCGCTTCGTGCGCCTCGGCGGCACGCGCGACGATGCCGCCGGCGAGGCGTTCGACAAGGTCGCGCGGTTACTCGACCTGCCCTACCCTGGCGGACCGCCGATCTCCCGCCTCGCCGCCACCGCCACGGTGCGCAAGACCCGGTTGCCCCGGGCGTGGCTGCGCGGCACGGACGACTTCTCCTTCTCCGGCCTCAAGACCGCCGTCGCCAACCTCGTCGCATCCGAGGGTGCGCCGCCGTCCGCGGAGGTCGCCTGGGCGTTCGAGGAGTCCGTCTGCGATGTGCTGGCGAAGAAGGCCGCGCGCGCCGCGGAGCGCGAGGGCGTCGCGAGCCTGCTCGTGGCCGGCGGCGTCGCCGCGAACCGCCGCCTGCGGGAGCGCATCCGCGAGGAGTCCCCCGTGCCGGTGCACATCCCCCCGCCCGTCCTCTGCACCGACAACGGCGCGATGATCGCCGCCGCCGCCTTCCGCCATCTGGACGAGGCGGTCCCCGCCGAGACCGCGCTCGACATCTTCAGCACCGCGGTGCGCAAGGCGGCCGTGAAGCGCTCCACGAGCGTTCGGTAGGCCCTCCCCCCTCCGATCTGCCCTCTCCCCGACCTCCCCCAGAGGGGAGGGCGCCAGCCCCTCGGCTCTACCGAAGATCCGCGGAGAGCGGGCAGGCGCCGCAGCCGCCGCGCGTGCACCAGAGGTCTTGCAGGTGGAGGAGGCCCTGGGCGTAGAGAGCGCCCGCCGCGCGCTTCGATGTCTGAGCGCGCGTCTGAGGAGCAAGCGGGCCCTCACCCCCTCCCTCCCCTCTCAAGGGCGCGGGGGCCGGAGCGGGCGGGGAGGAGAGCGCCGAGGCGAGTGCCCTCGTGCGGCCGTAGGGACGCGGGGCAGGCCACCCCTCCGCGAGTGCGGCGGTCGCGCGGGCGAGAGGGACATCGTCGTAGGCGGCGGCGAGGGCGGCGACGAGCGGGAGCGCCGCGTTCCATGCCACCTCGGCGGCGCGGGCGTCTCCGAGGCTGGCGGCGCGCACGGCGGCGACGAGGGCGGCCCGGCCGTCCAGCGCGTGCCGCGCCAGCACCTCCACCGGGTCGGAGCCGAGCCCATCGAGGATCACGGCGACCAGGGCGGCACGGCGCTCCTCGGACTCCCGGATACGGCCGGCGGTGGAGGCGACGGCGCGTTCGAGCAGCATCGCGAGGGCGCCGTCGAAGCCGTAGCGGTCGGCCAGCCGCCACGCGCGCCACGTCCGCTCCGCCAGCCGCTGCCGCCCCTCGTCCCGCACGCGGGCGACGGCGTCCGGAGCACCGGAGCAGGGCGGCGCGATGACCTCGAGGTCCGGGCCCAGCGCCACCAGCCGTTCGACCTCCCGCGCCGAGAGCCACGCACCGAGGGCGACCGTGGGCGCCTCGCCACCACCGGGCCGCCCGTCCCGGCCGGGGAGGGCGGTCGGTGTGCCGGCCTCCGCCCGGTCATCCACCCAGCAGAGGTGGAGCACGACCCCCGCGTACGCGGGGTCGTCCGCGTGCCCGTGCCGCACGAAGTCCGAGGCGCGCAGGTGCACCTCCACGTCCCCGGCGAGCGTCGCCCCGGACGCCGCGAGGAAGGCCGCCTCGCGCACGTCCGGCCCCGGCCCGCGCCCGGCGCGCCCCGCGCGCAGCAGCGGATGCGGCAGCGCCGCCGCCAGCACCTGCGCCGGCACCCGCCCGAGCAGCCAGAGCGCCGTCAACGTCGCCTCCGGGAACGGCGCCTCCGAGAACGGCACCTCCACGAACGGCGCGGCGTCCGCCCGCGCCTCCCGGTCACGCCCGTCCTCGTGCGCCGCGTAGACCCCGGCGTCCTCGGCGAGCCGGTGGAGCGGGACCGTCACGCCCGCGGCTCCTCGGCGTCCGCAGCACCCTCCCGCGGCCCGACGTCGTAGACGCCGGACTCCTCCGCGACCATCCGCAGGAGCCGCTGTGACATCCGCCGCGGCGAGGACGCCCCCGTCTCCCACTCCGAAATCGTCTGCTGCCGTGTCCCGATCCGCTCGGCGAGCTCAGTCTGCGTCACCCCGAGCTGCTCCCGCAGCCGCCGGACCGCCTCCGCGTTCCACTCCGCCGTCATGCCACGCTCCCGATTCGCTGCCCCTCAGCGGTTCGCCTCCCGCCTCCCACCTCGCGCCTCCCGCATCGCGCCTCCCGCCTCCCACCTCCGCCTCCCACCTCCGGCCTCCGCCTCCGCCTCCGGCCCCCTCTCCCGGTTCCGGGAGAGGGCTGGGGTGAGGGCCATTCCGGTCGGCACCAGAGAGCCCCGGCGTCCCAAGCAGTCGCGCGAATCGTACACGCTTCCGTGTACGAATGATCTCCCTCCTGGCGCAGAAATTCCTCGGCGGCGAGGGCTAGCACTCTCATGGGGCGAGTGCTAACATCCCGCCTCGGAGGCCGCCGAGAGGCGGTTTCTGCGACGGGGAACGCCTCGACGGCGGGCCGCGGCGGGCGGGCGAGGGGCCTCGGACGGGGCTTGCGAGCACGGCCGCGAGGCGACGCCACCGGACGAGGGGCGCGACCCGCGCACCGCCCACCGAATTCAACTGGACGAGCGCGGACACCCGGAGCGCGCGACGGCGTGCGGGGATGCCTGGGCGAAGCGAGCGCGGCTCGCGGCCCCGGCTGACTCTCCGGAGCGGACGCTGAAGAAGGAGACTGGTGCCTTGGCCACGAACGTTACCCCGATGACCGACCACATCGTCCTCACCCCCGTCGAGCAGGAGGAGATCTCCGCCTCCGGCCTCGTCATCCCGGACTCCGCCAAGGAGAAGCCGCAGCACGGCCACGTCGTCGCGGTCGGCCCCGGCAAGCGCAACGACAAGGGCGACCTGGACACCATCGACCTGGCCGCCGGCGACCGCGTGCTGTACCAGAAGTACACCGGCCAGGAAGTCACCGTGGACTCCACGGACTACATCATCATCCGGTTCCAGGACGTCCTCGCGAAGCTGGACGAGGCTGCCGCGCCCGCCAAGAAGGGCAAGAAGTAGGCTGACCGGCCTCGGCGGGGCGCAAGCACTCGCCGGCCGGCCTGCCGCCCGACCGACCCGTCGGGTGGCTGCCGTTCGAGACTGCAAGAGATTGACTGGCGGCGGGCCGCACCACCCCTCCGGTGCGGTCCGCCGAATCCACCGCCCGATGCGCGCCCCATGCGCCCGCCGAGGCCCGACAGCCCTTCGAGGCCGGTCGAGCCGACCGGGACACGGCGGCACTCCCGAAGGGAATGAGCCATGCCCGCGAAGCGGCTCCGGTTCGATGAAGACGCCCGCCGTGAACTCCGTCACGGCGTGGACATCCTGGCGAACGCCGTCCGCGTGACGCTCGGCCCCCGCGGCCGCAACGTCGTCCTGGACAAGAACTACGGCCCCGCCGTGATCACGAAGGACGGCGTCACCGTCGCCCGCGAGATCGACCTGAAGGACCGCTTCCACAACATGGGGGCGCAGCTGGTCAAGCAGGTGGCGATCCGCACCAACGACGTCGCCGGTGACGGCACCACCACCGCTACCGTCCTCGCCCAGGCGCTGTTCCACGAGGGCATCCGCAACATCGCCGCCGGCGCGAACGCCATGTACCTGCGCAAGGGCATGGAGCAGGCGCTCCGCACCGCCCTCCCGGCGCTGCGCGCGATGGCCGTCCCGGTGGAGGACAAGAAGACGATCGAGGCGGTCGCCGCCATCTCCGCCAACGACCGCCGCATCGGCACCCTGATCGCGGACGTGATGGAGCAGGTGGGCAAGGACGGCGTCATCACGATCGAGGACGGCCGCGGCCTCGACGACGAGGTCGAGATCGTAGACGGCCTGCAGGTGGACAACGGCTGGATCTCGCCGTACTTCGTCACCAACGCGGACCGCAACGAGGCCGTGCTGGATGACCCGTACATCCTGGTCACCGACTACACGATCAACGACATCCGCGTGATCCTGCCGCTCCTGGAGAAGGTGCTGCAGGTCTCCAAGAACCTCGTGGTGATCTGCTCCGACCTCACCGGCGAGGCGCTCTCCGCGATGATCGTGAACAAGATGCGGGGCACCATGAACCCGCTGTTCGTGAAGGCGCCCTCCTTCGGCGACCGCCGCAAGGCGATCCTGGAGGACCTCGCCGTCCTCACCGGCGGCACCTTCGTCACGAACGACATGGGCCGCAAGCTGGAGGACGCGCAGCTCGCCGACCTGGGGCACGCCCACCGCGTGGTGGCGGACAAGAACCGCACCACGATCGTGGAGGGCGCCGGCTCCGACGAGGCGATCCAGAACCGCATCCGCCAGCTCCGCGCCCAGATCCAGGACACCGGCTCGGACTTCGACCGCGAGAAGCTGCAGGAGCGGCTCGCGAAGCTGGCCGGCGGCGTGGCCGTGATCAAGGCGGGCGGCGCCACGGAGATCGAGGTCCGCGAGAAGAAGTTCCGCCTGGAGGACGCCCTCTCCGCGACCCGCGCGGCCGTGGAGGAAGGCGTGGTGCCGGGCGGCGGCGTCGCCTACATCCGCATCCAGAAGGACCTGGACGCGCTGATCGAGTCGATGCCGGCGGGCGATGAGCGCACTGGCGCGATGATCGTCCGCCACGCCCTCGCCTACCCGCTCCGCCAGATCGTGGACAACGCCGGCCGCGAGCCCTCCGTGATCGTGGAGGAAGTCCGCGACTCAAAGGACCCGAACGTCGGCTACGACGCCGGCGAGGAGCGCATGGGCGACATGTTCGACCTCGGCATCCTGGACCCGGTCAAGGTGTCGCGCGTGGCGCTGGAGAACGCGGTGTCGGTGGCGTCGCTGATGCTCACCACCGAGGCCGCCGTCGGCGAGATCCCGGAGCGGCCCGGCGCCGCCCCGGCACACGCTCCGGGCATGGACGACATGATGGGCGGCTTCTAGCCCGCTCCCTCTGTCCCCGGTTCGCAACTGGCGAGGGCCACCCACGGCGGGTGGCCCTCGTTGCGTGCGCGGCGATCGAGGTTCGCGCAGAGCTACAGGCGTCGTTCACCGGGTAACGGACCTCGATCCCCCCGCCCCCCCAATTTCTGGCTCCCCTCTCCCGGTTTCGGGAGAGGG
>JALOAM010000051.1 GCA_023228765.1 Dehalococcoidia bacterium
TCAATCGCGAGGCGATCGCACTCCTCGAACGGTCGCGTGCGAAGGCTGGCGCCGCGCGATAGGGGCGAGGCCCGCTCGCGGCGTTTGCACCGGATCCGAGACGCCGCCCTCGGAGGTGTTACCGACGCGTCCGAGGGCGGTCGTGATGCTGAAGGCACCTCATCCCCGCCCATCGAGGAGGACTCACCATGGTCTCCGTCGGCTACGCGCTCCTGACCGAAGAGCACCCCGCGAACGACCTCGTGCGGAACGCGGTGAAGGCGGAGGAGGCCGGGTTCGCCTTCGCCGCGATCTCGGACCACTTCCACCCGTGGCTGGACAGCCAGGGCGAGAGTCCCTTCGCGTGGACGGTCCTCGGTGCGATCGCGCATGCGACGGAGTCGATGGCGATCGGCACGGCGGTCACGTGCCCGACCACGCGGTTCCACCCCGGGATCATCGCCCAGGCCGCGGCGACCGTCGCGACGATGGCGCCCGGCCGCTTCTTCCTCGGCGTTGGCACGGGCGAGAACCTGAACGAGCACATCTTCGGGGACCCGTGGCCGGCTCCCCCCATCCGCCGCCGGATGCTCACTGAGGCCATCGAGGTCATCCGCGTGCTGTGGACCGGCGAGGAGAAGAACTTCGAGGGCGAGTTCTACACGGTGGACCGCGCGCGGATCTACAGCATGCCGGACGTGCCCCCGCCCATCATCGTGGCGGCGGGCGGGAAGCTCTCGGCGAGGCTGGCCGCCGAGTCCGGCGACGGCATCATTGCCACCGCGCCCGATGCGGATTTGCTGGAGACGTGGCGGGGTGAGGGCGGAACGGGCCCGAGGTTCGGCATGATCCACATCGTGTACGCCTCGGACGAGCGTTCCGCCCGCGAGACGCTTGCGAAGCACTGGTCGCACGCGCCACTGCCGAGTCCGATGAACGCCGACCTCAAGGGCCCGCGTGAGTTCATGGCTGCGTCGAAGTTCATCCGGCTGGAGGACTACGGCGACGAGATGCCCCTCGGCCCCGACGCCGGGCGGGTGATCTCCGGGATCCGCGAGTTCGAGGAGGCCGGGTACGACCATGTGCTCGTGCATCAGATCGGTCCGGATCAGGACGGCTTCTTCCGCTTCTTCCAGGAGGAGGTCCTCCCCGAGCTCGACACACAGCCTGCCCGCCTCGCGCAAGGTGAGGCAGCGATGGCGTCCGCCTGACGGGGGTGGGGTAGAGTGGGGTCAGGTCGGCCAGACCGGACATCAAGGATGGAGCTGGCCTTGCCCCCTGGTGATGCAGAGCCCCTCGCGCCTGGTGCGCCGGCACCCGCCCTCGATCCGGTCGAGGAGGCGAGCCGCGATTCCTTCCCCGCAAGCGATGCACCGGCGTGGACGCCGGTCTCGGGCCTCGGGGCCCCGGAGAACGAGGTCTCCCGGCCCATGGGCCGCCCTCGGGTGGTGATCATCGGTGGCGGGTTCGGGGGACTCGCGGCGGCGAAGGCGCTGCGTGACGCGCCCGTGGACGTCACGCTCATCGACCGGCGGAACCATCACCTCTTCCAGCCGTTGCTCTACCAGGTGGCGACGGGAGGCCTCTCCCCCGCCAACATCGCCGTGCCGCTGCGACGCATCCTGAGCCGCCAGGAGAACGTGCGCGTCCTGCTTGCCGATGTGCAGGCGATCGACCTCGAGGTGAACACGGTGACCGCGTCCGGACAGGTGATCGCCTACGACCACCTCATCGTCGCCGCGGGATCGCGCAACCACTGGTTCGGACACGACGACTGGGAGGAGCACGCCTCCGGCCTGAAGAACGTGGGTGAGGCGACCCGCCTCCGAGGCCACATCCTCCGCGTGTTCGAAGAGGCCGAGCTCCAGCCCTCGAGATTGCTCGATAACCCGGGACACCTCACGTTCGCCATCGTGGGCGCCGGCCCGACCGGCGTGGAGATGGCCGGTGCGATCGCGGAGCTGGCGCGTGACACCCTGAAGCACGACTTCCGCTCGATCAATCCCGCCTCGGCGAAGGTCGTGCTGATCGAGGCGGCTGGCCAGGTCTTGCCGCCGTACCCGGAGAGCCTCGGGCGGAAGGCGCAGCGCGAGCTTGAGCGCCATGGCGTCCAGGTCCGGACGAGCACCCTCGTCACCGAGGTGGACGAGAACAGCCTGACCGTCAAGAACGCCGAGGGCGTCTCGGAGCGGATCCCCGCGCGGACGATCATCTGGGCCGCCGGGGTACGCGCCGCCACCCTCGCCCAGCAGCTCGCGACCGCCGCGGGCATCGAGCCTGACCGAGGCGGGCGCATCCCCGTGGGCACCGACCTCCGCATCCCCGGCCGCCCCGTGTACGTCATCGGCGACATGGCCCACGTCCCCGACGAGGACGGGCGACCGCTGCCCGGCCTCGCCCCGGTCGCGATCCAGGAGGGTGAGCATGCCGCCCGTGCCATCCTCGCGGGACTGCGAGGCCAGCAGGTGGGCCCGTTCCGCTACCGCGACCGAGGCAGCATGGCGACAGTGGGGCGCGGGTTCGCGGTGCTGGAGCGTGGGCGCATCCGGCTCTCAGGCTGGCTCGGATGGCTGGGCTGGCTCTTCGTCCACCTCATGCAGGTGAACGAGTTCGAGAACCGCGCGCTGGTGTTCACGCAGTGGGCGTGGTCCTACCTCACCCGGAACCGCTCGGCGCGGCTGATCGTGCGCGAGCCGGAGTCCGAGTAGCTCCTCGTCGGTCGTCGTCCCCCTCCGCCGAATCTGCTGTCACTGCACTGCAACGCGCGAGCCTCGCGTTCTGATGCGGAGCCCTCGGGATGCCCTCGTACGGTGCGGTCGTCCCGCGAAGTACGAGGAGTACGAGGAGGACGTGATGCCGAAGGTAGAACGCGCGATCGAGGTCGAAGCGCCGCTGCAGGTGGTCTACAACCAGTGGACCCAGTTCGAGGAGTTCCCCGAGTTCATGGAGGGCGTCACGGAGGTCCGCCAGATCGATCCGCGGCGCCTCGCGTGGAAGGCGGAGATTGCCGGCGACGTCGCCGAGTGGGAAGCGCAGATCGACGAGCAGGAGCCGGACGAGATCATCGCCTGGCACACCGTCGCCGGCCGAGGCGTGGACGGCTCGGTCTCCTTTCGCCCGGCGGGTGAGGACCGCACGCACATCCAGCTCGATATGTCCTACGAGACGGAGTCGTGGACCGAGAAGGTCGGCGACATGCTCGGCTTCGTCGAACGCCGCGTCGAGGGCGACCTGGAGCGGTTCAAGGAGTTCATCGAAGCCCGCGGACACGAGACCGGCGGCTGGCGTGGATCCATCCATACGACCGAGGTGCGCGACGGCCGTCCGATGAACAGCCCGAACGAGGGCACGATCGAGACCCATGTCGACGCGGAGCGGCGGAGCGCCGAGGAGCGCCAGGCGGGCGCCGTCGACCTCGATGAGCCGGGGGCGGCTCCCGGTGGCGGGCCGGCGATCGATCCGGCCACCGGTCAGCGACGGATCGTGTAGCACTCACCCCTTCGAGGCGAGCCACGCCTCGATGACCGCCTTCGCGGCCGGGCCGGCCTGTTGCGATCCCGAGCCTGCGAACTCCTTGATGACGGCCACGGCGACAGCACCACCGTCGGGGCCGTCATCTTCGGCGTACGCGATGAAGAGGGCGTGCGGGTTCTCCTCCATGACGACTTCCGCCGAGCCGGTCTTGCCACCCACGGCGACGCCCGGGATCGCCGCGGTCTGCGCCCAGCCGGTGTCCACGCTCGCGCGCATCATCTCCGCGAGGTCGGCGGCAGCCTGCGGGGAGAGCGCCGTGTGCCACGCTTCGGGCGTCTCGCCCAGCATGAGGTGGGGCCGCATGACGACGCCGTCGTTCACGGCGACGCCCGCGAGGAGGGCGAGGTGGAGCGGGCTGATCTGGAGCTCGCCCTGCCCGAACGCCGAGGCGGCCAGCCCCGCGTCGGTGTCGAGGAACCCGGGCGTCGTGGCGAGTCGTCCCTTGCTCGTGGGGAGGGCGAACGGCACCGACTGGTCCAGCCCGAGTGCCTCGGCCATCGCCACCAGCCGCTCCTCGCCGACCTCCAGCCCGAGCTGCGCGAAGTAGGTATTGCAGGAGTACGCGTACGCGTCCCGCACGGTTCGAGTCTGGAACCCCGGCGGCTCATTCCTCGACACGATGCGGACGCCGTCGATGAAGATCTCGGGCGGGCACTCGGCGGGTGTGTCGGGGGTCACGAGGCCCGCCTCCAGCGCCGCGGCGAGCGTGACGGTCTTGAACGTAGAGCCGGGCGTGTAGAGCCCTTGCGTGGCGCGGTTCAGGAGCGGGCTGCCCTCGGCGGAGCGGAGGTGCTCCCACTCCTCGGGCGTGAAGTTCGGGTCGAACGTCGGCGTGCTGGCGAGCGCGAGCACCTCGCCCGTGTGCGGGTCGAGGGCGACCACCGCGCCGGTCGCGCCCTCCAACGCCTGTTCCGCCGCCCGCTGGATGTCGAGGTCGATCGTGAGCTGGACGTCGTCGCCCTCGCGCGATTGGTGGAGGAGGTCGAGCCAGGTGTCGCGCGGGCTCGGGCTCGCGCGGCCGAGGAGGGAGTCCGCCGCGACCGCTTCGACGCCCGTCGCGCCGAGTGCGGAGACGTATCCCAGCATGTGCACGCCGCCGCCGTCGAGGTAGACGCGCCGCGGCTCGCCGTCGGGGCCGATCTCGGTCGTCGCGAGGCGCTCGCCGTGACGGTCGAGGATGTCGCCACGCTGGACGCGCAGTTCCTCGACGCGGTGTCGCTCGCCGGCAACCGCGGGGTCCGTTGTGAGGTCGGGCCGCGCCACCTGCCAGTAGCCGAGCACGAGCGACAGCGCTGCGAACCCGCCGAGGATCGCAAACCCCAGGTGTCGCATCCTCGGTGCTGCCGTGGCGCTCAGCGGCAGCCGGACGCGAGGGCGGGGCGCTCCCGCCTGGCGACGCTCGGGCGACGAGGCGGCCACGATGAGCGCGAGCATTACCCAGCCCATCACCATCGACGAGCCGCCATACGAGAGGAACGGGCTGGTGAGGCCGGTAAGCGGCAGGATGCGGAGGATGCCGCCGAACACGAGCAGCACCTGCGCCGCGAGACTGATCGCGAGGCCGGCCATCAGAAGCTGGTTGAACGGATCGCGGACGACGCGCGCTCGGGCGAGGGTGTGCACCGTGATCAGTCCGTAGAGCATCACCACCACGAACGACCCGAGGAGGCCCCACTCCTCGCCGATGACGGCGAGGGGGTAGTCGGTGTGTGCGGCAGGGATGAGCCCGGGGTAGCCGTAGCCCGGCCCCGCTCCGAACACGCCGCCAAAGACGAACCCGCCGAGGGCCTGCAGTGACTGGTAGCCCGAGCCCCGCGGGTCGGCCCATGGATCGAGCCAGACGTCCACGCGCTCCTCGATGCGCGCGGAGCCCGAGTAGATCACCGCGAACCCGATCACCGCTCCGACGACGGCGAAAGCGACATAACGCTTTCGCCCGGTCGCGACGTACAGCAACCCCACGAGCGTGGCGCCAAAGATCAGCGAGGGCCCGAAGTCGCGCTGCGCGAGCACTCCGAGGACGGGGAGGCCAAACATCCCCAGCAATGGCAGCCAGTCGTACAGCGGTGACGCCATCACGGCGCGGCCGTCCGGCCGTGGCGCGTTGCGGCCCTCGCGCGGGGCGTCCCGCACCTCGCCGGTGGGGGTGCGGACGGCGAGGTGGCCCGCGATGAACGCGACGAGGAGCACCCGCAAGACCTCGGCGGGCTGGATGCCGACCGGACCGAAGCGCAGCCAGAGCCGAGCGCCCTCGCCGGTTACGTCCTCGCCGACGGCGAGCGTGAGGACGATGAGCGCGAGGCCGGCGGCGAGGAACCAGTACCGGAAGCGCAGTAACCACGGGAGGAGGTAGGGGAAACCGACCAGCATGATGAACGCGGCCCACCCGGCGCCGATCCAGAGCAGCTGGGTCGTGACGAGGCCCGGCTGCACCCGCGCGATCACTCCGAGCCCGAGTGCGCAGAGGATCCACGCCGGCGACAGGACATACGGGTCCCACCGCCGGTAGAGGAGCGAGAGCACCGCAGGCGTGGCGAGCGGCAGGCTCGCGACGATCACGAGGCTCGCGAGCATGTCCGCCGTCGGCTCGCGGTCCGTCGCCACGAGGACGATGGACGGGACCATCACGATCAGGAGGGGAGGCACCAGGAGCAGCAGCAGGCTGTGGCCGGCAGACCGGGAGTGCCGGGATGCGGTCATCCGCTCTCCTTCGTGGCCTCGTCACACCGTGCCGTCATCGAGACGGTGCCGCGAAGCCTCGATCAACGTACCGCACGTTCTCCTTGGGGGTGATTCCGATTCCGTGACGAGTCTCACAAGCCACCACCAAGGGACTGGACGGAGCCTCGGGGTGGCGTCCTATCGTGGAAGGCGAACCCCGCAGCCCACCAGAGGGAACCGCGTGTTCGAATTCGAACTCGAAGCTGAGGCCTGGCCGATCGCGCTGCTCGTGCTGCGCATCCTCACGGTCCTCCTCCTGTACCTCTTCCTGCTCACGGCCTTCCGAGCCCTGCGCGCCGACCTCCGCGCCCCCGCTCCCGTGGAGCGCCCTCGTCGCCGCGTCCGTCGCGAGCGCGCACCCGTGGAGGTGGTCCCCGCCTCCGTCGCCGCTGCCTCCTCGACGACAGTCGAGGCCTGGCCCGAGGTGGGCGAGACGCCGGTCGAGCCCGTCGAGCCGTGGGACGACGAGGAGGAGTGGGAGCACGAACCCGTGCCCGCTGATCCGGAGCGAGAGCGGTCTCGTCTGCGCCCTGCGTTCCTCGTGCCGGTCGTGGCCGCTGTCCTCGTCGCGGGGTTCGCGGCCGGGGCGTTCTGGCTCGCCGACGATGCGCCCGGGACGCCTCCGACCGAGCAGGTGGGGCCATCCGCCACGCCGATCCCGCCCGGTGAACCGCCGACCGAGCAACCGGCCCCCGGCCGGGTCACGGTGGGCCTCGCGGCGCGCGAGGACTCCAACCTCCGCGTCACCGTGGACGGCACCGTGCAGTTCGATGGCGTCCTCCGCGAGGGCGAGAGCCAGGCCTGGGAGGGTGGCACCCGCATCCAGGTCTGGACGGACAAGGGCAAGACGCTCCAGCTCGCCGTGAACGGCGTCGACCTCGGCGCGTACTCCCCGGCGATGGACCGCCCGGACTGGAACCGCATCGACTTCGGCTTCTGGCCCGGCTGGGCGCAGTAGGGAACTTCGAGGGACCTCTCGGCGCTTCGGTAGCCCTCGATGCCGGCTGTCCCGGCTGTCGCGACTGCGTCACTCGTCGCCGGAGCAGGGCCATCGGTCCGCGATTCGTCGACGGCTACGTTCCACGCGATCTGCGAAGGAGCGAGCCCATGACCGAGCAGCACGTCCCACCGTCGCCTCACGAGCAGGGGGATGAGCGCTACCCCGACACCGGACCGCGTGCGTCTCGCGATCCCGCGAACGAAGCGCCGGACAACTTCAAGCGCACACCGCCCCCGGAGGCGGTCGAGCACGACCCGCAGGGTGCCGGCCGTCGGTTCACCTCGAACCAGGTGCTGGTCCTCACCCTGGCAGTGGCGCTGCTCGCCGCGCTCGCGCTGGCCCTCGTGTACCTCTAGCGGCGCCGTAATCGAGGTCGATCTGTTGGGGAGATGTTGCTGCTCGGTTACGCGGGCGGAGAAGTGGAGTACTTGCTAGGGAACCGCAACGAGCCCCCCTCATCCGGAATGCGGCGGGGATGCAGGCGTTCGTAGCTTCTCGGTGGACGCTGGCCCGGGAACAGACCGTGGACCAGACAGTCTCTCAACCAGACCGCTCGGGTACTGTGCACAGGATCTCGCCATGCGAGTTCACGAGACCTCGGCCGCTCGTTCGCTGCTTCCCGCTCTCCGGGCCAGGGCACGGGTGTTGCTGGTCCGCCTCGACAACATCGGCGACGTGATCCTCCTCGGCCCTGCCGTTGCCGCGATCCGTGAAGCGCTGCCGGAGGCCCAACTCACGCTGCTTGCCTCCCCGGCCGGAGCGCAGGGTGCCGCGCTCCTCCCCGAGATCGACGAGGTCATCGAGCATCGCGCGTCCTGGCAGCAGCTCGTCCCGGGCACCGTGGCTCCCGAGGCTGACCGCGCCCTGATCGAGCGGCTCCGTGAGGAGCGCTACGACGCCGCGATCATCTTCACCAGCTTCTCGCAGACCTCGGTCGCGCCGGCCGTTGCCTGCTATCTCGCCGACATCCCGGTGCGCGCCGCGTACGCGCCGGATGCCTTCGCGGGCGAGGTGATCTCGCACCCCGTCCCGTCCGAGGGCGTCCCGGCGCACCAGGCAGAACGGAACCTGCACCTGGTCCGCGCGCTGGGGTTCGAGGGCGGCGATGGCCGTCCTCGCATCGTTGTGCCTCCCGAGGCGAGCGAGCGCGCGTCACGCCTCCTTGCCGCCGCGGGGATCGAGGACGGTGCGCCGTTCGTCGTGCTGGTGCCCGGTGCGTCCGCACCCGCCCGCCGGTACGCACGTGAGCGGTTCGCGCAGGTCGCGCGTGACACCGTTGCGCGCGGTCTGCCGGTGGTAGTCCTCGGCGGGCCGCACGAGGAAGCACTCGGGGGCGAGCTGGAGGCCGAGGCGGGAGCGTTCGGTGTCGTCTCCGTTGCGGGCCGCACCAGCGTCCCGCTGATGGCGGCCGTGATCGCTCGGGCGGCGCTCGTGATCGCCAACAACTCACTTGCGTTGCACGTCGCGGACGCCCTCGGCGTGCCGGTGGTGTCGACCTACGCGGGGACCGACCCGTGGTCGTACTGGGAGCCACGGGCGACGCCGCACCAACTGCTCACCAAGGCTGTCGAGTGCTCGCCGTGCTTCGGCATCGAGTGCGACCGCGGGCACGGCTGCATGGATATCGAACCGCACGAGGTCCTCGTCGCGGCGGAGGCGCTGCTCGCGCCGGTGGGCGCCCTGCTCACCGCTCAGGCGGACAGCGTCGGAAGGAACTCGCGATGAACCTCGTCGAACTGTCTCGCCCTCGTGTGCTGACGTGGCACGTCCACGGCTCGTACCTCTACTACCTCGCGCACACGCCGTGCCTGTTCATCCTGCCGGTGAAAGAGAGCCGGCCGGAGGGCTATGGCGGCCGAGGCGGCAACTTTGCGTGGCCGGAGAACGTGGTCGAAGTACCCGCCGAGGAGATCCCGGACACGGACTTCGACCTGATCCTCTACCAGTCGAAGCGCAACTATGTGCGCGACCAGTTCGACATCCTGACGCCGGGCCAGCGGAAGCTGCCACGCATCTTCCTCGAGCATGACCCCGGCCTCGCGTCGCCGACGGACAGCCGCCACGTGGTGGACGACCCGGACGCGCTGCTGGTCCACGTCACGGCGTTCAACGACCTGATGTGGGACTCCGGCCGCACGCCGACCAGGGTGATTGAGCACGGCGTCACGATCCCGGACGGCCTCGTGTACTCGGGCGAGGTGGCCCGCGGCATCTCCGTGGTGAACAACCTCCCGAAGCGCGGACGCCGCCTCGGCCTCGATGTGTTCGAGCGGGTCGCCGAGGAGGTCCCGATCGACCTCGCCGGCATGGGGTCCGAGGAGCTCGGCGGACTGGGTGACATCCCGCACCGCGAGCTGCTCCAGCGCGAGGTGGACTACCGCTTTTTCTTCAACCCCATCCGCTACACGAGCCTCGGGCTCTCCGTGATCGAGGCGATGATGGCTGGGCTCCCGGTCGTCGGCCTCGGCACCACTGAGATGACGACGGTGATCGAGAACGGCGTGAACGGATACGTCGACACGCGTGTCGACCGCCTGATCGAGCACATGCAGCGTCTGATCGCCGATCCAGAGGAGGCCGCGCGCCTCGGCGAGCAGGCGCGAATACGCGCGGAGGAGCGCTTCAGCATCGACCGCTTCGCCGAGGACTGGCTCGACACCTTCGAGGAAGTCGCCAGCCGCGGCAACTACGCCAACCAGTTCGCGCCTGCCTCCGCGGGCCGCGCATCCAACCAGACCCCGGCAGTGAAAGCCTCGCGATGAACGCGAACCCACAGCACGGGATCCACCGTGTCCGCTCTGGTCACTCTCGCCGTCGGGTCGCGGTGATCTCGGAGCATGCCTCACCCCTCGGCACCATCGGGGGTGTCGATGGTGGTGGTCAGAATGTGTACGTCGCGCAGGTCGCGAAGCGTCTCGCGGCGGCAGGCCACCGCGTGGACGTCTTCACCCGCCGCGATCGGGAGGACCTCCCGCGCGTCGTGGAGCACGAGGGCTACCGGGTGGTCCACGTGGACGCCGGGCCGCCGTCATTCGTGCGGAAGGAGGATCTCCTCCCGCACATGCCGGCATTCACGGAGTTCGTGTGCCAGTACGTGGCCGAGCAGCCGTGGCCGTACGACGTGGTCCACGCGAACTTCTGGATGTCAGGGATGACGGCGCGCGAGCTGAAGCGTCGCTTCGACATCCCGTTCATCATCACTTTCCACGCGCTGGGCAAGGTGCGTCGCATCTACCAGGGTGACGCCGACGGGTTTGCCGACGATCGGCTCGCGATCGAGGAGAGCCTGGTGGCCGAGGCCGACCGTGTCATCGCGGAGTGCCCACAGGACGAGATCGACCTGCTGGCGATGTATGGCGCCGACCCGCGCCGGATCACGATGATCCCCTGCGGCTACGACCCCACCGAGTGCTCCCCGGTCGACCGCGCCGAGGCGCGTGAGCGCCTCGGCCTCCCGGCGGACCGCCCCATCCTCCTGCAGCTGGGACGCCTCGTCCCCCGCAAGGGGATCGATAACGTCGTGCGGGCGCTCGCCTGCATCCGGGAGCGCGTGCCGGACGCCCTGCTCGTGGTCGCAGGTGGCGAGTCGGACGAACCGGACCCCGAGGCCACCCCCGAGATCGGACGCCTTCTCGGGATCGCGCAGGCCTCAGGCGTCGCGGACGCCGTCCGGTTCGTCGGCCGCCGCCCGAGGGCGGAACTCAAGGACTGGTACTCGGCGGCGGACATCTTCGTGACGACGCCCTGGTACGAGCCGTTCGGCATCACCCCCGTGGAGGCGATGGCCTGCGGCACGCCCGTCATCGGCGCGAACGTCGGCGGCATCCAGTACACCGTCGCCGACGGCGACACGGGTCTTCTCGTGCCGCCGCATGATCCGGACGCGCTCGCCCTCGCGGCAACGAGGATCTTCACGGACCCGGGGTTACAGCAGCGCCTCGCGATCGGAGGGATCCGGCGCGCGCGTGACCTGTTCACCTGGGACCGAGTCGCGGCCCTCATCGACGAGCTGGTCGAGGCCGTGATCAGCGAACGCGCCGACGAGGTCGCCCGCGAGGAAGTGCGTCGCCGCACCGTGCAGGACGGGTTCGACGGCCTCGTGCGAGTCCTGAGCGCTGCGAGGGCGCGCAACACCCGCGAGGCCACCCGCATGGCGCGGATGATCTCGAACTGCTTCGCGAACGGGAACAAGGTGCTGGTCTGTGGCAACGGTGGCAGCGCCGCCGATGCCCAGCACTTCGCCGGTGAACTGGTGGCCCGCTTCCGTGCGGAGAGTCGTCGAGCGCTCCCGGTGATCGTGCTCGGCGCGGAGTTCTCCTCGCTGACCGCATGGGCCAACGACGTCTCGTGGGAGTCCGTCTTCGAACGGCAGGTCGAGGCGTTCGGACAGCCCGGGGACGTCCTGATCGGGTTCAGCACCAGCGGACGCTCGACGAACGTAGTGAGGGCGTTCCACGCCGCGAAGTGCCGAGGCGTGCAGACGCTCGCGATGGTGGGAGGCGACGGGGGTGACCTCCTGCACCTCGCGACCGCCTCGCTGGTGGTGCCGACGCGCGACACGCAGCGGATCCAGGAGGTCCACGGCCTGCTGGTGCACCTGCTCTGCGAGCTCATCGAGCAGGATCTCGCCACCCTCGAGCCGATCGAGGTGGAGGCGGCATCGTGAGCATCACGGTCTTCCTGGACAAGGACGGCACGCTCCTGGAGGACGTGCCCTACAACGTGGACCCGGAGCGCATCCGGCTCGCCCCGTCGGCGGACCGCGCGCTCCGCATCCTCGCCGAGCACGACTGCGACGTGGTGGTGGTGAGCAACCAGTCCGGCGTCGCGCGCGGCCTCTTCCGCGAGTCCGCGCTCGAGGCCGTGCGCGAGCACATCTCCTCACTCTGCGCGGGCCTGCATGTCCACCTCGCCGGGTTCTACTACTGCCCCCACCTCCCGGATGGCGATGTGCCCGAGTACGCCATCGAGTGCGACTGCCGGAAGCCCGCCGATGGCATGCTCCGCCGCGCGGCCGAGGACCTCGGCCTGTCGTTGGAGGACGCGTGGATGGTGGGGGACATCCTCGACGACATCGAGGCGGGCAACCACGCGGGGTGCCGGACGGTGCTCATCGACAACGGGAACGAGACCGAGTGGCGTCTGCCCGCGCGGCGCTGGCCGTCCGTGGTCGTGCGTGATCTGGAGAGCGCTGCCCGCGTGATCGTCGGCGAGGTCGAGGTGGTGCCGCCCTCCCACTCGCTCGCACACCGTGTTGAGGATGGGGCGAGGAGCGTCGCGTGATGCGCGACACGCTGGAGGTCGTCGCCGGCTTCAGCCGCCTTCATGTGCTCGTCATTGGGGACGCGATGCTGGACTCGTACCTCCTCGGACGGAGCACGAGACTGAGCCGCGAGGCGCCCGCGCCGATCGTGGACATCACCTCGCGCGTGGACGCCGGAGGTGGCGCTGCGAACACCGCGGCGAACGTGAGCGCCCTCGGCGCCACTACGACCCTCCTCACCGTGCTCGGAGACGACGAGGACGGCGACCGCCTGATCTCCTGCCTCGCGCGCGACGGGGTGAGGACGGACCAGGCGATCCGCATCCGCGGGCGTTCGACGCTCGCGAAGCAGCGCGTGGTAGCGGAGCCGCAGCTGATCGTCCGCTTCGACCAGGGCACCACGCAGCCGGTCGAGGGCGCGGACGAGGCTGAGCTCATCGCGCGCCTCCGCCGCTTGTTCCTCGCCTCGGACGCGGTCGTGGTGTCGGACTACGGCTACGGGGTGCTCACGCCCCGCGTGGTCGCCGCGCTCGCCGAGTTGCAGCGCAGCGCGCCTCGCACGGTGGTCGTGGATGCGAAGGACCTGCCGAAGTACCGGGATGTGAACCCGACGATGGTGAAACCGAACTTCGACGAGGCGCTCGTGCTCCTCGGCCTGTCTCGCACGGCCGAGGCCGACCGTGCGCGCCTGGTGATCGAGCACGCCCCGGTGTTCTTCGAGCGCACGGGCGCGTGTCGCGTCGCGGTCACGCTGGACTCGGACGGCGCGCTGCTGCTGGAGCCGGACGGGACGTGGTACCGCACCTACGCAGCTGCCGCGCCTCACGCGCGGGCCGCCGGGGCGGGGGACACGTTCGTCGCTACGCTCGCCCTCGCGCTGGCCGCCGGAGGCACTCCCACCGTCGCGGCGGAGCTCGCCTCGGCGGCCTCGGGTGTGGTCGTGCAGCGGGACGGTACGACGACGTGTGACGCGGACGACCTCTGCGCCGTGCTCGCCGGCGACGGCAAGATCGTGGTGGGCGAGGACGAACTGCGCGCGGTGGTCAACGCCTACCGCCACGCCGGGCGACGGATCGTCCTCACCAGCGGCTGCTTCGACATCGTCCATCGAGGGCACGTGACCTACCTCAGCCAGGCGAAGGCGCTGGGTGACGTGCTGATCGTGGCGCTCAACTCGGATGACAGCGTCCGCCGCCTGAAGGGCCCCGAGCGCCCGCTCAACACGTTCGAGGACCGCGCGCGTGTCCTCGAAGGGCTGTCCTGTGTCGACCACGTGGTCGTGTTCGGCGAAGACACGCCGGAGGAGGTCATCCGCCTGATCGGGCCCGATGTGTTCGCGAAGGGCGGCGACTACACCCACGACACCCTGCCGGAGACCGCGCTGGTCGAGGCCCTCGGCGGGGCGGTGAGCATCCTGCCCTACATCGACGGCGCGTCGACGAGCCGCGTGATCGAGCTGATCCGATCGCGGACGACGTGACCGCCGAGGCCTCCAGTCGCTGGTTGACCGCGAGGCGCATCCTCGCCGTCCGCCTCGACGCTGCCGGGGACGTCCTGATGACCACGCCCGCGTTGCGCGCGCTGAAGGAGGGCGTCCCCGGACGTCACCTCTCACTCCTCACGTCGCCCTCGGGTGCGGCGGCGGCCCGCCTCGTGCCTGAGGTCGACGAGGTGATCGAGTACGTCGCGCCGTGGATGAAGCCGGCGTCCTCGGACGGCTCGAGCGAGCACCTCGCGATGATCGAGCGGCTCCGCGCCGGGCACTTTGACGCCGCCGTGATCTTCACGGTGTACAGCCAGAACCCGCTGCCTGCCGCGCTCCTCGTGCACCTCGCCGGGATCCCCCTGAGGCTCGCCCACTGCCGAGAGAACCCGTACGACCTGCTGACGGACTGGGTGCGCGAGACGGAGCCGGAGCACGGCGTCCGCCACGAGGTGCGGCGCCAGCTCGACCTCGTCGCCACCGTGGGAGCGAAGCCCGCCGACGAACACCTCCGCGTGACCGTCCCGCCCGGGGCGACGGCTCACGTGGGAGGGCTCCTCGGTGGCACCCTGGACCGAGGGCGGCCGTGGGCCGTGATGCACGTCGGCGCCACGGCCGCGTCCAGGCGGTACCCCCACTTCGCGGAGGTGGCCCGCGCCCTGTCCGAGGATCACGGCTGGTCGCTCGTGTTCACGGGCGGTGCGGACGAGGCGGGCCTCGTCGAGGCGGTGCGGGAGGCCTCGGGCGTGCCGTCGCTGTCGCTCGTCGGGGCGCTCGACTTCGCGCAGCTTGCGGCGCTGGTCGAGGAGGCGCCCCTGCTGATCTCGAACAACACGGGGCCGGCCCACCTCGCCGCCGCCGTAGGGACGCCGGTCGTGGACCTCTACGCCCTGACCAACCCGCAGCACACGCCATGGATGGTGCCGCAGCGCGTGCTGTTCCACGACGTGCCGTGCGCGCCCTGTTACCGGAGCGTCTGCCCGGAGGGCCACCACGCCTGCCTCGCCCTCGTCCCGCCGAGCGTTGTCGTGCAGGCGGCGCTCGACCTCGCGGCGGGTGTTCCGGGTCCGCCGGAGGGCCTCCCGGGCGTTGTGACCGGCCTCAGCCGGATGGGTTCGAGGTAGCGGTTCTACTACTCCGAGAGGTTCCGACACCGGCCTGTTACCGCTCGGCGCAGCGAGCGCTCGTACGGTCGTCTCGTCGCATGCGAAGGAGGCCACCATGCCCCGAGGCAAGAAGATCGACCTGCCGGACACCCTGAAGCGCTCGCCGAAGCACGCACAGGAGATCTACCGGGAGACGCTGCAGTCCGCCCATGAGACCTACGAGGGCGACGAGGAACGCGCGCACCGCGCGGCCTACGCAGCGGTGAAGCACTCGTACAAGAAGTCCGGCGACAAGTGGGTCGAGAAGGACCGCAAGGGTCCCTCGGACGCCCAGGCCGCCCGAGGCCCGAACTCCTCGCCGTCCTCGCGCGAGAGCACGAAGAAGACCAGCGGTGGTCGCGTGGACGACGAGGGCCAGACGAAGGATGAGCTGTACGAGCGTGCGAAGAAGCTCGATGTCCCGGGCCGCAGCAAGATGAACAAGGAAGAGCTGGCCGTCGCCGTCCACGAGGCAGGGACGACGAAGCGCTAGCGATGAGCTAAGCGACCATCGCCGGGACCGCCGCCAGCACCTCGCGCACCGTCGGTGGTGGCGTGGCGACTCCGCCGTCGGGCCGGCCATCCCCGACCGCCCGGTGCAGCCCTCGGTCCGAGGGCGCCCATCGGGCGCGGTCGGAGCCCGTGAAGATCACCACGCTCGGTACGCGCAGCGCCGCAGCGAGGTGCGACGGTGCGCTGTCGTTCGTGACGACGAGCGACGCACCCCCGACCGTCGCGGCGAGCGTGCCGATGCTGGTGCGTCCGGTGAGGTCCACGATCGGCGCTTCCGCCTGTGCACGGACCTTCTCGTTCACGGAGCGGTCGACCTCGCTCCCCGTGAGCACGATTGCATGCCCGGCGGTGGCGAGCGTGTCTGCCACCGCGGCGAAGCCTTCAGCGGACCAGCGCCGGTCTGGCCCTCGCCCGCCCGCATGCACCACCACGTACGGGGCGCCGGATGGCAGCCCCGCCGCGTGGAGCGCCCGGGTTGCATCGGCGTGCTCCGCCTCGCTCACGGGGAACTCCAGCCTCGCGTCGAGGTCGGTCGCACCGAGGTGCTCGGCAAGCATGAGCAGCCGTTCGACCTCGGAGCGGTCGCGGGGATAGGGGAGGAAGCCGGGCACGGAGGAGCCTTCGTCCGGTGCGAAGCCGGCGTGCGCCTCGGCGGGGGTCGCGACGACGAAGCCGTTCGAGGCGCGTCCATCGCCGTGCATCTGCACGGCCAGTACGAAGCGCCGATGCGCCGCCTGGAACTCGTACTCGTGCGCCCTCGACCGGTCCGGCTCGCGCTCCCCGATGCCCGGCCAGCCGGGGAATGGGATGAAGTCGTCGAGGTACGCGGGGAACCGCGTCACGAGCTCCTCCGCCCACGGGAGCCCGATGAGCGAGATCCGGTTGGCCGGATGGCTGCGTTTCAGCGCGCGGATCGCGGGGATCGCGCAGATCAGGTCGCCGAGCTGCAGCGCCCGGAACACCCCGACCGCACGGAACTCGGCGTGGCCGGTCGATGGCAACGTCATCGTGACACCCCCAGCAGCTCCCGCTGGAGGCCGCCCGTCCGCAGCGCTGCGATCCGCTCCATGCGAGGAAGGAGGGCGTCGCTCACTGTCGCATCCCGTCAGCCGCCCCCGATCAGTGCCGGAGCCGGCAGGCTGTCACCCCGAGGGCGACGAAGGCGCAACGCGGCGGGGGTGCCCATTGCGCGGACGCGACGAGGCGGCTCGATAGCAAATCCTCGACGAGGTGAGGCGGCCGTTACGAAGTTGAAGCGGCGTCGCTCCTACTGTCGTCCAGCGGCGGTTGTGCTGCTCGGAGAGAACAGATGGCCAACGCACCCTGGCAGGACGTGGACTTCGATGGCGCAGTGATCCTGATCACCGGCGCCGCGAGCGGCCTCGGGCGAGAGACCGCCGGCCTCCTGGCAACCCTCGGCGCGGACGTCGTCCTCGCGGATGTCAACGCCGACCGGGCGGAGGGCACCGCCGCTGCACTTCGCGAGGACGGATACCGGGCGACCACGCTGCATCTCGATGTCTCCGACCCCGATGCTTGCGACCGCGCGGTCGCCGACCTCTTCGCGGATCGTGGACGCCTTGACGCGCTGATCAACGCGGCAGGTGTCGACGTGACCGCACCGGCCATCGACATCAGCACGCAGGACTGGCGCCGCATCATGGGTGTGAACCTCGACGGGCCGTTCTGGCTCAGTCGCGCCGTGCTGCCGGTGATGCGTGAGCAGGGCGGTGGCCACATCGTGAACATCGCGTCGACGGCCGCGAAGCGGGCGTGGGCGAACGCCGCCGCCTACCACGCCAGCAAGTGGGGACTCCTCGGCCTCAGTCACGCCCTCCACGTGGAGGGGCGCGAGTACGGGGTGAAGGTGACGGCCATCGTCGCGGGAGGGATGCGCACGCCGTTCGTTTTCGACCGCTTCCCGGACCTTGACCCCGGACTGCTGCAGGACCCCGCGTGTGTGGCGCAGACCATCCTGTTCGCGCTGTGCCAGCCGCGCGAGACCGTCATCCCCGAGCTGACCGTGCTACCGATGCGGGAGACCTCATGGCCCTAGATCGAGCGCCGGATACGATCGCCTTCTTCCAGCCGCAGCGTTCGGAAGCGTGCCCGCCGAGGCTGCTCGACATACTCATCCCGACATGCAACCGCTCGGCAGCCCTCGCTGCGACGCTCGCGACGTTGACCGCGCAGACGTACCGAAACTTCCGCGTCGTGATCGCCGA
>JALOAM010000052.1 GCA_023228765.1 Dehalococcoidia bacterium
GGACCTCCGGCCGAGTACGACGTACCGCGCGACCGTCGCCGCGGGGCTCACCTCCGCCGCCGATGGTGTCCTGGACGCGGACTTCACGTGGACGTTCTCCACGTTCCAGCCGGCCCTCGCAAGCAGCACGCCGGCCGACGACACCTCGTTCGTCCCGCGGGACAGCACCGTGGAGCTCGTGTTCAACCAGCCGATGGCGCCCGCGGCGTCCGAGGGTGTCCGGCTCACGACGACTGATGGCGCTCCCGTCGCGACGACCGCTTCGTGGAGCGAGGACGTCCGCACGCTCACGCTCACGCCGGCGGCATCCCTCGACCTGTCGACGCAGTACGGGGTCACGGTGGACGCCGGGCTACCCGGCGCCGCGGGAGGCGAGACGCGCCAGTCGCGGTCGATCGAGTTCCGCACCGTCGATCCTCCGCGAGTCGTAGCCACCTCGCCCCGTGACGGCGACACCAGGGGATCGCGCTACGGGATCAGCGTCGAGTTCAACAACCCGATGGACATCGAGACGCTGCAGGACGCGGTCAGCGTCAGCGGTATCGATCGCGAAGACTGGACGCTGTACGCGTACGAGCAGTCCCTCAACATCAACGTGCGGCTAGAGCCCTCCACCCAGTACACGGTCAGCATCGGAGACGGTGTCCTCGACCGGTCCGGGCAGCCGCTGCCCCCGTACTCCTTCACCTTCACCACGGGCGCCCTCGAACCGGGCGTGTTCTTCGCCACGCCCGGCGGGTTCGGGACGTACGGCGCGGGCGTCGAGCAGGAGCTCCTGATCTGGGCGACCAACGTCGACGACGTGCACCTCACGCTGCATGAACTGACCGAGGACCAGGCGAAGGGCTACTTCGCGGGGACACTGCGGACGGAGACGATCAACAACCCGATCCGCGAATGGTCGCTGGAGGTCGACGGCGACGAGAACACCTCGACGCTGCTCTCGACGCCCCTCGGCGAGGGCGGCCCGCTGCCCCCCGGCCACTACTTCGTGGAGCGGGACTCCGTCGTATGGGGTAGTTCGTTCTTCTTCTCGGTGGTGGACACCACCCTGGTTACCAAGCTGGCGCTGGATGAACTGCTCGTGTGGGCGGTGGACTACGAGACCGGCGAGCCCGTCGCCAACCTCGAGCTGACCGTGGACGGTCCGGGTGCTGCGGGCGAGGTGATCCGCACCGACGCCGAGGGCATCGCGACGCTCCCCGTGCCCCGCCCCAGCGAGGTCCTCAACCGCGACCGGAGCTACACCGTGACCTCGCGAGACGCGGGGCGCTTCGCGGTGACGCACACGAACCTGCAGGCGGGGACGGATGACTGGCTGCTGGGCGTGCCGGTGACCTACTGGGATCAACCGGTGGTCGCGCACGTCTACACCGACCGGCCGATCTACCGCTCCGGCGAGACCGTGGAGTTCAAGGCTGTCGTCCGCGACGACCACGATGCCACCTACACCCTGCCCGAGGCCGGCGAGACCGACCTCCAGCTGATGGTCATGGACGCCCGAGGCAAGGAGCTCTCGCGCGAGCCCGTTGTGCTGAACGAGTTCGGCACCTTCGCGATGAGCCTGACGCTGCCCGAGGAGGCGGCGACCGGGTACTACAACGTCGCAGTGATCCAGCGGATGACCGGAGGGGGCGAGAACTGGATTGCGACGACCGCGTTCCAGGTCGCCGAGTTCCGTACGCCGGAGTTCCGCGTGGAGATGACCCCGCGCGACCCCGAGTTGGTGGACGGCGAGACCGCCACGATCGACCTCGAAGCGTCGTACTTCTTCGGCGGCCCGCTCGCGGGCGTCGAGGTCCAGTGGTCTGCGTTCGCCTCGCCGACGGGCGTGTCGTTCGAGGGCTTCGAGCGCTACTCGTTCACCGACTTCGACGTCTTCGACTCCTCCATCGTCGACCAGCCCGACCGCGGCTCGGGCACCGCCACCACCGGCGACGACGGTTTCGCGACCATCGAGGTCCCGGCCGCCCTCCGTGCTGGCGAGTCGACGACACAGTTCCAGGTGAGCGGCACCGTCCTCGACCAGAGCGGCCAGGCGATCGGCGCCACCGCCTCGGTCACGGTGCATCCCTCGACGGTCTACGCCGGGATGACCGCCGAGGACTACGTCGCGCAGTCCGGCCAGCCGACCGACCTCCTCGTGGCGGCCGTGGACATCGACGGCCAGCCGGTCGCGAACCAGTCCGTGACGGTGGAGATCGTCCAGCGCGAGTGGAGCACGGTGTTGGAGGAGACCTCGAGCGGCGCGCGTCGCTACGTCTCCACCCCGCGTGACACGGTGCTCGAAACGCGGTCCGTGACGAGTGGTGCTGACGGTCTCGCGACCCTGTCTTACACGCCTGACAGGAGCGGGTACCTCCGCCTGGTCGCTCGCACTTCAGATTCGCAAGGACGTGTCGCACAGGGAGCATCGAGCCTCTGGGTCGCCGGATCGGGGCGCGCCGCGTGGCGCGTCGACAACGACAGCATCATCGAGCTCGTCGCGGACGCCGACGGCTACCGCGTCGGTGACACGGCGGGCGTCCTCATCCCAGCGCCCTACGAGGACTCCCAGGCGCTGATCACCATCGAGCGTGGCGGCATCCTCCATCGCGAGATCCGCTTCCTCGACTCGAACAGCACGGTCGTCGAGGTACCGATCGAGGAAGGCCACGTCCCGAACGTCTTCGTCAGTGTGGTGCTCTACCGGGCCCCCACCGCCGAGGATCCCGTGCCGCGCTACCACATCGGCTCCGTCGAGCTGCCCGTGTCCACGGAGACGCGCGAGCTGACGGTGGACCTCCAGTCCAGCGTGGAGCAGGCGCAGCCCGGCCAGACGGTGTCGTACGACGTCACCGTGACCGACTCGACGGGAGCACCCGTGGAGGCCGAGGTCTCCGTCGCGATGGTGGATGCGGCGGTCCTATCGCTCTCGGACTTCGTCGACCAGAACGGGCTACAGGCGTTCTGGTATGAACGCGGCCTGGGGGTGCGGACAGCCTCCTCGGCCACGGTCTCGGTCGAGCGGAACAACGACACCGTGAGCGAGCCCGACGCGGGCGGCAAGGGCGGCGGCGGCCCCGAGGCCGACAGTCTGCGCACGCAGTTCCGGAATACCGCGTACTGGGAGCCTCAGCTCCAGACTGACGCCCAGGGCCATGCCTCGTTCGAGGTCACCCTCCCCGACAACCTCACGACGTGGCGGACGCAGGTCCGCGCGGTGAGCGGCGACACCATGGTGGGCGAGTCCACCGTTGAGTTGCTGTCCACCACGCCGCTCCTCGTGCGTCCCGCGCTGCCGAGGTTCCTGCGCGTCGGCGACGATGTCGTCCTCCGCACGCTCGTCCGCAACGCGACTGACGAGCCGCAAGAGGTCACCGTCACCATCACGGCTGACGGTGTGGACCTCGAGGGGAGCGACACGCAGACGCAGGTCGTGGAGCCGGGCGCCTCGGGCGACTTCGCCTGGGATGCCCGCGCCAACACCGAGGGCACCGCGACCGTCTCGTTCGCCGCCGAGGCGGGCGATCTCGCCGACGGTGTGCAACTCGAACTGCCGGTCTACCTCGACGTGACGCCGGAGACGACGGCGACGGGTGGCGTGGTGGAACGCGAGTCCGCCGTCGAGGCGATCTACCTGCCGGAGTACGCGATCACTGACCGCGGCTCGCTGGAGGTGAAGGTCCAGGCCTCGATCGTGGGTGCGTTGGAGAGCGAGCTCTTCCACCTCCGTCCGCCCCTGCGTCGCGAGCAGGAGTCCTCGGTCGGCACGGCCTCGCGCGTCATCGCGACGATCGCCGCGCGCCAGGCCGAGGGGCGCGAGGGCCAGGACGTGTACGCCACGGTGGAGGATGACCTCCGCCGGTTGCAGTCGATCCAGCGTGGCGACGGGGGCTGGGGCTGGTGCCCCGTCCGCTGCCAGACCGACCCGGTCGTCACCGGCTGGGTGCTGATGGCCTTCGGCGACGCTGTCGACGCTGGCTGGGACTCGCCCGATGTCCAGTGGCGGCAGGGCACGTCGGCGATCGCACGGTATATGGGCCGCACCTCCGACGTGGCCGATCCGATCGACCCGAACGAGGAGGCGCTCCTCCTCTACGCGTCGCAGCAGGCACGCGGCGGGGATGGCGTGCTCCAGAACACGCTCCGCTCCCTCTACGAACAGCACCGCGAGGAACTCACCCCGTGGGGGCAGGCGTACCTGTTGCTCGCGCTCCTCGACGCCAGCGTGACGCCCGATGACGCGATGGTGCGCGGGCTCATGTCGGACCTGAACGCCTCGGTGATCCCGAGTGCGAACGGGAACCACTGGGAGGCGGACCCGATCTACGGCACGCTGGAGTCCAACGTCTCGATGACCGCCCTGGTGATGCGCGCCCTCGCGGCGGCTGATCCGGAGCACCCACTCGTCGAGGAGACCGCGCGCTGGTTGGTCGCCGCCCGCAACGCCAACGGCTGGGAGAGCGGCGTGGAGCGCGCCCAGGCGATCGCCGGCCTCGGGGCCTACGCCGCCCTGACCGGCGAACGCCTCGGTGACTTCGACTTCCGCGTGCTGCTCGACCAGGACGAGGTCCTCGCTGGCCACCTCGCGGCCGGACGCGTCGAGGAGGACTCGAACGCGGCGACGGACCTCCCGCTCGGCCCGATCACCCGGGGTGAGGTCCACCGTCTCGCCTTCGAGCGCGAGACCGGTGCGGGACGCCTCTACTACGTCCTCAACCTGCGCTACGTCACCCCGGCCGCCGAGGTGGAGTCGCTCAGCCGAGGCCTGTCCGTCGCTCACGAGTACACCCTCGTCGACGACCCCGATGCCCCGATCACGGAAGCACGCCTCGGCGACCTCGTGCGGGTGAAGCTCACCATCGTGGCTGACGCCGACCGCAAGTTCGTGGAGGTGGAGGACCTGCTCCCCGCCGGCCTCGAAGCGCTCGACACGCAGCTCGCGACGGTCCCGGAGGACATCCGCCGGCAGCTCGAGGAGGAACGCACCGACGCGATCCTCGGTGAGGACGCAGAAGTGAGAGCGTACGCGCCGTGGTACCGGTGGTACTGGTCGCCGTGGGACGACACCGCCGTCCGCGACGACCGCTTCACCCTCTTCGCGACGGACCTCCCCCGAGGCGTGCACGAGTACGTCTACTTCGCCCGTGCGACCACCCTCGGCGAGTTCTTCGTCGCACCCGCCACCGCGCAGGAGGGCCCCTTCCCCGAGGTCTTCGGCCGCAGCGATAGCGGACGGTTCTCCGTGGTGAGGTAGTCCAGAGGTGAGCGTCACCCCACCTCATCCGCCCGAGACACCTCCGAGGGTGTCCCGCTAGATGCGGTACTCGGGCGTGCCGGGATCGGCGAGGGCGGCGTCCGCTCCGAGGAGCGGGGCGCCCGGCGCGGCTGCGCGGCGAGCCACCCGCCGGCGCGGGGTGAGGAGGTAGTGCGCCGCGCGATCGAGGATGAACCCGAGCGCGCCGATCACCACCAGCGCTGCGACGAGATCCGAGTAGTCGAAGCGGTCACGCGAGTCGAGGATGAAGTACCCCAGCCCGGAGTCCACGCCGAGCATCTCCGCGGGGACCAGGATGATCCACGCCGTGGTCAGCGCGAGCCTCAAGCCCGTGAGGACATCGGCGCGGATGCCGGGCCAGATGATCGTGCGGAGCAGCTCGAACCGCGTCGCCCGGAGGCTGCGGCCGAGCATCAGCCACTGCGGGTCGAGCGCGGCGACGCCGGCGCTGGTGCTGAGGGCGATCGGCCAGACCGCTCCGATGGCGACGAGGAAGTAGACCGGCTGGTCGCCGACGCCGAACCAGATGATCGCCAGCGGCGTCCACGACAGCGGCGACACCATCCGCACGAACGAGGCCGCCGGGCCGAACGTCCGCGCGAAGATCCTCGACCCGCCGAGGGCGAGCCCGAACGGGATGCCGATCACCGCGGCGATCAACAGCCCGACGAGGATGCGCTTCACGCTCGCGATGGCGTGGCGGTTCAGCGTCCCGTCCGCGAGGAGATCGGCCAGCGCGCGCCCGCCCTTGTCCGGGGCGAACGACGCGAGGAAGCTCCCCTCCTCGACGAACAGGGTGATCGCGAGCCACCAGAGGACCACGAGCACGGCAGCGCCGAGCAGGGGGAGGCCGACCGCGGCCACCACCCCGCCCCATCCCTGCCCGTCCGCGGTGCCCCCGGAGGGCGACGCCTGCGTCACACGTCAATCCGCTCTTCGCGCTCGAGGCTCGGGTCGATGTCGAAGCGCTCGGCGCCGCCGGCTGCCTCGATCGCCTGGCGGGCGAACCGGTCGTCGATCAGCATCCGGTGCGCCTCCGCGGGGTCGAGGTCCTGGAGGAAGGCGTTGTCGCCTTCCACCACGGTCTTCTTCAGCTCCTCGACCAGGCGCTCCGTGTAGGAGCTGTATGGGAATGGCTGGAAGTCGATCCGCTGGGTGTCCCAGTCAGCGTGCTGGATGGCGCCAGTCGGGCCGTACTCGGCGATGTCGTAGTGCGAGATGGCGCGCTCGATGACCTCGAGCGGCTGGGGAAGGTACCCGTTGCCCTCGTTCGAGAGCAGCCGGGCGGCCTCGGTGCGGTTCTCGCGCGCGTAGACCTGCGCCTTCGCGAGGCTGCTGACCACGGCCTGCGACCAGTTCGGCCGGTTGACCACGTCATCCTCGTGCATCAGGGCGACGCAGCAGGCGTGCTCGAACCACACGTCGGGGATGAAGCGCAGGATCTTGCCGACGCCGTTGACCTCCGCGACCGCGTTGAACGGGTCCGCCACGATGTAACCGCTGATCGAGCCGTTCGCGAGGCCCGCGGGCATGTCCGGCGGCGCCATCACGACGAGCTTGACCTCGCCCGCCTTCGGGTCGCCCGTGGTGATCGGGGTGATGCCCGCCTCGCGCAGCAGCATCTGCAGCACGACGTTGTGGACGGAGTACCAGAACGGGATCCCGAAGACCGTCCCGGAGAGGTCCTGGAGCGAGTTCACGTCGTTCGCGACCGTGAGCGCCGATCCGCCGGTGTGGTTCCACGCGACTAGCTTCAGCGGGAAGTTCTGGCCAAAGCGGAGCCAGATCGCCATCGGCATCAGCAGGTGGACGATGTCCACCTGCTTCGCCTGGAACGCCTCCGCGATCTGCGACCAGCCTCGGAACAGCGTCGGGTCCGAGGGCTTCAGGCCGGCTTCCTCGTAGTAGCCGAGGCCCTGCGCGAGGACGAGCGGTGTCGCGTCCGTGATCGGCAGGTAGCCGACGCGGAGGTCGGTCTTCTCCAGCTCGCCACCCGCGGTGGCCGTGCCCCCGGCGGCAGTCGTGCCGGTCGCCGTGCCCTCGCCCCCGTCGCCGGACGGCTCGTCGTCGCTACAGCCGAGGAGCGCCGCTCCGGCGAGACCGGCGAGGCCAACGCCCGCGCCGCGGAAGAACGTCCGCCGGCCAAACGCCGCCGAGGTGGCGGGCATCAGGCGATGTCCATCGCGAGGAGTCCACAGGGGAGGAGTCATGTGAGCCGACCTTCCAGCACCAATCCAGCACGGGGAGGCGCAGCCCCCCGGAACGACCAACCTGTTGGTTCAGCGAGTTGGTGAGACGGCCCCGCGGAGCGGGCTGGCGCCCGCCTCCGGCGCCGAGGGTGCGCGACCGCTCGCGACTTCGCCGTAGGTCCGCAGGACCTCCTCGCGGAGTTCCGCCAGCTGACGAGGCTCGCGCTTCTCCGAGGAGATCTCCCACGTCCGCACGATGCGGCCGGGCGAGGGCGACATGAGGGCGACGCGGTTGCCCAGCAGCAGGGCTTCTTCGACGTCGTGTGTGACCATCACCACGGTGAGGCCGAGGCTCTGCTGGATGCCCAGCAGCCACTGCTGCAGGCTTCGCCGCGTGAGCGGGTCCAGCGCGCCGAACGGCTCGTCCAGCAGGATCACGCGCGGACGCGTCACCACGGTCCGCGCGAGGGAGACGCGCTGCGCCTGCCCTCCGGAGAGCTCGCTCGGGTACGCCCCGGCGAGCTCGGAGAGGCCGAACTCGGCGAGCGTGCGCTCGATGAGGCCGTCCTCGTTCGCGCTCTTGTTCGCGCCGTAGCTCAGCCCGAGGGCGACGTTGTCATGGACGTTCAGCCACGGGAGGAGCAACGGCTGCTGGAAGACGATGCCGACGTCCCGACCACCGGGGCCGGGCGCTACCTCCACCGTGCCTTCGTCGAGCTGGTCCAGTCGTGCGATCACCCGCAGCAGCGTGCTCTTGCCGCAGCCGCTCGGGCCGAGGAGCACGAAGACCTCGCCGTCCGCGACCTCCAGGTCGAGGTCCTCGAAGACCGTGAACTGGTGTCCACGGGCTCCGAGGCGGCGGGTGCCGTTGGCTACGCGGAGCGGGCTAGCAGCCACGAGAGCTGTACCTCCGTGGGCGCCTGCACCGGCAGGAACGCAGCCTCCCGCAGGCGCCGAGCCGTGCCGCTGTGCAGCATGTAGCCTCGACCGCCCGCGAGCTTCGACTCGAGCGAGACCGACTCCACCGTGAGGCGTCCCGCGTCCAGACGAAGCTGGAGCAGGTCGCGGTGTGCGATCTCCTCGCGGCTTGGGTGCGATGCGTACGCGCGGATCCGCTGCTCCACCGACTCCAGGCGGGCGTGCAGGTCGTCGTATGCGGGCCGCAGGATCTCCCGAGGGCCATCAAGCGCCGCGCTTGCCTCGGAGAGCGCGCGCGTGGCAAGGCCCCAGCAGAAGCTACTCTGCAGGATCAGGAACGTCGCGAGGACGCGGCCGACGAACGGTTCGAAGTCGTGGGTGAGGATGTCGTCCTCGGTCACGACGGCATCGACGAACAGCGGCGAGGTGCTGCTGGTCGCCTGGAGCGCGAGCAGTTCCGGGTACGCCGGCAATTGCAGGCCGGGCGTGTCCTCCGTGTAGGCGAAGATAATGCGGTCGCTCGGGTCGTCCTGGTTCGCGGCCGAGGCGATCGAGACGAACGGCGGCTGCAGGTTGGACGCCCACGCGATCCGTCCGTTCACCACCAGGCGGTCGCCCTCGCGGCGGAACGTGAGCGGCATCGGCGTCCCGGCGAGGTAGTTCGCGGTGGCCGCCGCGAACGAGGTCGATCCGAGGACCGCGCCGGACCGCACGGCGGGCAGGAAGCGCTCCCGCGCCGCGCTGCCTTCGTCGGCCAGGTGCAGGTATTCGGTCGCCATGCGATGGCACCAGAGCGAGAACGCCTGGCTCATGCAGTCCAGCGCCACCGTCCCCAGCACCTCGCACATCTGGGTGAACTGCTCCGGCGTCTCCTGCTCGTACAGGCCGAGGCTGGCTGCACCGAGGTCCGCGATGTGGGTGATGCCCTCGCGGAGGAGCACCTCACACCCGTCGACCTGCTGAGCGCGCGCGCCGACGTAAGCCCTCAGCGCCTCGTGCAGCGCGGCGTCCTCCAGCAGGACAGGGGCGGGGACGGTGGTAGTCATGGCTGGTGCTTACTCTCCGGTGAGTCGGGGTCGCGAGACGCCGAGGCCTTACTCCCCGAGTCGCGTCAGGCGGTCGACGGGCGTGTCCACGGCGGCGCGGGCGCGGCGCACCGCGTCCTCGTCCGGGGCGTCGTAGAAGCAGAGGCACTTCACCATGTCCTCGCGGACGTAGGTGCGCAGGAACTGCGTCTCCGGCACCTGGGCGTACAGCGGCGCCTTCTCCTTCTTCCGGTTCAGGTACTGGTCCATGGTGACCCCCTGCGGGATGTCCCACTCCACCAGGTACTGAGCACCGGCCTTCTTCTTCTTGATGTCATCGAGCTCGGCGCCCACCAGGCGCACCGGCGCGACCTCGTTGAAGGCGACTCCGGCCTGCTTGAAGAACGCCTCCACCACCTCGGACGAGCGGTGCTCGATGATGGCGTAGGCCAGTCCGTTCTCGCGGCTCACCTGCACCTCGATCAACTCACCGTTGGCTTGCTTGGCCGTGTCCGCCAGCTTGGTGAACAGACCATCGAGAGACTCGCTGCCTCCAGGCAACGGCACCTCCAGCAGGAACAACGACGACATCACGCCTCCTCGCAGCGCCACCAGCGACCCCGCTGGTTCTTTCTATTGTTGAGTGAGTTACTCAGCATATACCCGCCGAAGGTATTACGCGCAAACCTGCGGCCCGTCCTCTCGTGGGTCGGCGGTCGGTCGGTGACAGGTGTGCGCCCTCGGCTTGGGCGTACGGATAGTAAGCGATGGGCGGCCGCCCGCGGAGGCGGCTTGCGATGAGTTCGCGGTACTCGTCCGCGTCGCCGTCACGCGGGCCGGACGGCTCCGGTGGCACTCTCAGGAATGTCGTACGCGCATAGCGGAGGCGTTCCCACCATGGTTGCACTGCTCTGGCTGATCCTCCTCGTCGTCCTCGTGGTCTGGCTCTTCGGCCTGATCCTGGACATCGCGGGTGGGTTCATCCACATCCTGCTGATCGTCGCGCTGGCGATCCTGATCTGGAACCTGTTGACCAGTCGCCGCGGGTCACCCTGACGTGCGCCGACTTGATGTACTCGATGCGCTCGAGGACGGACGAACTGACGGAGGGGGCCGCCCATGCTGAGCGCCCGAATGCTGGAGACCCACCCGCGAGGACCGCTCGACGGCCCGCTCTCCGACGCGATTGACGCGCTCTATGCGTGCGCCCAGGCGTGCACGGCGTGCGCGGACGCCTGCCTCGGCGAGGAGATGCTCGCCGACCTGCGGCGCTGCATCACGCTGGACCTGACCTGCGCCGACATCTGCCTCGCCACGGGGGCGGCGCTGTCGCGGCAGACGGAGGCGAAAGGCGTCCCGCTCCGCCATCTCCTCGAAGCGTGCATCGAGGTCTGCCGTGTCTGCGCGGAGGAATGCGACCGCCACGCCGACATGCACGAGCACTGCCAGGTCTGCGCCGGCGCCTGCCGAGCGTGTGAGGAGAAGTGTCGCGCCGTCCTCGAAGTCGTACAGGCGCGGTAGACCTCCACCTCCCCGATTCACAGCCGCTCCGCTAGGATGCGGCTCGCATCCGCGTGCCGGGAGGCCTCCCGGGTGACGCGGGCGATGGAGGGGGAGCGATGCGGAAGATCGGTGTCGGGCTCAACTGGCAGGGTGCGTTCAGCCTCAGCGACGCGGTGGAACAGGCGAAGGTCGCGGACGACTCGGGCGTCGACCACATCACGGTCGCCGAGGCGTGGGGGCGTGACGCCGTCACCACGATGGCGATCCTCGGCTACGAGACGAACCGGATCCGGATCGGCACGTCGATCATCAACGTGTTCTCGCGGACGCCGGGTGCGGTCGCGCAGCAGTTCACCTCGCTGGACGCGCTGACCAACGGGCGCATGATCATCGGGATCGGCTCGTCCGGACCGCAGGTGATCGAGCACTTCCACGGCATGCCCTTCGACAAGCCGATGGCCCGTATCAAGGAATACGTCGAGATCATCAACATGCTCGTGGCGGGGGAGCCGCTCCACTACCACGGGCGCATCTTCAACCTCGATCGTGGCTTCACGCTCCGGCACCTGGACGAACTGCCGAGGAAGCACATTCCGATCTTCATCGGCGCGTTCTCGGAGAAGAGCGTGCGGCAGACCGCCGCGATCGCGGACGGCTGGATGCCCGGCCACACCACCCGCGACCGCTGGCGGGACGAGGTGGCGACCTTTCACCAGTACGTCCGCGATGCCGGCCGCAACCCCGAGGACATCGAGATCAAGGCGTCCGGCGGCGTCGAGGTGACCGACCACCCGGAAGCGGCATACGAGCGCATCCGCCAGCACAACGCGTTCTACATGGCCCGCATGGGCGAACTGCACTACAACGCCTACCGCGCGTTCGGCCTCGGCGAGGTCGCAGACGAAGTGCGTCGCGCGTGGCGCGAGCATGGCTCGGAGGCGGGCTACCGCGCTGTCCCCGATGACGTCGTCCACTCCCTCGGCTACGCCGGCCCGGTGGAGGGCGCCATCGACTGGATGGAGGAGCAGCGCGACGCCGGCTACACCCTCCACGGCGTCACCGTCGACGAGCGCGATCCGAAGAAGCGCTCCGAGATCTTCAAGAAGCTCGTGGGGTAGTCAGACGACACGATCCGGCACGAGCCGGGCTATCCGGAGGGGACGCTCACCCCAACCCTCTCCCGCCGAGCCGGGAGAGGGGGTCAGACGCGGGAGAGCGGATCTACGGACCGTATCGGTCGCCCACGGCTCCGGCCGCGTAGAGGTCGGCCTGCTCTGACTCGGAGTATCCGAGCTCACCGAGGACCTCGGCGTTGTGTTCACCGACCAGCCCGGTGGGGCGGTCCCAGGAGGGGCCGTCCGGGATGACGTTCCAGAGGAACCCCGGGAACACCTGCATGCCGATGTAGCGGTGGTCCACGTACTGGAGCCACCCACGTGCCTCGTGTTGCGGGTTGGCGAGGAGCGACCAGGGCACGGTCACCGGCGCGGCGATCGCGCCTGCTGCCTGCACCCGCGCCGCGATCTCCTCGGCGGTGTCCGTCCGAGCGAACTGCGCGAGGGCGGCGTCGATGTCCTCGCGGCATCGGAGACGCCCCGGGATCGTGGCCCACGGATGGCCGCGCTCCCCCCACTCGGGGTGCCCGGCGGCACGCGCGAGAGCGCCCCACTGGTGGTCATCCTCGGCGGCGATGAACACCCACGCCTCGTCACCGGCCTCGCCGCCCGCGGCGAGGTAGCAGCCATGCGGGACGATGAGCGGGTCGGCGTTGCCGAGGCGCTCCGGGAGCCGCTGGTTCACCGCCCAGTCCGCGACGAGGGCCGGCAGGTGCCAGTTCAGGACTTCGATCTGGGACATGTCGATGTAGGCGCCCTGCCCGGTCTGCTCTCGCTGGCGAAGCGCAGTGAGCACCGCGAACACCACGGCGAGGGCTCCCGTGGCATCCGAGTGGTAGATCGGCTGGGTGTCCTCGATCGGATGGTCCGGGTAGCCGCGGACGATCGTGTGCGCGGCGGCAGCATCGAGTCCGGAGCCCAGCGTCACGTAGCCCTCGTACGGGCCTTCCGCGCCCCAGCCCGGCATAGAGAGGTAGACCAGCCGCGGGTTGACCTCGCGCGCGACCTCCCAGCCGAAGCCGAGCTTCGCCACCGTCCCCGCCGAGTAGCCCTCGAAGAACACGTCCGCCGAGGCAAGGAGGCGGCGGAACGCCTCGGCACCGCCCTCGGAGCGGAGGTTAAGGGCGACGTTGCGCTTGTTGCGGTTGGAGAGGTGGTGGATCGGGCTCCGCTCGAACGCCGGGCCCTCGCCCGGCCATGGCTGCACCGTGGCGAGCGGGCGGGTCATCGAGTTCCTCGGGAACGACTCCACCTTCACGACGTCCGCGCCCAGGTCGCCGAGGATCGATCCGGCCATCGGTCCGGCCCAGACCTCGCACAGCTCGACGACGCGGACGCCCGCCAGCAACGTCGAGGTCATCCCGTCACCCCTGCCCGGAACAGCGCGAGTCGTTCGGTGGTCGTATAGCCCAGCTCCCGGAGCACCTCGTCCGTGTGCTCACCGAGACGTGGCGCGGCGGCGACATCCCACGCGCCGTCGAGGCGGAACGGCGGCCCCGCGAGGAGCGTCGTGCCGCCCTCGGACCTCGTCGCGGGGAGTTCGTGCGTGACGAAGGAGCCCCGCGCCACCGCTTGTCGGTCGGTCACGACCTCCGATGGGTCGAGCATCGGAGAGACCATCACGCCGAACGACTGGAGATAGGTGAAGATCTCGTCGCGCGTGCGCTCCCGCAGCCACGGGTCGAGGACCTCGAAGAAGTCGTCAAAGTGCAGCGCCTTCTCGGCCGGGGTGAGGAAGCGGGGATCCTCGGCCAGCTCGGGCCGGCCGATCGCCTCGCATAGTCGGTTGAAGAACGGCGGGTTCGCGGAGGCAAAGACCACGTAGCCGTCCGCGCAGCGGTAGCACCCCGCGGGGTACGCCGCCTTCGACTGCCCGCTCGCTCGAGGCATCTCCGCACCGGTGAACTCCCACTGGAGGAACCAGGTGTCCACGTTCCCCGTGAGCGCCTCCACCGCCGAGACCTCGACCTCGCGGCGTTGGCCGCCGTGCTCCGTGGAGTGCACGCAGGCAAGGCTGACGGCGGCCGCGGTGGCGCCCCACTGCATCTCGGGGAGGTACGGCGCGTAGCGCAGGGGCTCCTCCCCCGGCAGCGAGTGCTGGTGCATCCGTCCGGTCCACGCGAACAGCGAGGTGCCATTCTCCCGCCGCCCCGCGAACGGTCCGTCGAGTCCGTGTTCGCTGAGGACCACCACGTGCGGACCGCCCTCGGCACCCCCGAGCACCATGAGGTCCTCGCGGACCGTGCGTGCTTCCCCGAGCGGCAGGTGCAGCAGCACGAGGTCGGCGCGCTCCGCGAGCCGGGTGAGCACTTCGAGGCCGGACGGGCTGTCGAGGTCGAGCGTGACGGAGCGCTTCCCCGTGTCGAGCGCGACGTGGAACGCTCCGCTCTCCAGGTCCGGGACATCGCCCGGGAACGGCCCGATCCGCCGCAGGCTCGCCCCGCCGGAGGGCTCCACCTTCACCACGTCGGCGCCGTAGTCGGAGAACAGCTTCGTCGCGGCCGCGACCGGGATCGTCCCGCCCACCTCGACGACGACGAGGCCGGAGAGCGGGCGGAGGTCGGGAGAAGTCGTGGTCATTGCGAGTGTTATAGCAGCCCGCGCAACCACCCGCCCGTCGTGGGGTCGCACCTCCGACACCCGGACGGCACGGGCTCCTCCGCAGCGTCGAGGCGAACCGGTGACGTGGTCGTACCTCAGCTGCCCATGTCGTCCACGGCGTCCCTCGGCGGGTCCACGGTCGCCTCATGGGCGGCTCGTGCTCGTGACGACGAGTACATCCGCGAGCGTCTGTGAGGGATCTCTGGAGGAATCGCGAGGGGGCTGGAAGCACGCCGAGTGTTGACGCCAGAAGGGCTTTCCCCGGGCTTGCCGCGGGGGTGCACACTGATTGCAGAACGAACCAGCAGAGTGGTTGCCCGGGATGGAGGACTAAGCCGTTGAAGCAGGACGAATCACCGGCATCACAGTCGTTCCGGGTCGCGGACCGATAACGCCGCGACTCCCCGAGCGAAAGCGGCTGTCTCTCCATCGAGGATACGCGCTGGTCTCGATGTCCATGAGGAGAGTGCCCGCCGACCGCACTCCAACCGCTTAAGCCAGAGCCCACCGCCTTCCGGTGGATTGAGTGGCACGGCGACCGATCCGGAATGACTGACGCCCCTCGGCCTACCAGGTCGGGGGGCGTCTTCTTGTGCGGGCTCTGCGACAACTAACAACACGTCGCGCCAACCAACGTCCGAGGATGCGCCGACTCGGACGTCGCGATCCTCGGGCGCTTAGTTGTGGCCTCGGCGCGTGCGGCCGCCGCGCATCTTCCGCTTCTCCGGGCGGCGGGTCTGCGAGGACAGCGAGCGCAGCGACTCTGGCATCCCATCGCCCACCTGCTCGCGGCGCAGTTCCACCACCTGGTCGCGGAGGAGTGCGGCGCGCTCGAAGTCGAGCTCCTTCGCCGCGGTCTTCATCTGCTTCTCGAGCTCCACGATCATCCGTGCGAGTTCCTCCTTCGGGAGGTCCACGGCATCGACCGCGTATTCGCCCGGCTCCTCGGCGATGGCACGCAGCCGGTCGCCGATGTCACGGATCGTCTTCTTGATCCCCTCCGGCGTGATGCCATGTTCGAGGTTGTACGCCGCCTGGATCTCGCGACGGCGGTTGGTCTCGTCGAGGGCGTACCGCATCGAGTCGGTGATGTGGTCCGCGTACATGATCACGCGTCCCTGGGGGTGTCGCGCGGCGCGGCCCGTGGTCTGGATGAGCGACCCACCTGAGCGGAGGTAGCCCTCCTTGTCCGCGTCCAGGATGCAGACGAGCGATACCTCCGGCAGGTCGAGGCCCTCGCGGAGCAGGTTGATGCCCACGACCACGTCATACACGCCGAGACGAAGGTCACGGAGGATGTCGATGCGCTCCAGCGTGTCGATCTCGGAGTGCAGGTACATGGACTTCACGCCCATCTCCTGCAGGTAGTCGTTCAGGTCCTCCGACATCTTCTTCGTGAGCGTGGTGATCAGGACCCGCTCGTTCCGCTCGATGCGGTCGCGCACCTCACCGAGGAGGTCGTCGATCTGGCCCTTCGTCGGGCGCACGTCGATCTCCGGATCGAGGATGCCCGTGGGCCGGATGATCTGCTGGACAATCTGCGACGCGACCTCCTGCTCATAGGGGCCGGGCGTCGCGGAGACGAAGACGACCTGGTTGATGTGACCCTCGAACTCCTGGAAGTTCAGCGGACGGTTGTCCATCGCGCTGGGCAGACGGAAGCCGTACTCGACGAGCGTGCGCTTGCGCGCCGTGTCGCCCTCGTACATCCCGCGCACCTGCGGGACAGCGATGTGCGACTCGTCGATAAACAGCAGCCAGTCGTCCGGGAAGTAGTCGAGCAGCGTCCACGGCGTCGAACCCGGATCCCGCGCCGCCAGGTGGCGTGAGTAGTTCTCGATGCCGGAGCAGTACCCCACCTCGCGGAGCGTCTCCAGGTCGTACTTCGTGCGTTCCTCGAGGCGCGCGGCCTCCAGGATCTTGCCGGCATCGCGCAGCTCCTTGAGCCTCTCCGCGAGCTCGGTCTCGATCGACTCGATCGCGACGACCATGCGCTCATCGGACGTCACGAAGTGCTTTGCCGGGTAGATGGCGGTCTGCTCCGCCTCGCTCAGGACCTCGCCGGTGAGGGGGTCGAGCGTCTGGATGCGCTCGATCTCGTCCCCGAAGAAGTCGATCCGGATCGCGAGGTCCTCGTACGCCGGGAACACGGTGAGCGAGTCGCCGCGCACGCGGAACGTGCCGCGGATCAGGTTGAGGTCGTTCCGCGCGTACTGCATCGCGACGAGCTGCCGCACGAGCGAACCTCGGTTCACGTGCCGCCCTCGCCATAGTCGCGCGACGAACGACTCATACTCCCCGGGTTCACCGAGGCCGTAGATGCACGAGACGGACGCGACGATGATCACGTCCCGTCGTTCGAAGAGGGCGCGCGTGGCAGCGTGCCGCATCTTGTCGATCTCGTCGTTGATGTCCGCGTCCTTCGCGATGTAGGTGTCGGACCGCGGGATGTACGCCTCGGGCTGGTAGTAGTCGTAGTACGAGACGAAGTACTCGACGGCGTTGTTCGGGAAGAACTCGCGGAACTCCTGCGCCAGCTGCGCAGCCAGCGTCCGGTTCGGCGCGAGCACCAGCGTCGGGCGCTGGTAGCGCTCGATCACGTTCGCCATCGCGAAGGTCTTACCGGTACCGGTCGCGCCGAGGAGCGTCTGCGCGCGCATGCCCTCGTCGAGCCCGCGCACGAGGCCATCGACGGCCTCTGGCTGGTCACCGAGGAGCTTGAAGTCGGAGACGATCTTGAACGGCACCGCGGCCGTCGCGGGCCGCTGCTCGTTGGTGGTAGTCACGGGGATCCCCTCACCGCGCGTGCGCGGGGTGCATCCTCCAGTGTACCGCCGAGGGCTCCGCTAGAACAGTCGTTCTACGGTGTGTCGGATGGGGCGAGGGCGTCCTCCGGCGTCGATTCTGCCGGGAGCGGCGCGGGCTTGCGGTGCACGACCACGCGGTTGCGTCCCGTCCGTTTCGCCTCGTACAGCGCCTGGTCCGCCCGCCCGATGAGCTCCACCTCGTCCTGGTCCTCCTCGACGGGCAGCGAGGCGACCCCGATCGAGATGGTGAGGCGGACCGGCGGCTCACCCGGTGGCGGCAGCTCCTCCGTGCGGAACTCGTGCGCCTCCAGCGCTCCGCGGAGCTTCTCCCCCACCGCGAGCGCGGACGCCTCCTCCGTCTCCGGCAGCGCGAGCGCGAACTCCTCGCCCCCGTACCGCCCGAGGACATCGGACTCGCGGACGTTCGCTGCGATGATGTCC
>JALOAM010000275.1 GCA_023228765.1 Dehalococcoidia bacterium
TCAACTGGTAGAGCGCCCCACTCGTAATGGGGAGGCTGCGGGTTCGAGTCCCGCTCTCAGCTCCACCCTCGCCCACCTCGCCGCGTGCGGCGCGGACTGCTGGGGCGACCAGCTGACGCGCGCTGAGGTCGAGGCGCTCGCGCTGTCCGTCACGGGTGACGCCGCGTGGTCCGCGTGGGCGGCCGGGTGCTTCACGGGCGGCGGCGAGAACCGCGGGTACGTCGGCGCCGTCGGCGGGCCCAACTGGGACGGCTCGTACGACGTCGGCCTCCCGCAGATCAACACGGTCCACGCCACGTGGGCTGACCTCACGCGCGCCCTGGGCGACCCGGCCTACGCCGTCGAGACCGCCTACGCGCTGTGGCAGGTGCAGGGGTATGCGGCATGGAGGGGATGCTGACCGTGATCCGTAGGAGCCGCGAGCTGGTCGTCGACAACTTCGCCGGCGGGGGCGGTGCCTCCACTGGCATCGAAGCCGCGATCGGCCGCCCGGTCGACATCGCCATCAACCACGACCGCGAGGCCGTGGCGATGCACCAGGTGAACCACCCGGAGACGCTCCACATCCAGGACGACATCTGGAGCGTCGATCCGGTCCTCATCACGCAGGGCCACCACGTGCGGCTGGCATGGTTCTCACCCGACTGCACGCACTTCTCGAAGGCGGCGGGGCGCAAGCCTCGATCGCAGAAGATCCGCGGCCTCGCGTGGGTGGTCATCGAGTGGGCCGCGGCCGTCCAGCCTGACGTCATCATGCTGGAGAACGTCGAGGAGTTCCGGACGTGGGGCCCGCTCGACGAGGACGGCTACCCCATCAAGGAGCAGGCCGGCGAGACGTTCGCCGCCTGGAAGGACGCGCTCGAGGGGCTCGGCTATGTCGTCGAGTTCCGCGAGCTGCGAGCCTCCGACTACGGCACGCCGACCATCCGCAAGCGCCTGTTCATCATCGCGCGGCGCGACGGACAGCCGATCCGGTGGCCCGAGCCGACTCACGGCGCGCCCTCGATGCTGGAGCCGCACCTCGAGCCATACCGCACGGCCGCCGAGTGCATCGACTGGAGCATCCCGGTCCCGAGCATCTTCGAGCGCGAGCGGGAGCTTGCCGAGGCCACGCAGCGCCGCATCGCCGCCGGCCTCAAGCGCTTCGTGATCGACGATCCCGACCCGTTCATCGTGCCGAGCTACCTCGTGCAGTCCGGCTGGGGTGAGCGCGAGGGGCAGGCTCCGCGGGTGATGGACATGCGCGAGCCGCTCGGTACGGTGGTCGCGGGCGGCATCAAGCACGCGCTCGTCACGCCGTACATGGCTTCTCTGGACCACCAGAGCAGCCCGAAGGGGGTGAACCGACCCGACGAGGCGCTCACCACCATCACTACGAAGGCGCGGCACCTGTTCCTCGCGCCCTCCCTTGTGCCGATGAACTTCACGAACGCGCCCATGAGCCTCCGTCGCCCCCTCGGGACGGTCACCTCTCAGCACAACCGCTTCCAACTCACGACGGCGTGGCTCGTGAAGCACTTCGGGGGCATGGTGGGCGTCCGCGGCGACACTCCGCTGCCGACCGTCACCACGCGGAACACGCAGGTCCAGATCGCGACGTCGAACCTCATCCACCTCCGCGGCACGGGCACCGCCCGGAGCATCGAGGAGGCGATGCCGACCATCACCGCCGGTGGGAACCACATCGCCGAGGTGCGGGCGTTCCTCCTCAAGTTCTACGGCAACGAACGTGACGGCCACAGCCTGAGCGAGCCGCTCGGGACCGTGACGACGCGCGACCGCTTCGGCGTCGTGGTGACCATCCACGGCGAGCCGTACGTCATCTACGACATCGGGATGCGGATGCTCACCCCGCGCGAGCTCTACCGCGCGCAGGGCTTCCCCGAGGGGTACGTCATCGACCCCGTCGTGCCGACGAAGTACGGGCCGGACGGCTCACCGCTCGGCTATCGACGCCTCCCGAAGACCCACCAGGTGCGCATGTGCGGCAACAGCGTCTGCCCGCCGGTGGCCGAAGCCCTCGTCGAGGCGAACGTCGGCCGGCTGGTCGACCAGGCCCGGTGGCCCGGGTGGGCGCTCGCGACCGCCGGACTGGAGGCTGCCGGATGAACCGTGATCACCTACTTCCACCACTCGGGGAGGACGGGATCAACCAGGTCCCAGTGACGGTGACCCGCTTTGCGTCGCTGGAGCTTCACGCCCTCCCAGACACCGGCCTCGTGACGGATGGTGTAGGTGCCATCAGGAATGTCCGTATCCAGGGCAACGTACCCACTCACAGCACCACCTGGCCCTCGAGTGACGACAAGGCGGCCCTGAACAGTGCCCCCGCCTCCGATGACCGCCACCGTGGACTGGCTCGAATCCATGCTGCTCACTTGCACGCGGCTACCCCTTCCATCGCGCGCAATCTAGCACCGGCGGTGACGCGATGACCGCCCTCGTCCCCACGCTCCTCGTGGTCGTGCCCGCCTCGGCGCTGATGCTCCTCGGCGGGTGGTGCCTGCTGCGCGCTGCCGCCATGGAGGCACCCACGCCGCCCGAGCGAGGTGAGCGATGACTACCGAGGCCGCCATCAACTGCCACGAGGTCGGACTCGGGCGCAACCACCGCTGGGAGGGCGGGGGCGTGTGCGTCCGCTGCGGGGCCGACCGCGACCAGCAGATCGCCTCCGCGCTGGCCTCGGGCGTGCCTGCCGCGCAGGTGGCGGAGTCGGTGGGGCTCGCCAAGCGGACCGTGTGGCGCGCTGCCGAGCGCGTGCGCAAGGGTGAGCGGCTGCTGACGCGCGAGGAGCGCTCGCGTCTCGTGTCCGAGGGCCGTGCCGAGGGCATCGCCCCATCCGCCATGCGCGCCGTGGTGGCTGCGCTGGAGGAGCGCCGCGTCCGCCCCGTGGGGCAGCGTGCCGCGCGCGAGGTGCCCGAGCGCTGCCCGCGCTGCGGTGGCACGGTCATCGCCGAGTACGACGAGGACGGCGACCTCGACGCCTACTGCATCGCATGCGGCCGCCGGACGGGCGCGCCCACGGCGGAGGAGG
>JALOAM010000053.1 GCA_023228765.1 Dehalococcoidia bacterium
CATCGAGGCCGTGCTGGGGAGCAGGCCGGGCGACACGCTCACCTCACCTGCAGGGGCGACTACTTCCCGGAGGTGGGGCGCCTACGCCGAGCGTCGCGTCGTCCTCGCGGAGCGCGTGGACCTCTGGCGGTTGCCGTCCCGAGGGCTCAACGGCACGAGGTATCTCCGCGTGCGGAATTTCTACCACGGTTGGAATGCAGAGTCCGACGGAACCGACGTAATATCCCGCCGGCTCACCGCACCACAGCAGACCGGACTCGCCCCTGAGAAACGGGGGTGCCGGTACCTGGAGATGAGAGAGGCGTACGACCATGCCAATGACCGTCGGGACGGGGCTCGGGGCGGATCCTCGCAACGTGCCGGAGCAGGCGCGCAAGCTGGAGTCGCTCGGCTACGACATCGCGAGCCAGGGCGAGACCCAGCACGACCCGTTCCTCCCGCTGATGCTCGGCATCGAGCACACGGAGCGGATGCACTTCAGCACGCTGGCCATCGCGTTCCCTCGTGCGCCGTACATCACGGCCAACATGGCATGGGACCTGCAGAAGTACTCGGGCGGCCGGTTCGAGTTGGGCCTCGGGACGCAGGTAAAGGGCCACAACGAGCGCCGCTTCAGCGTGCCATGGGTGGCGCCCGGCCCGCGCATGCGCGACTACGTGAACACCGTCCGAGCGATCTGGGACACCTGGCAGAACGGCACGAAGCCGGACTTCGAGAGCGACCACTACCAGTACAAGCTCACCAGCCCGTTCTTCAACCCCGGCCCGATCGAGCACCCGAACATCCCGATCGTCATCGCCGCGGTGAACCCCTTCAACGCCCGCCTGGCCGGCGAGGTCTGTGACGGCATCGCGATCCACGGCTTCAGCACCTTCAAGTACATCCGTGAAGTGCTCATCCCCGCGGTGCACGAGGGCGCCCGGCGCGCTGGCAAGGACCCGAAGGACCTCACGATCCGCGGCGGCGGCTTCATCGTCACCGGCCGCAACGAGGAAGAAGTCGCGCAGGCGAAGGAACGCTCCCGCCGCCAGCTCTCCTTCTACGCCTCGACGCGTTCGTACTCGCGCGTGATGACCACGCACGGCTGGGCCGACGAGGCTGCCCACCTCCACCGCCTCTCCGTGGAGGGGAAGTGGGACGATATGGTCGGCATTATCACCGACGACATGATGGAGGAGTTCTGCGTCATCGGGACGTGGGACGAGCTGCCGGCGAAGATGCGCGAGAAGTATGCGGGCATCAACTCCCAGATCACCTTCTCAGCGGGCGAGCTCAAGAACCCCGACGAGGAAGCCCAGGTCCGCGAGATCATCCAGGAGCTGAAGACCATCCCCACCGTCGGCGAGGTCTAGCAACCCGCCCTGGCTCCTACGTCTCTCAAGGCGCAGTCCCCTTCCCCCATTCTCTCTGACCCCCATTTCAAGGGGGAGGGCGGGGGTGGGGGCTGCGCTTCTCTTGCAGCAACGACCGTCGACGGGCTCGCGACCCGCGGTCGGCCCCTCACCCCAACCCTCTCCCCGAACCGGGAGAGGGGGCCAGAGTCGGAGGGGATCGGAGGAGTGGCGAGGAGCGAGGCTTGAGGTAGGACGGGCGTCGAGGTCAGCGCGGGGCTGAGCAGAAAAGCTGCCAGCTACCTCAGCGCATAACGTGTCGCATCCGTATCCTCGAAGGACACCCCTCGACAACCCTCGGACGACACATGACTACGAACGCTCCTGCGAGCGCTCCCTCCAACACCGATCTCGGCGAACTGACCTTCCGGAGCGACCTCCGGAATGTGGCGATCATCGCGCACGTCGACCATGGCAAGACCACCCTCGTCGACGCGATGCTGAAGCAGTCGGGCCAGATCGATACGCGCGTGGAGATGCCGGACCGGGTCATGGACTCCAATGACCTGGAGCGCGAGAAGGGCATCACGATCCTCGCGAAGAACACCGCGGTCCGGTACGGCGATGTGAAGATCAACATCATCGACACCCCCGGCCACGCCGACTTCGGTGGCGAGGTGGAGCGCGGGCTCACGATGGTGGACGGCGTCTTCCTGCTGGTCGACGCGTCCGAGGGCCCCCTGCCGCAGACGCGCTTCGTCCTCCGCAAGGCGCTCGAGGGGCGCCTGCCTGTCATCCTCGTGGTCAACAAGATCGACCGCCCGGACGCCCGTATCAAGGAAGTCGTGGACGAGGTCTACGAGCTCTTCCTCGATCTGGAGGCGGACGAGGAGCAGTTCGACTTCCCCATCGTCTACACCAACGCCCGCGCCGGCACGGCGACCCTGGACCCGGAGGTCCCCGGCACCGACCTGAAGCCCCTGCTCGACCTGCTCGTGGAGCGTATCCCCGCTCCGCGATACCAGGCCGGCCACGGTCTGCAGGCGCTGGTCACCAACCTGGACGCGTCGCCGTACGTCGGACGCCTCGCGTTGTGCCGCGTGATCAACGGCACGGTCCGCCGAGGTCAGATGGTCTCGTGGTGCCGCCGCGACGGCAGCATCGAGCAGGCTCGCCTCGGCGAGCTGTACGTCACTGAAGCCCTCGAGCGCGTCGAGGTGGAGTCAGCGGACCCGGGCGAGATCATCGCCGTCGCCGGCATCGCGGACATCACCATCGGCGAGACGCTCGCGGACTTCGATGACCCCCGGCCGCTGCCGGTGATCCGCGTGGACGAGCCGAGCCTCTCCATGCTCGTCGGCATCAACACGTCGCCGCTCGCGGGGCGCGAGGGCACGCTGCTGACCGCGCGCCTGCTCCAGAACCGCCTGCAGGCTGAACTCGTCGGCAACGTCTCGCTCCGCGTGCTGGACTCGGACCGTCCGGATGCCTGGATCGTGCAGGGTCGCGGCGAGCTGCAGCTCGCCGTCCTCGTCGAGACGCTCCGCCGCGAGGGCTTCGAGCTCACGGTCGGCCGTCCGGAGGTCGTCACGCGCATCGTGGACGGCAAGGTCCACGAGCCCGTGGAGGCGCTGACCGTCGACATTCCCGAGGACTACCTCGGCGCGGTGTCGCAGTTGCTTGCGATCCGCAAGGGGCAGATGACGCGCACCATCAACCACGGCACCGGGCGCATCCGCCTGGACTACGTGATTCCCTCGCGGGGGCTCATCGGCTTCCACACGGAGTTCCTGACGGAGACGCGTGGCACCGGCCTCGCCCACCACGTGTTCCACGGCTACGCCCCGTGGTCCGGTGACCTCCGCACGAGGCAGAACGGCGCGCTGGTGGCGGACCGCCGCGGTCCGGCGACCTCGTACGCCATCATGGCCCTCCAGGAGCGCGCGACGCTCTACACGCCTCCCGGCACCGAGGTCTACGAGGGCATGATCGTGGGCGAGAACTCCCGCGCGGACGACATGGACGTCAACATCACGCGCGAGAAGAAGCTCAACAACATGCGCGACTCCACGGCGGAGAAGACCGAGAAGATGACCCCGCCGAAGACCTTCTCGCTGGAGCAGGCCCTGGAGATGCTCCGCGAGGACGAGTGCCTGGAGATCACGCCGAAGTCCGTGCGTCTCCGCAAGGTGGTCCTGGACCAGAACCAGCGCGCCCGCCTCGCAAAGTCCGGCCGCAACTAGCGGGACTGCTCGCGCCGCGAGGCCGATCCACCGAGGGGGCTACCCCGCTGCGGCGGCCTCGGGCGGGCGTTCTGCCGCCTCGCGCTCCGCGCGCCGGACGCGGGTGCCGACGAACCACGCGACGAAGAACCCGAGGGTGATGGGGACGAACATCCCCGCAGCCAGCGAGGTCACGCCCGGCTCGAAGACCATGCTGTAGATCACGTTGTAGCCGGACGACAGCGCCATCTGCACGAACATCAGCGTGGAGGACGCCACGCCGGCGATGTGCGGGAACGGCACGAGGGCGCCCGCCATCGCGGAGGGCCTCGACAGGCCGATGCCGATCGCCTGGACGAACGTGGCCACGATCACGATCAGCGGATGCTCCACGCCCGCGAGCACGAGGAGCAGGAGCATGCCTGCCGCCGCCCCGGCGATCGTCGCGCCCGCCATCACGATGTGGTGCCCCTTGTACTTCCCGACGAGGCGGCTGGACGTGGTGGCGCCCGCCATGAAGCCGAGGGCCATGAACCCGAAGGCGAACCCGAACGCCGTGGGCGAGACGCCCATGTGGTCGATGAGCACGAACGAGGACGTCGAGACGAACAGCAGCTGTCCGCTGAACATCAGCCCCATCACCAGGGCGAAGCCGAGGAAGGTCGGGCTGGTGAGCAGCGTCCGGTAGTCGCCTCGAAGGCCCGCCCGCGACGGCGCCCTCGGTGGCCGCGTCTCGCCGAGGGTGACCGCGTACCACGAGGCGAAGAACACCCCGAACCCCGCGAGGACCACGAACACGGCGCGCCACCCGGCGGCAGAGGCGATCGCCCCGCCGATGATTGGCGCGATCGCGGGCGCGAGGGGCATGACGATCGCCTGGTAGCCGATCATCTTCGTCGCGCCCTCGCGAGAGAACAGGTCCAGCACCATCGCGTTCGCGAGCGCCGGTCCCACGCCGCCGCCGAGCCCTTGCAGCACCCGCCCCGCGATGAGCATCTCCGCCGAAGTCGCCGAGAGGCACATGATCCCGCCGAGCACGTAGATGCTCAGCCCGATGAACAGGATCGGCCGCCGTCCCCACTTGTCCGAGGCTGGCCCGTAGACCAGTTGCGACGCCGCGAACGACACCAGGAAGAGCGTCACCCCCAGCGTCAGGAACGCCTCGGTGCTGCCGAACTCATCCACGATGTCAGGCATCGAGGGCAGGAACGTGTCGACGGAGATCGGCGCGGTGGCGCTGAGCGCGATCAGGAAGATCGCGATGCGCAACGTCGGCTCACGCCGAACGAAGGGCATCGAGGGGGATGAGCTCAAGGGGCAGTCCTGTCCGGAGTGAATCGGAGCAGGGTACGCCCGTGTGGCTTACCTCGCATTAGTGCCCGAGCTGGTCGCGGGAGGGTCAGTGAGGTTCGAGGCTCGTGCGGCGCTTCGAGAGCCTGCGCAACCGCTCCTCGACCCCCTCCGACCTCTGACCCCCTCTCCCGGCTCGGCGGGAGAGGGTTGGGGTGAGGGCAACCCACCGTCGAGCAACCTCGACGGGCGGACGGCTCCCCCGACGCCCTGCCCGAGAGGCGACCTACCCCACGGGCTCCATCACGGAGCGCGCCACCGTCCCCGCCATCATGTCCGCGAACGCCTCGTTGATCTCCGGCATTGGGCGCTTCTTGGAAACGAGGTCGTCCAGGTTCAGCTTCCCGTCCATGTACAGGTCCACGTAGACGGGGATGTCGTACTGGAGCTTGGCGGAGCCGAAGAAGGAGCCGATCAGGCGCTTCTCGCCGAGGAAGGCGAGGCCGGGGATCGTGATGCTGTCGCCCACCACGCCGACGATCACGGCGGTGCCACCTCGGCGGACCATCCCGAAGGCCTGCTCGCTCGTCCTGCCGAGGCCGATCGCCTCGAAGGCGTAGTCGAGGCGGTCGTTCGTCAGGCGGCGTACCTCCTCCACGGCGTCGACCTCGGCGGCGTTCACGAAGTCCGTCATGCCGAACTTCGCGCCAAGCTCCGCCTTCGATGCCACCGTGTCGACGCCGATGATCCGTCGCGCCCCCGCGAGGCGGGCGCCCTGCACCACGTTGAGCCCTACCCCGCCGAGGCCGATGACCGCGACGTCGGAGCCGGCCTCCACCTTCGCCGTGCGCAGGGCCGCGCCAACGCCGGTCGTGACGCCGCACCCGACGAGGCAGATGCGGTCCAGCGGTGCGTCTTCGCGGACCTTCACGACGCCCCGCTCGGGCATGAGCGAGTACTGCGCGTAGCCACCAACGCCGATGCCCTGCTGGACGGGGTTGCCGCCCTCGTCACGGAGGCGAGGTGAGGAGCCGTTGAACAACCGGTCCGGGTAGTCCGAGCGCTCGCAGATCTGAGGCTGGCCGCGCACGCAGAAGTAGCAGGCGCCACAGTTTGGCTTGAAGGCGCACACCACGTGGTCGCCCTCGACCACGCTCATCACCCCGGGGCCCACGGCCTCCACGATGCCGCCTACCTCGTGCCCGAGGATGACCGGGGCGGGGAGGGCGCCCGCCTTCGCGCGGTTCACCGTGTGGTAGTCGGAGTGGCAGACGCCACAGGCCACCACCCGCACGAGGACCTCGCCGGCGCGAGGCTCGTCGAGGGTGATGTCTTCCATGGAGATCGGCTCCGGACCTCGGAGGACGGCGGCTCGCATTACGGGACTCCTGTTCTCGGCGTGCGCCGGGTCTAGTCAGTGTCGTCACGGTCGCTATCATGCCCGCGGAGGAGCGAGGGGCTCGGATTGGTCGGCAGCCTGCGGTCGACCCCGTAGACGACGCGCGCGGAGTCTACGTCCAGAACGGCCGCAGTGGTTCCTGTCGCAGTTCCTGTCGGGGGACGGCCGTTCACGCGGCCGTAACGTGACAGTCATGCTGGTGTCTCATGCCTCGCCGAATATCTGCTTATGACGGACGCAGCGCGATCCTTCCGGCAGCACTCCAGCCCGGCACCGACGACGCCACCTCGAGCGCGCGTCGTCCCGAGCGCCTCGGGCCAGCGGCCCTCGCAGTACCGCATGCCGCAGATGCGGGCGGGGACGCGGGTGCCCGGCCAGCAGCGCGCGGGTCAGCGGCGCACGCAACAGTTGCGCGGATAGCCCTCGCCATTCCCGCCTCCGCGATCGCTACCGTGGGCGCATGACCAACCTCTTCGAGGGCTACGAGCCCGGACGCGGCCCGGACGAGATGTTCACCACCGACGGGCAGGTGCGTCCGGCCTATCGAGGGCTGCACGCGCGCATGAGCGCGTGGGACGCGGACACCTACGTCCGTCGCCAGGACATCGCCGACATCGAGACGATGAACGGCGGGATCACCTTCACTGTCTACAACGACGAGTCCGGCACCGAGCGCATCTTCCCGTTTTCGCTGGTGCCTCGGATCATCGTGCCCAGTGAATGGCGACGGCTGGAGGCGGGCCTCCAGCAGCGCGTGACCGCGCTCAACCGCTTTCTCACGGACATCTACAGCGATCAGCACTGCCTCCGTGACGGCGTCGTGCCGGCCGAGCTCGTCCTCGACCACCCGGCCTACCGCGCGCGGATGCGAGGGTTCACCCCACCGCTCGGCGTCTATGCGCACATCGCGGGGATCGATCTCGTCCGCGACGCGGACGGCGTGTTCAAGGTACTGGAGGACAACCTCCGCACGCCCTCGGGCGTCTCGTACGTGATCGAGAACCGCCGCACGATGCTGAACACGGTGCCGGACCTGTTCCCGGACGGGCGCGTGGAGCCGGTGGACGACTACCCCGAGCGCCTCTCCGAGATGGCGGTCGCCGTCCGGCCGGAGGGCATCCCGGCGGACCAGGTGAGGACGGTCATCCTCACCCCCGGCGCCTACAACTCCGCCTACTTCGAGCATTCCTTCCTCGCGCGGCAGATGGGCGTCGAGCTCGTCGAGGGGCGTGACCTCGTCGTCGACAACCACCGCGTCTACCTCCGCGCCACCTCGGGCCTCGAGCGCGTCGATGTGATCTATCGCCGCGTCGATGACGACTTCCTCGACCCGGTGGAGGTCCTGCGGGACAGCATGCTCGGCGTCGCGGGCCTCGTGGGGGCGTACCTCGCCGGCAACGTCACGATCGTGAACGCGATTGGCACCGGCGTGGCGGACGACAAGACCACCTACCGCTTCGTCCCGGACCTGATCCGCTACTACCTCGGCGAGGACGCGATCATCCCCAACATCGAGACGTACACCGGGTGGCGTGAGGACGACCTCGAGTTCATGGTCGAGCACCTCGAGGAGCTCGTGCTGAAGCCCTCGGACGGCTCGGGCGGATACGGCATCATCGTCGGGCCGCAGGCCTCGAAGGAGACGCTGGACGCCGCGCGCCTCCGCATCCGCGAGGAGCCCCGGAAGTGGATCGCCCAGCCCACGCTGGAGTTCTCCACGATCCCGTCGTTCAACGGCGAGCGGCTGGAGCCGCGACGCGCCGACCTCCGCCCGTTCATCGTCACCGGCGAGTCCTCGTGGGTGCTCCCCGGCGGCCTCACGAGGGTGGCCGCGACGCGCGAGTCCTACATCGTGAACTCCTCGCAGGGTGGCGGCTCAAAGGACACCTGGATCCTCCGAGCCGAACCTGCGGCTGCGGACGGGGAGGCCTGACGTGCTCGCGAGGACCGCGGAGAACCTCTACTGGCTCGGCCGCTACCTCGAACGGGCGGAGGGGGTCGCGCGCCTCGCGGACGTGAACCTCCAGGCGTCCACGGAGCAGCTCGCCGGCACCGCCACTGATGCGTGGGAGGCAGTCATCGCCACCCTCGGCGCCCAGGAGGCGTACGACGCGGCACAGGCCCGGGCGATGCAAGCGCGGAGCCAGTTCCAGATGACGAGCGATGTCGTGTTCCAACAGCAGACATCCGCCCCCGGCGATCCCCCGATGCCTCCCCTCGTGAGTCCCGAAGAGTTCCTCATCTTCTCGACGCAGAACCCGATCTCGCTCGTCTCGACGATCGGGATCGCCCGGAGCCTCGCCCGAGAGACCCGGGAGTACCTTTCGCGCGAGGTGTTCGAGGAGATCAACCGTCTCTACCTCACGACGAGCCGGGCATCCGCCCAGCAGGCACTCCCCGCGCTCTACGCGAACGTGAAGCGCTCCGTCGCCGCCATCCTCGGCATGTTCGACAACACCGTCGTCCTCTCCGAGGGGCGCGAGTGGTTCCGCGTCGGCCTGTTCCTGGAGCGGGCGGACATGACCGCGAGGATCATCGACGCGAAGTACTTCGTCCTCCTGCCCACCGTGCAAGACGTGGGCGGCCCCATCGACCGCTACCAGTGGATGGCCGTGCTCCGCTCTGCGAGCGCGCTGGAGGCGTTTCGGAAAGAGCATCGAGGCCCGGTCACCGGCCCCCGCGTCGTCTCGATGCTGATGTTCGACCGCAACTTCCCGCGGAGCCTCGCGTTCTCCGTGGCAGCGCTTCGCCGCCACTTCGAGCGTGCGACCCGTGACACCCCGGACACGCGGGTGATCCGCGCGGCCCGCGAGGTCGCCCTCATCGAGCTCGACCTGAGAGCAGCGGACGCGGACAACCTCGTCTTTCGCGGGCTCCACGAGTTCCTCGACGAGTTCGAGGTGCGCCTCAACGCCATCGACCTCGCGCTCCAGGAGGACATCTTCCGCGCGCGTCCGGACGGCATCGAGGCCAACGCGGGCTCCGAGGAGAGCGCGGGCTAGGCACGGGCCACGCTCAGTCGCGTGTCCTCGGACGCTCACGTGAGCGCACCGTACGATGCATCCTTGGCATTCTTGCGAACGGGTAGGCCGCGCGGTCGCCCTCGGACAGTGGGAGATGACCGATGACGTTCTGCCTCGGCATGCGCTGCGAGGAAGGCCTGTTCGCCCTCGCGGACACGCGGATCACCAGCGGTACGGAGACCTCCACCGCCCGCAAGATCTCCATCCACCAGTACAACCAGCACTCCATGTTCATCATGACGAGCGGCCTGCGCTCGATCCGTGACAAGGCGATCACCTACTTCGAGGAGCGCCTGAGGAACGCCGAGGAGATCGGCCGGATGTACCTGGCCGCCAACGCGCTGGCGGAGGAGATCCGAAACGTCCGCACGGAGGACATGGAGTGGTTGATCCAGGGAGGCCTGCTCTTCGACCTCCACTGCATCTTCGGCGGTCAACTCGCCGAGGATGACGTGCCGCACATGTACCTGATCTACCCCGAAGGCAACTGGGTGGAGGTCCGGTCGGGCACGCCCTTCGTGATCATCGGCGAGTCGCGGTACGGCAAGCCGGTGGTGGACCGCACCTGGCGCCACGACCGCAGCCTCGCGGACGCCATGCGCATCGCCCTCCTCGCGTTCGACGCCACGAGGACGAGCGCGTCCGACGTGGACTACCCGGTGGACTCCGTCCTCTACCGCGCCGACTCGTTCGAGATCCGCGAGCAGCGCTTCAGTCGCGACGACCTCGTCCCCCTCCAGGACTTCTGGCAAAACGCCATCTTCGACGCCGTCGAGGAAGCCGAGCCCACCACCCGCCCCCTCTTCAGCCGACTCGACGCCGCGCCTCCTGCCCGCACCCGCTACGGCGACAGCGACTGAGGTCGATTCCGCCCCCCAACTCCGCCGCCTCCGAATCGGAGCGTGCCGGAGCCAGAGATGGCCGGCGTTGGAGAGGGGGCAGAATCGGCGCGAGGGGTACGCTGGTTGGGCACCTCAGCCGCGAGAGGCGTCGCCATGTCCGTGTCCCCCGCCGACCGCCCTGCCATCGACGAAGCGCTCCGCGCCTTCGGGATCACCGCGCCCGCGAACGTCGAGGTCCTCGAAGGGGGCGCGGCCAACGAGCACTGGCGCGTGGACGTGCCCGGCGAGGGCGCTCGCGTGCTGCGGCGATACCACCGACGTCAGACGCAGGCCTCCGTCGCGTACGAGCACCGGCTGCTCCAGTTCCTCCACGAGCGCGGCTGGCCCGTTGCGCCGGCGATTGTCGCCTCGGGCGGATCGCAGCTGGAGACAGACTCCGGGAGGTGGGCGCTGTTCCCGTTCCGGGACGGCGAGCCGCCCGTCCTCGACCAGCGCACGATGCAGCGCAAGGGCTCGCTGCTGGCGCTGCTGCACGCCGACCTCCGCGACTGGGGCGAGGGCCAGCGGCCCGGCTTCGGGCGCATCACGGACCTCGACACTCCGCTCCGCCTCGATGGGTTCGCCGACTTCCACGCCCTCGTCGCCTGGTTCGCCCTCACCGACCCGGAGCGCGCCGCGAAGCTGGAGGACATGCGCGACCTGGTCGTCGCGCTCCTCGGACAGCTCGGGTACAACGAGCTGCCGGACGACGTTGTCTACTTCGAGTGCCTCGGCAACAACATCCTGTTCGAGGGCAACGACGTCACCGCGCTCCTCGACTTCGACCTCGCGCACCGCGACGCGCGCGTCGCGGACATCGGCCGCTCGCTCGTCACCGACGCGTGGATGGACGGCTGGCAGCTCCACGCCTTCATCGCGGGCTACCAGGCCCACGCCGAGCCGCAGCTCACCCCCACCGAGGCGACCCTCGTCGCGCCGATGATGCTCGCCGCCGAGTTCTGGACCACCTGCATCGCCCTCGCCATCAGCGACCGGCATCCCTCGCCCTGGCTCGCGGACTCGATCCGCACCGCCATCGATGAGCGGCTCCCGAAGCTGGAGGCCGCCCAGGCGGAACTGGCGCGGGTGATCAAGGCAGCCGCGGGGTACCCGCACCTGTAGGGTCGCCCTCAGTCCCCCGTGTGCTTCGAGGCGTCGACGGGCGCCTCGTCACGGTCGTTGCCGCGCCCGCCGGGCCAGAGGTCGCGGGCGCCGAGGCCGATCCACAGCATCGCGCCGACGCCGGTGACCACGATCCACGCCTGCAGCATGAGGTGGGAGCCGAGGGCGAACGCTCCGGCCTCGCTGCGGGGCGCGCCGATGGCGACAAGCGCCTCCGTCACGGCGAGCTCGTACGGGCCGATGCTCCACGGGGTGAGGGGGAGCGAGACGATGAGGTTGGCTGCGATCATCAGGATGAGGGCCTGCGGCATGTCCAGGTCCAGGCCGAACGCCTTCGCCAGCAGGAAGTAGACCCCCACCTCCACGATCCACGCGAACAGCGAGATCCCCACCACCCGTGCCGCCTCGGCGTTCGTGCCGAGCGAGGCCATCCCGTCCACGAAGTCGGGGAGGCGAGCCTCCAGCGGTCGAGCGATGCGCTCCGGGAGCCGCTCGAAGATGTGGTTGGTCCATCGCTCGACCGCATCTCGCGAACGCACGAGGACGACCATCGCGCCGAAGAGCACGACGGCGGACCCACCGACGAGGCCGACGAGCGGGCGCAACACAGGCGGCAGGTCGGCCATCAGCAACGCGACCACCAGCAGGATGGCGAACGCGAACAGGTCCAGCACGGACTCGACGACGAACACGCTGCTCGCCAGCAGGCTCCGAGGGATCCCGAAGCGCTTCGCCGGCACCTCGACACGCAGCAGGTCCCCCGCGCGGAGCGGGAGGAGCGAGTTGGCCATGTTCGCGACGAGGAACACGCCCGCGAGCGGCGCGATGGGAGCCTCCGGCCGTCCGAGGAAGTGCCACCACCGCCACGCGTGCAGCACCTTGGAGGCCGTGAACGCGATGAGGGCGATGAGCGCCCAGCAGAGGTCGATCTTCCCCAGCTGCTCGATCACCTCGCCGGTGTCGACCCGCCAGAAGAAGACGGCGAGTGCGCCCACGGCGAAGCCGACCTGCAGGAGCCCTCGCGCGATGCTCTTGCCCAACCGCACGTCCCGTCGAGGGCGCCACGCTCCGGAGCCGACCGTCCGAGATGGCCCGGGCCCTCATCCGACCGAGGCGCCGCCACGCTCGGGTCGGATCCACGGTACGCGGGCGAGGCGGCTACGTGCGCCCGCGGAGGGTGATCGCGGTGGCACCCCTGGGTCCTCTGCAGGCGGGAACGTGGTAGCCTGAGGGCCAACACACCGGTACACGGTGAGCCGCTGGGGGGGCCGCAAGGCTGAGATCCGTAAGGACCACCCCGGGAACCTGACCTCGGTAATGCGAGCGTAGGGAAGCGGAGCGAGCGATGGCGGATCCCCTCTCAGGACACCCGACTCTCTCTATTCCGGCACCCTCCCTCGGGACCGGCCTCGTCGAGGCGCGCCTCGTGAGGATCACGCGACCGACGGGCAGCGTTCGGCGGCACACGCCGTGTCGTACCCGTCCGATGGAGGTCGCACATGATCATGGAGATCGAGTGCCTGGCGAACCCGCCCGGCACGCCTGACAGCAAGTACGCCCACGTCGAGGCGGCGATCGCCGTCATCCAGCAGTCCGGCCTCCCGTACGAGGTCGACGCGCTCGGCACGACTGTCGAGGGCGATCCGGATGCCATCTGGGCCCTCGGTCGTGCTGTCCACGAGGCATGCCTGAACGCGGGTGCTGACTCCGTGGTCTCGGTCGTGAAGTTCGCCCAGTCTCGCGACGCCGCCACGGGCGCGACGATGGCGTCGCTCACCGGGAAGTTCCGGTAGCCCTCGATGCTCGCGCGGTTCGCCGTCCGATACGCGCCCGCGGCGCTGTTCCTCGTGGCCCTGGTGGTCGCGTGGGACCTCGCCGTGCGCGTGTTCGACCTGCAGCCGTACCTGCTGCCCTCGCCGGGGCGGGTGTGGGAGGCCTTCCTCGAGGTCCGCGGCACCCTGCCCGCGCACATCCGCACGACGATGACGGAGGCCGTCCTCGGCCTCGCCCTCGCGTGCGTCCTCGGCACCACGATCGCGGCACTGCTGGCGGGGTTCGCGCCGCTGCGGCGGGCGGTCTACCCGCTGCTGGTGCTGTCCCAGAACGTCCCGATGATCGTGATGGCGCCGCTGATCGTGGTGTGGTTCGGCTTCGGCATCATGCCGAAGGTGTTCACCGTGGCCATGATCTGCTTCTTCCCGATCGTCGTCTCCACCACGGACGGGCTGCTGCGGGCGGACCGCGACCTCGTGGACCTCGCACGGTCGTTTGGCGCGAGCCGCCTCCAGGTGCTGCGCAGCATCCTGGTGCCCAGCGCCGTGCCCTCCTTCTTCGCCGGACTGCAGATCAGCGCGACGTACGCCGTGCTGGGGGCGGTCATCGCGGAGTGGGTGGGCGCGAAGGACGGGCTGGGGTTGTTCATCACGCGGTCGCAGACGGCGTTCCGCGTGGACCGCGTGTTCGTCGCCGTGGTGGTCATCGCCGCGGTGAGCATCCTGCTGTTCGCCCTGGTGCACCTGGCCGCACGCCTCGCGATGCCGTGGCAGTACGCCCACGGCAGCCCGGAGGGCGCCAGCGGCAGGCATGAGTCACCCAACCAGAACTCGGAGGAACCGAATGAGTACGAGCCTGAGTCCGCAGCCGCCAGCCCGGTCGCGAGCGCACCTGCTGGGACGCCTGCTGGCCCGACGCCCCTGGGCGCTGGCCCTGCTACTGGTGTCCTCGCTGGCCCTGGTCGCGTGCGGGAGCAACGAGGACGGCGAACCGACTGAGACCGCGACCGCGGAGTCCGAAGCGACCGGCACCGCCTCCCCGACCGGTACGGCCGAGGGGACCTCGACGCCCTCGGGTGACCTCACGGACGTTACGCTGATGCTGAACTGGACGCCCAACGCCCAGCACGCCGGCATCTACATGGCCGTCGCGAACGGTTGGTACGAGGAAGCCGGCCTCAACGTGGAGATCGTGGAGCCGGCGACGGCAGGTGTCGACCAGGTGGTCGGCACCGGCGGGGCGGACTTTGGCATCTCCGTGGCGGAGTCCGTCCTCCCCGCCCGCGCGGCCGGCGTCCCCGTGGTCTCGATCGCGGCGATCCTGCCGTACAACGACTCGTCCTTCATGGCCCTCGCCGACTCCGGCATCACTCGCCCCGCGGACTTCGAGGGCAAGACGTACGGTGGCTACGGCGGCCCGTTGGAGACGGAGCTGCTGCGGACCCTCGTCGCCTGCGACGGTGGCGACCCCGATGCCGTCGAGATGGTGGAAGTCGGCAACGTCGACTACCTCGCCGGCATGGAGCAGGGGCGCTTCGACTTCGTCTGGGTGTTCGAGGGCTGGGACGCCCTCCGCGCCCGCGAGGTCGAGGGCAAGGACATCACCACGGTGAAGTTCGTGGACTGGCTGGACTGCATCCCGGACTGGTACACGCCGGTCTTCACCACCTCCGAGGAGATGATCGCGGACCATCCGGACACCATCCGCGCCTTCCTGGAGGCCACCACGCGAGGCTACGAGGGCGCGATCGCCGACCCCTCGGCGGCGGCGGACGCTCTCCTTGCCGCAGCGCCCGAGCTGGACGAGGCGCTCGTGCGTGCCGCGGTGGAGTACCACGCGCCGAAGTTCGTGGGTGAGGGGCCGTGGGGCACACAGGACCCGGAGGTCTGGTCGGCCTTCGCGGACTTCCTCCTGGATGCCGGCCTGCTGGAGGAGCCCGCGGACACGCCGGCTGCGTTCACGAATGACTTCCTCCCGTAGTCGGAGGCAAGCGCGATGACTGACCCGGCCATCCCCCCTCCGGCCATCCACGTCGAGGACGTGACCCTCACCTTTGGTGGGGGCACGCCCGTCCGCGCCCTGCAGGACGTGAGCCTGAGGGTGGAGCCGGGACAGTTCGTGAGCCTCGTCGGGCCCAGCGGGTGCGGGAAGAGCACCCTGCTTCGCATCCTCGCCGGCCTCGCCCGCCCTCAGCGCGGCGAGGCCGCCATCGAGGGTATCTCGGCCATGGGACGACCCGGCCTCGCCGCGTTCATGCCGCAGCGCGACCTGCTGCTGCCGTGGCGTCGTGCGGTCGCCAACGCGGCGCTCGGCGCGGAGCTGGCGGGTGTACCGGCCGCGGAAGCCCGCGCGGAGGCTCGACGCCTCCTCCCGCAGTTCGGCCTCGAGGGGTTCGAGCGCGCCTGGCCGGCGCAGCTGTCCGGGGGGATGCGTCAGCGGCTCGCGCTGCTGCGCACGTGCCTGTTGCCTCGCGACGTCATGTTGCTCGACGAGCCGTTCGGCGCGCTGGACGCGATCACGCGGCGCGAGATGCAGCAGTGGCTGCAGGCGGTCTGGCAGGAGCACCGCCGGACGGTGCTCCTCGTCACCCACGACGTCGAGGAGGCACTCGTCCTCTCCGACGTCGTCTTCGTCATGTCGCCCCGGCCCGGGCGCATCGTGCACCGGGTGGAGGTCCCCCTGCCTCGCCCGAGGACCTCGGACGACACGGCGACGACGGACTTCGCCGCGCGCAAGGCGCAGCTATTGCGGGCGCTCGAGACCGCCGGCAACACGGCGCCGGTGGGGATTGCCTCGGCTACGCCGCCGGCTTGAGCCGGTCGATCATCGACCGAAGCTCGCCGAGGTCGCGGCGTGTCGCCTGCTGCGCCCGGTCGAGGATCGCCTCGACATCATTCGACGGAGCGCCCGAGCGGAGGGCCGTCCGGGCTGCCTCGATCAGCAGTCCAATCGCGACCATGTCCTGCAGGACGCCGTCGCGCAGCTCGTAGGCCAGGTAGCCGTAGTTCGCAGTCATCATGTCCCAAAACCCCAGCCGTCGCCCGCCTCGCGACACTTAAGGAGCCAACCCCTGCTCCACACCAGTAGAACGTTGCCCTTCCGGAAGCGATCCGCGTGTTTGTCAGGAGAAACCCTGATCTTCGAAGCCTGGGTGGCGACCCTCTAGCCGAGGGTTCGCGGCCGCTACCGATGTCTATCGGAGCGCGCGTGCTCTCCTCTGATTCTGCTCTGGTTGTTCGTGGAGGAAGCACGGAGGCCGACGCCGGGGCCCAGCCTCCCAATCCTGATGCTCACCTGCACGCAACCACGTTCTCTACCTCGACTAGGAAAATGGCTAGTGCGTTGGCACGGAGTGTCAGCGACTATGCTCCGAGGAGTCATCGATGGCCCAGCCCCGGATCACGCGCGCATTGCCGCGTATCACCGAGCGACAGTGGCAGGTCGCGGAGCTGGTTGCGCTCGGGTACGGAAACCAGGCGATCGCGGACGAGCTCGGGATCGGCGTGGGCGGGGTCAAGTACCACCTCTCGGAGATCCTCCACCGCGTCGGGCTCGCCGGGCGCGAGGAGGTGGGCGAGTGGTTCCGGGCGGAGCGGCTCGCCCGAGGCAACGCGGTCTCGGAGTCGGTCTTCGCGCCGCGGGTGGCGCCGCCTGAGCTGGTTGCGATGAGCCGGGAGCAGGACTGGCCGCTCGGGCTCCTCGACCGGGCGATGGAGCTGCAGGTGGCGGCGGAGCAGGTGGAGCGCTGGCTCGCCCGCTCCGCGACCCGCGCCGAGGTCGAGCGCTGGCTGGACGACCACGAGCGGCTGATGTTCGGCACGCTCCGCGTCCGGCAGGCGACCTGGCTGGACAACGAGGCGATCGCGGAGACGTACGCGCACGCTCCCGAGCCTGACGGGGAGTGGATGGTCACCTTCGAGCGCGGGCCGTACTCCTTCGCCCAGTCCCGGTTGCAGGAGCGCCCCCACGTCCAGGTGGTGGAAGACCGTGGCGTGATCCTCGGCGCGGTGTCGCGCGCCTACCCTCGGCTCCGCGTCGCCGGTGAGCTGTACCCGTTCGAGTACCAGAGCGGCTTCGTCGTCCGCTCGGAGGCGCGGGGATGGGGTGTCTCTCGCCTGATCAGCCACGTCCCGCGGCCATCCTCGGCGTGGCCAGCGAACGCGTCGTTCTACCTCGTGCGTCCGAAGAACATGGGTGGTCACTCCTGGCTCCGCGCGAAAGGACGCACCACCGCCATCCTCGCGGACGACGCGACCGAGGACGTCCCCGGGGTGCCGGTCACCGTGCACCACCTGGTGGGGACGCGCTACGAGGACGGCGGCGACGCCACCGGGATCCGCCCCGCGGAGCGCGCGGACCTCGATCGGTGCGCGACGCTGATCGTGGCGCGACGCGAGGGGTTCGATTTCGTTGCGCCGGCCACGGCATGGACGCTCGACGAGCGGTTGTCCTCGGCCGGTGCGGCCCCACGCGACGTGTTCTGGCCGCACGTGTACGGCTATGGCGACTTCTTCGTCCTCGAACGGGACGGTCGCATCGTGGCGTGCGCGGGCCTCTGGGACGCGGGGCGCGACCTCCGTGAGGTCTGGCGCCACCAGGCGACGGGCCGCCGGCGCGTCGTCGACAGCACGATGGTGCTTGACCCGGGGTTCGAGGATGGCTGCGAGGCGGACTTCGTCCGGCTGCTGGACTACCTGGCGGAACGCAGCGACGGTCTGGGACG
>JALOAM010000276.1 GCA_023228765.1 Dehalococcoidia bacterium
GAAGGTGTCGCCGTCATCGGATGTCTCGAGGTGGGCCTCGGGCGGAGCGGCGCGGAGGAGGGCGACGGCGGTGTCGCGGATCTGGGTGTCTCCCCGACGGCTGACCTCGTCACCGTTGAGCCACGTCCATCCGCCGACGATCGCGATGATCGCGACCGCTGTCACGAGGGCGATCGGGCGGAGGACGGAGCGGCCGTCGAGCCGCCCTCGGAGCCAGTCCCATGTCTCGGCGGCACCGTGCGCGGCCAGCATCGCGGCGATGAAGACGACGGGGGTGAGGTAGTCCTGCCTCCCCGTGGCGCGGTAGGCAGAGACGAACACCACGAGTATCGCGCACGACGCCGCGAGGGCGGTGGCGAGCCTCGGTCGGGTGTGGGCGATCGCCATCGCGCCGGGTATGACGAACAGCCACGCGGGCGGTGGGAGCTGACGGAGGGCGCGGCGGAGCGTCTCCGGGATCGAGGACGGCGCGCCGCCGAGGTCGATCACGTCCTGGTAGATGCGCCCGCTCAGGTGGTCCCAGATCCCTCCGACGCTCCCCGTGTCGCCCCACGCGATCGAGGCGCCCGCGCGCAGCCAGAGGTACGCGACGCTGAAGACGCCCGGCAGGAGGAACGCGGCGAGCGTCGGCGGCCACGCCTTCCTCGGTGGGCGCATGCTCCAGGCACACGCCACCGCGAGGGGAATCGCGACGGCGAGGCCGGTCGGGTGGTTCCAGGCCATCAGGCCGAGGACGAGCGCGAAGGCGGGCCAGCGCCTGCCCTCGGCGGCGTCTGGGGCGAGCCACAGCGCGAGGGCGGTGAGCAACGCCTGCAGCGCGAGCACCTCGGTGACGATGCCCTGTGCCCATGGGATCGGCGCGACCCCGGCGAGGACCCCGGCGAGTGCAGCCGCCCACCCGGGCATGCCGGGTCGCCATCGCGGTGTCGCGAGGACAAGGACGCCACCGGCCGTGGCCATGCAGAGCGCGGAGAGCAGGTTGGTGCGCGCCGCCGGCTCGTCGAGGAAGACGAACGCCTCCAGCGCGCCTCGGCCGAGGGGGAGCCAGATCGCCGCGCCGGGTGGGTGCGCCACACCGCTGACCGAGGCGACCACTACGAGTTCGGCGCTGTCGAGGTTGTCGTGCAGCTCGGAGATGGAGGGCGCGAGCGTCCAGCAGTAGAGCGCGAGGAGCAGGATGGCGGTCCCGGCAGCCCAGAGGCGCGTGGCGGACGGGGTGCCTCGGGGCGCTGGTTCGGGCGGGCGGCTCACGAGCGCGAGGGTACACTTCCACGCATGTGTGGGCGCTTCACCCTGACCCCGGAGAACGAGGACTTCGTCGCGGCAGCCCTCGGCATTCCGACGAGCGAGCTCTTCGACGACCGGTACGAGCCCACGTACAACCGGGCGCCGATGCAGGAGCACTGGATCGCAACCGACCAGCGCGAGCAGCGCGTGCCGCAACTGGCGACGTGGGGCCTCGTGAACTGGTGGGAGCCGGACCGTCGCTCCGGGGCGAAGCACATCAACGTGCGGGCGGAGACCGTCGAGACGACGAAGGTGTCACGGGACGCCTTCGTCACCGGCCGCTGCATCGTCCCCGCCGACGGGTTCTACGAGTGGACCGGCGAGGCCAAGTCGCGGCGGCCGTTCTGGTTCCACCGGCCCGATGACGAGGTCTTCGCCTTCGCCGGCCTCCATGTCACGACCCGCCTCCGAGGCGAGCCCGCCCCCGCGACCACGTTCACGATCATCACCACGAGGGCGAACGGGCTGGTCGGGAACATCCACGACCGGATGCCGGTCATCCTTCCGGACGCCGAGGCGGTCGACGCCTGGCTCCACGCGGAGGAGCCGATCGAGCGGCTGAAGGCGCTCCTCCGGCCCGTGGAGGATGGCTTCCTCGTGGCGCGTCCCGTGACGCAGCGGGTGAACTCCGTGAAGCACGATGACCCCGCCTGCCTCGAAGAGGCGGAGCCGGAGACGCAGGGTTCGCTGTTGTAGCGGAGCCCCGCTGCCGCTACCCGCGGTGCGTGTAGACCTTCAGCAGCCAGGGGGTGAACTGGCGGACCCGCACCACCTCGGTCGTCGCGTGGTCGGCCATGGTCGTGATCTTTTCCTGCACGAGGCGGCCGATGGGCTGCGCGGCGAGCGCCCCGATGGTGGAGGCCGAGATCGCGTCGCCGAGGCGTTCCTGCGGCTTCTTCTCGCGCGACAGCGTGAGGGACACCATCGTCGCCACCGCGCACACGCCGCCCGTCACCACCAGGTTCGTCCCGCACATCGGCGAGACCACGAGGCCGGACTCGCCGCGCTGGATGCGGGAGAGTGCCTCCTGTGCGCACGACTCGAGCGTGGTCGCGTCCACCTTCCCGAGGATGAAGAACCCGTTCCCGCTCGCGCGCCCCGCCAGCCGTTGCGGGCCTCGACGGGCGAAGAGGACGGCGACGGTGGCGTGTTCCAGTCCGTGGTTACGCCGGACGTCCTCCAGCCAGTTGCGCACGAGATTGAGGAGGAACATCGCGTCTCCGTCCGTCGGTCAGGGGGATGGGCGAGGCCGTCGAGGGCCTCGAACAGGTCTGGATCGAGTATAGGCAGCCTGCCCGCAGGCTCCGGATTCCGGCCCCCTCGCCCGCGAAGCGGGAGAGGGTCGGAGGAGACCCGACCCCGACCCTGTTGGGGATCAGCGCGCGCGGCTCGTACCGGGCACGCCCACCTCGAAGTCCGCGAGGACGTTCACGGTGATCCTCACGGTGCCCGCGCCGCCGTTGGGCGAACGCACCGTCACGGTGGCGCTCGCCGTGCTCGCGGGGAGGAGCGTCGGGTTCACCTCGATCGTGAGGGTGCCGTGGGGGCAGGTACCCGTGGTGCAGGACACGCCGCTCCCGAGGGCGACCCCACCTGGAGGCGTCAGCTTCAGGAACCCCGCCGAGGGCTCGGCGACCCAGGAGAGGACGCCCGTCCCGGTGTTGCGGATGTTCACGCTGACGCGGCCGATGGCGGTCGGGTCGTTCAGGCGGATGGAGACG
>JALOAM010000277.1 GCA_023228765.1 Dehalococcoidia bacterium
GGGCGGCACCACGGACGTCTCCGCGGGCGACAAGGTGATCCGATTACTCCAGCTCTGCGACACCTTCCACCTTCCGCTGATCTCCTTCGCCGACGAGCCGGGATTCCTCGTGGGGTTGGAGTCGGAAAAGCGCGGCATCGAGCGGGCCGGGGCGCGCCTCGTCGTCGCGACCTGCGAGAGCCAGATGCCGTGGTGCACCGTGGTGGTGGGGCGGCTGTTCGGCGTCGCCGGGCAGTGCCAGCAGCGCCCGTCCGGCATGTTCCGCCGCTACGCGTGGCCCTCCGCACGCTGGGGCTCGATGCACATCCAGGGTGGGGCGAGCGCCGCGTACCGCCGAGAGATCGAGTCGGCGCCCGACCCCGAGGCGAAGCGCGCGGAGATCGAGGCACGCCTGGAAGCGTTGGCCTCCCCGTTCCGGACGGCGGAGAGCACCGGCCAGGACATCATCGACCCGCGCGAGACGCGGCCCTTGCTCGTGGAGTTCGTACACGACGCGCAGCGCATCCTCGCGTCGCAACTCGGCCCCTCACCGGTGCCGTACCGGCCATAGTCGGGCCGGGGGAAGAGGCGGACGCTGATGCGCGTCGTCGAGCTGAGCGACCGAGAGGACGCCGCGGCGTATGCCGCCAAGCTCTTCGCGCGCTGGGGCGCCCAGGTCATCAAGGTCGAGTCGCCCCACCGTCCGCACGGCCTCGAAGCGGACGACCTCTACCTCAACGGCGGGAAGCGCCGCCTGCTCCTCGACCGCGACACCCCCGAGGGCCAGGCGCACCTCCGCGAGGTCCTCGGCGCGGCCGACATCCTGATCACGGACCTCCCCGCGCGGGAGGTGCTCGCCCTCGGGCTGCTCGAACCGGAGGGGGAGGACGATCCGCTGGTGCGGGTGAGCATCACCCCGTTCGGCCTCGACGGGCCGTACCGCGACTACGAGGCGACGGCGGCGACGATGCTCGCGCTCGGTGGGTACACCTATCTCTCCGGCGACCCGGGCCGCGCGCCGCTCACCTTCCCCGGCCGCTACCCCTACTACCAGGCCGGCAACTACACCTACGTCGCGGCGCTCGCGGCGTACCTCTACCGCGCGAGCGGTGGCGTCCCCGCGCCGCTCGAGATCTCCGTGCTCGAGGTGATCGCGACACTGCACCAGTTCACGGACGTCATGTGGACGCACCAGGGGCGGGTGCGCAGCCGGCACGGGAACCGCTGGGAGAACCTCTGCCCCACGACCATGCTCCCCGTCGCGGACGGCCATGCCGCCGTGAACGTGATCGTCTCGTTCTGGGAGGCGTTCACAGCGATGCTCGGCAAGCCCGAGCTGGCCGCCGATCCGGAGTGGGCCACGGACGGCGAGCGCATGAAGCGGTACGACCGCATGGACGCCATGATGGCGGAGGCCTTCGGCGACTGGACCCGCGAGCGCTTCCTCCGCGAGGGGCAGGAGGTCTGGCGCGTCCCCGTCGGCACCGTCCTCACACTCCCCGAGATGATCGAGGACCGGCACCTCGCGGCGCGGGAGTTCTGGCGGCCCATCGAGGGCACCTCGATCCGCACCGCCGGCTCGCCCTTCCGCTTCGCCGGTGAGCCGCCCCCTCCTGAACGACCGCCCGAGGCGCCCCTCGCCTCGCTCGACCTCGGCCCGCGCGAGGTGGCGCCGGACGCCGGCCTCGCCGCGCGCGTCGCACACCGGCCACTGGAGGGCGTGCGCATCGCCGACCTGACGCGCATCTGGTCCGGGCCGCTGGCGACGCGCATCCTCGGCGACCTCGGCGCTGACGTGATCAAGGTCGAGGCGCCGACCGGCCGAGGCCCGGCAGTGGTGCTGCGCGGCTCGCCCGGCTACTTCGCGGAGGACGACCCAGGCGACCGACCGTGGAACCGCAACGGGCTGAACAACAAGCTCAACCGCAACAAGCGCAGCCTCGCGGTGGACCTCAAGGCGCCCGCGGGCCGCGACGCCCTCCTGCGGCTGGTGGCGCACAGCGACGTCGTCATCGAGAACTTCAGTGCGCGTGCCATGCCCTCGCTGGGTCTCGGCTACGACGTGCTGCGCGAGGTGAACCCGCGAGTGATCTACGTCGCGATGCCGGCGTTCGGCCTCGAAGGGCCGTACCGCGACTACGTCGGCCTCGGCCCCAGCATCGAACCGCTCACCGGCGCGACCGGCCTCATGGGCTACGGCCCGGACGACCCGAGGATGTCCGTGCAGGCGATCACGGACGCGATGTCCGGCACCGCCGCGGCGGCTGCCGTCCTCACCGCCCTCGAACGGCGCGCCCGCACCGGCGAGGGCGCGTTCATCGAGCTGTCGCAGCACGAGGCCGGCATCACCTTCTTCGGCGAACAGGCGATCGAATACCAGCTCACGGGCGACGCGCCGCCGCGTCTCGGCAACGGCCACCCGAGGATGGCGCCGCACGGCGTCTATCGCTGCGCCGGCGAGGACGAGTGGCTCGCCCTCACCGTCACGGACGCGGAGGGCTGGCGTGCGCTCTGCGACCTCGCGGGACTGGGGTGGGGTATCCGCCCGGAGTTCGCGACACTGGAGGACCGCCTCGCGCACCGGGACGCCCTCGACGCGGCGATCGAGGGCTGGGCGGCGGGACAGTCCAAGGCCGCGCTGATGACGGCGCTGCAGGAGGCCGGCATCGCGGCGGGAGCCGTGCAGTCCGCGCCGGAGTGGCACCACGACTCGCACCTGCGGCGGCGTGACTACTTCTTCTCGACCCAGGAGCTGGACACCGGCGCCCGCACGTATGACGGCCTCCCGGTCCGCTTCGGTGGTGTCCGCGGCTACGAGGAATGGCGCCGCGCGCCCGGCCTCGGCGAACACAACCGCGAGGTCCTGGAGGCCGTCGGGCTCACCTCGGCGGAGGTCGCGGCCCTCGAGGGCTCCGGCGTGATCGTGGACCGGCCGCCCTCGTAGCCGGCGTTCTCGTGCTCCCGGTCGTCACGCCGTCCTCGCAATCCGGCGTGCTGTGTCGAG
>JALOAM010000054.1 GCA_023228765.1 Dehalococcoidia bacterium
CAGTCGCTGCCGGAGGTGAACATCACGTTCCGCGAGGTCGACAACCCGACCCACGTGACGCTGATGTCGGACCGGAACTTCGACACGATGATCGGGTTCCTGTGGGGCCCGCCGGGGTACTCCATGGACCAGTGGATCTACCCCTTCTACCACTCCACGGGCAGCCTGAACTATGGGTCGGTGAACGATCCGGAGCTGGACGACCTGCTGGTCAAGCAGCGGGCCTCGAGCAACCCGGATGAGCAGAAGGATCTGTGGACGCAGGTCTACGACCGCATCCACGACAAGGTGTACCAGGCGTGGTTCCCGGAAGCGCAGAACCGCTCCGTCTGGCACAACTACTTCCTCAACATGCGTGAGCACGGCTGGATCGGTTCGTACACCTGCTACGCCGCCGACCAGGCCCGCGCGATGTGGATCGACGACGGCTCGCCGTGGGCGGACCGCTGACGATCGAGGCGTAACAGCCCGTCGAGGGCGCCCTCGGGCGTCCACGATGGACAGGAGGACCCGGCCTTATGGCCGGGTCCTCTGTTGTTCGAAGCGCCGCTGACGCCGGGATTACCGCTGTGATGCCTACAACAAGCGTTGTGCGCTCGCGTACCCTCCCGATGTCTCCCGAAGTCTCTCATCACCACCGATATGCGTATTGTGATGGCTCGTCCTGCTCTCTATCGTCCCATGTCCAAGGCGGCCTCATGGCTGCCAGGAGGGGACTCCGGAGGGGAGTACGCATGGATTCCAATTATTGGACCCGTTCGCCCTTGGGCCGGCGGGCTGTCTTGCGTGGCGCGAGCCTCGGCGTTGCCGGACTCGCGGGCGCAGCGCTCATCGGTTGTGGGGGTGATGACGACGACGGAGGGGCCGACAGCACGCCGTCGACCGGCGGCCAGGTGGGCGCCCAGCTCACCGCCACCGCCGTCGGCACAGCCGGCGCGGGCAGCACGCCGGTGCCGGCGGACCAGGTGCGGGCTGTGCCCGGCCTGTACACCGGCCCGCTGGGCCCGACGCCAGCCGAGCTGAACCCGGGCGTGAACGCGAAGCGTGGCGGCATCAGCAAGCAGCTGTACCTGGACCCGCCGCGCATGGACCTGGCCCGGACGCTGTCCTGCACGATCTTCACCACGCTCGCGCACACCTCGAACCGCCTCACCCGCGGCAAGGTGGGGCCGACGGCCGACCCGTTCCGGGTCGACCTGGAGCCGGACCTCGCCGAGTCGTGGGAGGTGTCCGAGGGCGGCTCGAAGCACACGTTCAAGCTGCGGCAGGGCGCCAAGTTCCACAACAAGGCCCCGGTCAACGGCCGCGAGTTCACCTCGCAGGACGTCGTGAAGACCGTCGAGATGTACTCGGCGGGCTCGCAGGCGGACGTCTTCTCGATGGTGGACAGCATCGAGGCCCCGGACGACTACACGGTGGTCTTCAACCTCGACCAGCCGCTGGCCGACTTCCCGCTCTCCGTGGGCGCCTGGTCGTTCATCTACCCCGTCGAGCTGATCGACGACGAGGAGATGCGTCAGCAGGTCGCGATCGGTACCGGTCCGTTCGTGCAGGAGCAGTGGATCCAGAAGGAGCGCTCCACGTTCTCGGCCAACCCGGACTACTGGGAGGTCGACAACGCGGGCAACAAGCTGCCGTACATGGACGGCGTGGAGCTCTTCGTCCAGAGCGACGAGAACGCTCAGCGTGCGGGCTTCGCGACGGACAACTACGGCTGGATCAGTGGTCGTGACCAGGACGACCTGGAAGCGCTGTACGCCGCGAACAGCGACACGATGGTGGGTGAGACGTTCCCGATCTCTCGAGGCGCGAACGTCAACGGGTTCCAGTTCCAGATGACGAACCCGGTCTACCAGGACGACCGCGTCCGGCAGGCGATCTCCCTCGCCATGGACCGCAACGAGTACGACCTGGCCCGCAACGGCGGTGACAACCAGAACCCGGAGGGCGCGTACTCGAACAGCCCGATGCCGTGGCCGCTGCTGTTCGATGGCTATCCGACCGCTGCCGTGCAGGGGCCGTGGTACCAGTTCAACGCCGCGGAAGCGTCCAAGATGATGCAGGCCGCCGGTTACACGACCGACAACCAGCTGGTCGCGGAGATGCCGTCGTTCTACTACCGGACGGAGCTGGCGCAGCTGGTGGTGCCGGGCATCAACCAGAACCTGCCGGAGGTGAACATCACGTTCCGCGAGGTCGACAACCCGACCCACGTGACGCTGATGTCAGACCGGAACTTCGACACGATGATCGGGTTCCTGTGGGGGCCGCCGGGCTACTCGATGGACCAGTGGATCTTCCCCTTCTACCACTCGGAGGGGAGCCTGAACTACGGGTCGGTGAACGACCCAGACCTGGACGATCTCCTGGTGAAGCAGCGGGCGGCGACGAACGCCGACGAGCAGAAGACCCTGTGGACGCAGATCTACGACCGCATCCACGACAAGGTGTACCAGGCGTGGTTTCCGGAGGCGCAGAACCGCTCCGTCTGGCACAACTACTTCCTCAACATGCGTGAGCATGGCTGGATCGGGTCGTACACCTGCTACGCGGGTGACCAGGCCCGCGCGATGTGGATCGACGACGGCTCGCCGTGGGCGAACCGCTAGCACTCCACGAGGAGTAACAGCCCATCGAGGGCGCCCTCGGGCATCCTCGGGGGACGAGAGGACCCGGCCGCAAGGCCGGGTCCTCTGCGTGTTGTCCTCTGCGTGTTGTCCTCTGCGTGTTGTCCGCTGCGTGATCGGGGTATTCGGGCGCTCCGAGGGCTAGCTCGGCGCCACGCTCGAGCCGTCTGATCGTGCGAATTGTCTCGTTATGATTTACAGAATGATCTCTGTTCTGAGCGAAGACTGAGCAACACGAAGTCTTCCACGGCATCTAGCGGCTGTGAATGTCCCACATCACTCGTACCCACTCGTCTCACAGCGTGAGAACTCTCGCAATCGTGTGAGAATCATGGTTGTAATGCATTACGACAGAAGTTATCGTTCCGCGCGGCACAAGCGTCTGCTTGCGCCAGGGGGAACCATCGGAGGGAGTTGGGATGGAATCCACGTATTGGGGTCGGCGCGTGGGCCGACGCGGGGTGCTCCGCGGTGCGGGCCTCGGCGTTGCCGGCCTCGCCGGCGCAGCCCTGATCGGGTGCGGTGGCGATGACGATGGTGGCGGCACCACCAGTGGCGGCAACACCGGCGCACAGCTGACCGCGACCGCGGTCGGGACGACGCAGGACGCGAACGCGACGCCGGTCCCCGCGGACCAGGTACGTCTCGCCCCGGGCATCTACCAGGGCCCGCTTCCACCGTCCGCGGCGGAGTTGAACCCCGGTGTCAACGCCGTCTACGGCGGCGTGTCGAAGATGGTCTACCTGGACCCCCCGCGCATGGACCTGGCGCGGACGCTGTCCTGCACCATCTACACCACGCTGGCGCACACCAACAACATGCTCACCCGCGCAAAGCTCGGCCCGCTGGCCGACCCGTTCCGCGTGGAGATCGAGCCTGACCTCGCCGAGTCGTGGGAGGTCTCCGAGGGCGGCACGAAGCACACCTTCAACCTGCGCCAGGGCGTGAAGTTCCACAACAAGGCCCCGACCAACGGCCGGGAGTTCACCGCTCAGGACGTCGTCAAGACGGTGGAGATGTACTCGGCCGGTTCGCAGGCCGACGTGTTCTCCATGGTCGAGAGCATGGAGACGCCGGACGACTACACCGTCGTCTTCAACCTGGACCAGCCCCTGAACGACTTCCCGCTGAACGTGGCGGCGTGGTCGTACATCTACCCGGTCGAACTCGTCGACGACGAGGACCTGCGTCAGCAGGTCGCGGTCGGTACGGGCCCGTTCACCCAGGAGGAGTGGACCCAGAAGGAGCGCTCCGTCTTCGCACGGAACCCTGACTACTGGGAGAAGGACGCGGCAGGCAACCAGCTGCCGTACCTGGACGGCGTGGAGACCTACGTCCAGAGCGACCTGAACGCCCATCAGGCGGGTCTGCTCACGGACAACTACGGCCACTTCGCCGCCCCCACGGACGACGTGCTTGACCTCCTCGTGCGGGAGAGCCCGGACACCATCGTCGCGGGCGTGTTCCCGATCTCGCGTGGCGCGAACATCAACGGGTTCCAGTTCCAGCTGAAGAACCCGACGTACCAGGACGACCGCGTGCGTCGCGCCTGGGCGTTGGCGCTGGACGCGAACGAGTACGACCTCGCTCGTGGTGGTGACAACGCAAACCCGGAGGGCGCCTACTCCAACGGCCCGATGCCGTGGCCGCTGCTGTACGACGCATACCCCACGGCCGCCGCGAACGGCCAGTGGTACCAGACGTTCGACCCCGCCGAAGCGTCCAAGCTGATGCAGGCGGCCGGCTTCACCGCCGACAACCCGCTCGTGACGGAAGTGCAGGCCTGGTACAACCGGGTGGAGCTCTCGCAGCTGATCCTGCCGGCCATCAACCAGAACCTGCCGGAGGTGAACATCACGTTCCGCGAGGTGGACAACCCCACCTTCGTGACGCTGATGTCGGACCGGAACTTCGAGTCCGCGACCGGCTTCCTCTGGGGGCCGCCGGGGTACTCGATGGACCAGTGGATCTACCCCTTCTACCACTCGGAGGGGAGCCTCAACTACGGATCGATCGTGGACCCGGACCTGGACGACATGCTAGTGAAGCAGCGTGCGGAGTCCAACGCGGACGCCCAGAAGGAAGTCTGGCAGCAGATCTGGGACCGCATCCACGACAAGCTCTACCAGGTGTGGATGCCGGAGCGGCTGAACCGCGCCGTGCACAACAACTACATCCTGAACTACCGGACCCACGGCTGGGTGGGCACGTACACGTGCTACTCCGGTGCGCAGGGCCGGTCGATCTGGCTCGACGGCGGGAAGTGGGCGTCGTAGCCGCCTGACCGTCGCGGTTCGCCCGCTCGCGGGGCGGGCCACAGCACTCTCGGACCCTCGTCACGCCTCCTCCTCGAGGCGTGACGAGGGCCGTTGCAGCCGTTGCTGCCCCTCCGACCCGGCCGTCGCCAGACGGCCGGGTTCCATTTGCTTCACGGAACCTGAATAAAAGGACGTTCTGCGGCGTCGTGGCCCCTCTGCGACGGCCGACGAGGCACACGTCCCTGCGAGCGCATTGTTATCGCTGTGATAACACGCGGATTCTCGCTCACACACACGTAAACCACGATTGTAATTTAGTTAAGGTGATCGGTATCTTTCCCGCCAAGGCAGCCGCCGGCTGCCAGGAGGGGATCCCGGAGGGGACAGAAACGTATGGAGACCACCTATTGGAGCCGCCGTGCGAGCCGGCGCGGAGTCCTGCGTGGGGCAGGCCTCGGCGTTGCGGGACTCGCAGGCGCAGCCCTGATCGGCTGCGGTGGCGGCGATGAGGAAGAGCCGGAAGGCACTGCCGGGTCAGGCGTGCAGGTCGGCCAGCAGCTGACGGCCACGGCCGCCTCCACGGAGTCGGCGGGCACCACCCCCGTCCCCGCGGACCAGGTGCGCGTGGTCCCCGGTGTGTACGACGGTCCGGTGCCGCCGTCCGCCGCGGAGCTCAACCCGGGCGTGAACGCCAAGATGGGCGGCACGCTGAAGGTGCTGTACCTGGACCCGCCGCGCATGGACCTGGCGCGGACGCTGTCGTGCACGATCTACAACACCCTGTCGCATACCTCGAACAAGCTGACCCGAGGTATCACAGGCGCGCTGGCGGACCCGTTCCGCGTGGACATCGAGCCGGACCTGGCCGAGTCCTGGGAGATGTCCGAGGACGGGACGAAGCACACCTTCAACCTGCGGAAGGGCGCGAAGTTCCACAACAAGGCTCCGGTCAACGGCCGTGAGTTCACCGCGCAAGACGCGTTGAAGACCGTCGAGATGTACTCGGCGGGCTCGCAGGCGGACGTGTTCTCCATGGTGGAGAGCATGGAGACGCCGGACGACTACACGCTCGTCTTCAACCTGAACCAGCCACTGGCTGACTTCCCGACCTCGATCGGTGCGTGGTCCTACATCTACCCGGCCGAGCTCGTGGACGACGACGAGCTGCGGCAGCAGGTCGCGATCGGCACGGGGCCGTTCACGCAGGAGGAGTGGACCCAGAAGGAGCGGTCCGTCTTCCACAAGAACCCGGACTACTGGGAGGAAGACAACGCCGGCAACAAGCTGCCGTACGTCGACGTCGTGGAGACGTACGTCCAGAGCGACACGAACGCGGCCCGCGCCGGGTTCGCGACGCACAACTACGGCTACTACACCGCCCGTGACCAGGCCGACCTGGAAGCCCTGTTCGAGGAGAACCAGGAGACGATGGTCGGGTACCGGTACCCGATCGCGCGTGGTGCGAACGTTAACGGGTTCCAGTTCCAGATGACCAACCCGGTCTACCAGGACGACCGCGTGCGGCAGGGTATCTCCAAGGCCTTCGACCGCAACGAGTACGACCTGGCCCGCAACGGCGGCGACAACCAGAACCCGGAGGGCGCGTACTCCAACGGCCCGATGCCCTGGCCGCTGATGTTCGACGCCTACCCGACCGCTGCGACGCAGGGGCCGTGGTACCAGTTCGACCCCGCCGAGGCCTCCAAGATGCTCCAGGCTGCCGGGTACACGGCGGACTCCCCGCTGGTCGCGGAGATGCCGTCGTACTACTACCGGACGGAACTGGCGCAGCTGGTGGTCCCGGGGATCAACCAGAACCTGCCGGAGGTGAACATCACGTTCCGCGAGGTCGACAACCCGACCCATGTGACGCTGATGTCGGACCGGAACTTCGACACGATGATCGGGTTCCTGTGGGGTCCTCCGGGGTACTCGATGGACCAGTGGATCTTCCCCTTCTACCACTCGGAGGGGAGCCTGAACTACGGCTCGGTGAACGACGCGGACCTGGACGACCTGCTGGTGAAGCAGCGGGCGGAGAGCAACGCGGACGCTCAGAAGGAGCTGTGGATCCAGATCTACAACCGCATCCACGACAAGGTGTACCAGGCGTGGTTCCCGGAGCCGCAGGGGCGGCCCGCGTACCACAACTACATCCTCAACTACCGCAGCCACGGTTGGATGGGGAACTACACCTGCTACTCGAGCGACCAGAGCAAGGCCATGTGGCTTGACGACGGCGCTCCCACGAGGAGCTAACCAGCCAGCGTATGCAGTGGAGGCACGTCCCCCCGACGGACGTGCCTCCCAACCCCTCCGAAGCGGACCCGGTCGGACGTCGGACGGCCGGGTCCGCTTGCGTCCATCGCACTTCCGGGGTGCGCGATCGTCTGACGCGGCGAGTCTCCGGCTTGGAGACCTCTGTGGATGGGCCGTGGAGGAGTGACGCGGGTACGGGCGTCCCGTAAGGGGGGCGCTCCTACAATCGAACCTGTGACCGCTTCACTGAATGACATCCTGAACGAGGCCCAACGCCGCGCTGTCGAGACGCCGGGCGGGCCGCTGATGATCCTCGCGGGCCCTGGCTCCGGAAAGACGCGAGTGATCGCGCACCGCATCGCGTACCTCGTGCGTGACCTGCGCGTGCCGCCGTGGCGGATCCTCGCCGTCACCTTCACCAACAAGGCCGCCCGGGAGATGCGCGAGCGCGTCGAGGGCCTCCTGGGCCCCGAGGCGAGCGACCTCTCGATGGGGACGTTCCACTCGATCTGCGCGCGTATCCTGCGCCGCGACGGCGAGGCGATCGGCCTGCCTCGCGACTTCGCGATCTACGACACGGACGATCAGGCCTCGCTCATCCGGAGCATCGAGTCCGAGTTGAGCATCGACCAGAAGCGCTTCCAGCCTCGGGCCGTGCTTTCCGCGATCTCCTCCGCGAAGAACGAGCGGCGTGACGCCGCGGCGTTCCACCGGCAGGCGGACAACTACTTCGAGGAAGTCGTGGGGCGCATCTTCGAGCGCTACCAGGACGCCCTCCGGCGCTCCGGCGCCGTGGACTTCGACGACCTCCTCGGCCGCACGCTCGACCTGTTCGAGACGCATCCCGAGGTCCAGCAGCGGTACGCCGACCGCTACCTGCACACGCTGATCGACGAGTTCCAGGACACGAACCTCGTGCAGTACGAGCTGTCCCGGCAGCTCTCCAATGTCCACCGCAACCTCACCGTGGTGGGCGACCCGGACCAGTCGATCTACTCGTGGCGCGCGGCGGACATCCGCAACCTGCTCGACTTCGAACGCGACTTCCCAGATGCGACCACCGTGCTCCTCGAGCAGAACTACCGCTCGACGGGCCACATCCTGAAGTCGGCGCACGCTGTCATCGCGAAGGCGGACGGCCGCCCGGCGAAGTCACTCTGGACCGAGAACGACGAGGGCGAACCGGTCATCGAGTACGAAGCGGACTACGGCGAGGAGGAGGGGAACTTCATCTCCTCCGAGATCCGTCGCCTGATCCGCCAGCACGACTACCAGCCCGCCGACTTCGCTGTCATGTACCGCACGAACGCGCAGTCCCGCGGCATCGAGGAGGCATTCATCTCCTCCGGCGTCCGCTACCGCATCGTGGGGGGCACGAGGTTCTACGATCGCCGCGAGATCCGCGACCTGATCGCGTACCTGCGGCTGGTGCACAACGAGTTCGACACCGTCGCCTTCGAGCGCATCGTGAACGTGCCCACCCGTGGCATCGGCACGAAGACCGTCGCTGACCTCCTGGTTGCCGCGGTGGAGCTGGGCGTCTCGCCGATCGCGATCGGGCACCGCGCCGCCTCGGGGGACACATCGCCCGGGGTGCCGCAGCTGAACTCCCGCTCCCGAGGCGCCCTGATCGCCTTCATCCAGATGTACGACCGCCTCGCCGCGGAGCGGGAGACGCTCGGCATCGCGGGGCTCCTCGACCGGGTGCTCGCCGAGACGGACTACCGGCAGCACCTCCGCAAGATGGACGGCGAGGAGCAGGCGGACGTCCGCTGGGAGAACGTGCAGGAGCTCCGCTCCGTCGCCGCCGAGTACTCCGAGGTGGAGCGCGACGCGAGCCTCGCGTCCTTCCTCGAGGAGATCGCGCTCGTCTCGGACATCGACGATCCCTCGGCGGACGCACCGGACGCCGTCACGCTGATCACGCTGCACGCGGCGAAGGGGCTCGAGTTCCCGGTCGTGTTCATGGCCGGGATGGAGGAGGGCCTGCTCCCGCACCTCCGCGCGCTGGACGATCCCGCGCAGATGGAGGAGGAACGGCGCGTCTGCTACGTCGGCATGACGAGGGCCAAGGAGCGCCTGTACCTGACGCGCGCGCGACGCCGGTTCATGTACGGCAACATCCGCGCCAACCCCGCCTCGCGGTTCCTCCGCGACCTGCCAGACGACTCCGTGGCCACGCCGATGGGGGCGCGCTCCGGCGATACCGCCCGTGGCTCGTCGCTGACTTTCAGCGGCCTGCGCGCCGCGGCTGACGCCCGCCGCGAGGAGGTCGACGACACGGAGCCGATGTTCTCGCCGGGCGACCGCGTGCGACATAATTCGTTCGGGGTCGGCGTGGTGGTGGCGTGCGTGGTGGTGCCCGGTGACCAGCAGGTCACCGTGGCGTTCCCCGACAAGGGTGTGAAGAAGCTGATGCAGTCCTTCGCTCACCTCGTACGGGCGGGGTAGTCGGGGGGGGGATCCAGAGGCGGAGCGGACCCTCACCCCAACCCTCTCCCGCTGCGCGGGCGAGGGGGCCGGAGCGTGTGCGCGGGGGGCTCTGGTCCTAGTCGCCTTCGGTGGGCTGGGGCTTCCTCGGGAAGTCCGTGAAGCGCAGCTTCGTCTGGATGTGGTTCAGGACATCGCCGCGCGTCAGCATGCCGACGAGGCGGCCTTCGTCGATGACGGGGAGCTGGTGCACGTCGCGCTCCGCCATCGTGCGGACCGCGTCGCTGACCAGGGTGGCCGGGGCGACGGTGGCGACCTGGGCGGTCGGGATCATCGCGTTCCGCGCGCTCGTTGTCGGCCACTCCTCGCGAGCGACCTTGGCGAGGTCCGTCGTCGTGATGAGCCCGCTCACCGAGCCACCGTGCTCCAGGAGCACGCAGCGCTCGCCCCTCGACAGGACGCGCTCATCCACGATGTGCTGGAGGGACGACGAGTCCGGCATGGGCTCGCTGGGCGCCCTCATCAGGTCGCGTGCGCGGACGTTGTCCAGGGCACGGTCGAACAGCAACTGCTGGTAGGCAGCCTCCGCGGCGTCCTTCAGGAACCAGCCGATAAACACGTACCAGATCCCCGTGAAGCTGTAGGTCACAGTCACGAAGATGCCGACCGCGATCATGATCCAGGCGATCCCCTGGCCCACGCGGGAGGCCCACCGCGTCGCGGTGGTGAGGTCGCGCGTCTTCGCCCACATGATCGAACGGAAGACGCGCCCCCCGTCGAGGGGAAAGCCCGGCAGCAGGTTGAAGACGCCCAGCAGCGCGTTCACCGTCGCGAGGTACAGGAGCACCTCGCCGATCTCGCCGCCGATGAGGATTGCCCCACCGCCGAGCAGGAACGCGAGCAGCAGCGACATCGCGGGGCCGGCGGCGGCAACGAAGAACTCCTGCTTCGCGGACTGCATTTCCGCCGCGATGTTCGAGACGCCGCCGAAGATGAACAGGGTGATCGAGGGCACGGGCATCCCGTACCGCTGCGCCAGCAGCGCATGGGACAGCTCGTGGAGGAGCACCGAGAGGAAGAAGCCGAACGAGGTCGCCGCGGCGGCGATCCCGGCCTGCACCGTGGTCCAGTCCTCGTAGCGCTGGTCGAAGTACTCGACCAGGGTCCAGGTGATGAGCGTGAAGATCAGCGCCCACGACCAGTGGACCATGATCGCGATCCCGCGGATCGTCGCAATCTTCAGGCCACTGGAGAGGTCCATTACGTCAGCATAGAGGCCATGGGCGGCCTCGCGCGGTGCGCTGCTAACGAAGCGTGAAGCCGGGCCACGGACGCCGAGGGCGCTAGCCGGCGAGCGAGGCGAGCGTGGATGCGTCGAGGGCGTCCGCGAGCAGGGCGCTGATGCGCTCCAGCTTCGCCTCGTGGGAGAACGCGGACTTACCGAACGAGCCCTCGATGTCGCGGACGGTCTCCACCGTGCCCTCCGGAGCGAGGAGCAGGGTGGTCTCGCGCGTCGAAGCAGCGCGGTCGAGGAGGTACGGGCTTGGCTCGTGGCCACCGGTGAGGATCAGGCACTCGGAGCGGGTCAGCATCGCGGCCAGTGCGAGGTCCACGCGCTCGACGCGGGAGACGACGGCGCGGCGCGGGAAGCGGTTGAAGTAGGTGTCGGCAGCATCGTGCGAGATGGCCCCGACGACGAGGTGCTGGCAGATCTCGTCGTCGCCCGCCTCCGACCGCGCGAGCACCTGCGCGCCGCTGGCCTCGATCAGCGTGCCCACCGTCGGCGCCGCGAGCAGCCGGTCCTCGACGATCGCGGCCGGCCCGGCGTACCGCTGGTGGTTGGCGATCACGAGGGCACCGTCCGAGACGAACGACGCATCCTCGCTCACGAGCACGAGCTTTGCACCCAGGCGTGTCGCGATGGCACCGGCATCGGCGCCCGCGGGGGGCTCGATGAGTGTGACGGTCGTGTCGTCGGTGGGGATGTCGGCCTCGGCGACGGGGACACCGGCGGCGTCTGCGATCTCGAACGTGGCATACGTGCGAGCGTCGGCCTCGGCGCGTGCGTCGCCTGCGAGCCGGACGAGGCGCACCGCGCGCCCGCTGAGGGCGAGGCGGTAGCCGAGTCCAGCAGCAACGGTCGTGGCGCCAGCCCCGGGTTGAGCGCCCGCCACCACGATCCGGCTCATGTGCTCACCCGTCCGATCGCCCCGTCGAATACCTGCGAGGGCCGTGGCTGCTCGCCCCGCGAATCTACAACGCCCCTCGGATGTACGCCACCGCTCGTGTCGCGGCGTGTCGCCCGGGAGGCGCTCTGCTCGCGGGAGGATCGACGTTGTAGCATCCCCGGCGAGCCTACTGGCGCGCCGCGTCACACCTCCGAGGAGACACGCATGCTTGTGCCGGGCAACGCACCATGATGGAGCGTGAACCTGAGCAGCGACGTGTGACGATCGAGACGGAGGTAGCAGGTCCACTTGAGATCGCCGTGTGGGAGTGGCGTCCGAGCGGGCCGGATCCCAGCGGTCCGATCGTGCTGTCGCACGGCATCGGCCTGCACGGGCGGACGTGGGACGCGATCGTCCGGCAGCTCCCGTCCTCGGCGTGGGTCGTCGCGCCGGACCTCTCAGGGCATGGGGCATCGCAGAAGCCGCCGCCGCTACCCGACGACGGGCAGGTGCTGTGGGACGACGTGGGGCGGGAGATCGCGGCGATCGTGAGGGCGCTCGACCTGCCGCCCGCCCTCGGCGTCGGCCACTCGATGGCCGGGCACGCGATGATCTTCGCGGCGGAGGCGGCGCCGGAACGCTTTCACTCGCTGTTGCTCCTCGACCCCACCGTGGGCGATCCGGAGCAGGCAGCGCGCCCGGAGAAGCCGGAGCCCCGGCCCCGTCCCGTCTCGCGCCGGCGTAGCGAATGGTCGTCCCCGGACGAGATGTTCGAGCGCTTCCGCACGCGCGCTCCGTTCGAGGCGTGGGACGAGGCCGTCCTGCGTGACTATTGCGGCCATGGACTCACGCGTTCGGAGGGCGGCTACGAGCTGTCCTGCACGCCTCGATACGAGTCGATGGTGTGGGGCGGGCGCTCGTTGCGCGTGTACGAGGCGATGGCGGCAGTGCAGGTCCCCGTGCACATCGCCCGAGCTGAACCGCGCCGCGAGTCCGACCCGCCCGGCCGGACGCCCTCGCAGGCATGGCCGGGCCTGCATCGGTACTTCGAGTCCGCGAGCGACGAGCTCATCGAGGGGTGCGGGCACTTCTTCCCGTTGGAGCAGCCCGCCCTGACGGCTCGACTGATCTCGGAGCGGATGCATCGGCAATAGGCGGGTCGTGGACCAGGTTCTGACACAGAAACGGGGCCGTTCAGGCCCCGTGTTACTGCGTGCTGGTGCCGAGGGCCGGGATCGAACCGGCGACACCACGATTTTCAGTCGTGTGCTCTACCAACTGAGCTACCTCGGCAGCGCCGATGCCAAAGGGTAGCCGGACGCCTGCCCTGAGAAAAGTGCCGGGCGATCCCGTAGGCTGCGTCGCGTGACCACGATCGAGGAACTCGCCGGGTTGCCTGCCATCGTCGACGGGCCGCGTCGAGCGCGCCGCACCCTCGTGCTCGCGCACGGGGCGGGCGCGGGCATGGAGCACGCGTTCATGGAGCGCGTCGCCACCGGTGTTGCCGCCGAGGGCATCCGGGTGGTGCGGTTCGAGTTCCCGTACATGGCCGCGCGTCGTGAAGGCCAGCGCCGAGGGCCGGACCGTGAGCCGGTGCTACGGGCCTCGTGGGCCGGCGTGATCGCGTCGCTCGGGAAGCCGGAGCGGCTCGTGATCGGCGGGAAGTCCATGGGTGGACGGTACGCCTCGATGGTCGCGGACGAGGAGGGCGTCGCCGGGGTGGTCTGTCTCGGCTACCCGTTCCACCCGCCGGGGCAGCCGGACCGACTCCGCACCGCGCACCTCGAGGTGATGCGCACGCCCACCCTGATCCTGCAGGGCGAGCGCGACTCGATGGGCACCAGCGCGGAGGTCGAGGGCTACCGGCTGTCCTCGGCGGTACGAGTGCAGTGGCTGGAGGACGGCGACCACTCGCTCAAGCCGCGGAAGGCCTCCGGGCACACTGAGCAGGGGCACCTGGAGACCGCGGTCCGGGCGACGGTTGCCTTCGTGCGGGAGCGGATCTCGGGCTAGGGGAGGACGAGACCGCTCGGGCGGACCTTCTCGTCCGCAGCGGCGGAGGGCTTTGGCGCCGGGGGCTCATCGATCAGCGGTGCGCCATCCTCGATGCGGGTCCAGCCGTCCGGGTACTGCACCTTCTTCTCGCCGACGGTCCAGTAGCCGAGCTTCGCGCCGCCGAGGGTGCGCGCGTTGCCCAGGTGCACGTCGCAGAGTGCGACGCCGTCCTCGGCGCGTTGCCAGGTGGCGGGGGCGCCGCAGCGATCGTCGTAGCTGGTGCAGCAGTCGTCGCCGACGCGGATCGTCTGCTGGCAGACCATCGCTTCTTCCGACGCTTCCTCAGACATCGCACGCCTCCTCTGGTCGCCTACCGGGGCTGTCCGCGGCCATGATGCCACACTCGTACACCCTCGCGGAGCGTGGAGAACAGGGAGATCTGAGCGTCTGATCCGCTGGCGATCGTGAACAGGGTGCGTGCTAGCCTGAACTGATTAGCGGGGGATCTCGGAGGTCCGAGTGGACGTGGACTCTATTCCGTGGCCAGGCGGTGACTGGCAGGCGACGGCGCGACTCTTTGGCGCGCTGATCGGCGGCTACCTCCTGGTCCTCTGGTTCGCGTCGATCCTCTGGGTCTACCGCGACATCCAGGCGCGCAGCCAGGACCCGATCACCCAGGCGATCGGCGTCGGCATCTCCGTCGTCCTGCCGCTGGTCGGGCTTCCCGTCTACATGGTGGTCCGTCCGCAGGACACCCTGCAGGACGCCTACGACCGGCAGCTGGAGCAGGAGGCGATCCTGTCCGAGTTGCACTCCGTCACCGGCTGTCCGAACTGTCGCCGCCCCGTGCAGGATGACTTCCAGTTCTGTGCGTTCTGTGGCACCTCGTTGAAGTCCGCCTGCGCCTCCTGCGGTCGCCTGCTGCAGTTCTCCTGGCGCGTCTGTCCCAGTTGCCAGACCCCGAAGCCCAGGCCTCAGCCCGACCCCGCCGAGGTCGCCCGCCAGCGCGAGGCGGAGGCAGCCGCCTCGCGCCGGCCCTCGGCTAATGCGGCGCAGGCGCAGCGCGCGGCCGCGTCGAACGCTGCCGCGCGTCCGGCCCGTACCCAGAACTCGAGCGCGAGCTCGAACACCGGCGGTGGAGGCAGCACCGGCGCCCCGGCCCGTGGACGTCGCGACAACGGCACCGCCGCGGAGGAGACCCCGGCCCAGACCCCCGCTCAGACCCCCGCGCCGCGACCTCGGCGTCCACGGCAGGCCACCGGCACCGACGAGTAGCCCGCCGTCCTCGAACCCTGTGAGACACGAAGAAGGCCGCCCTATCAGGGCGGCCTTCTCGTGGAGTTGGCCTCGAGGAACTACGCAGCGGCCTCGTCGACGACGTCGCCTGAGAAGCCGCGGAGCTGCTCGGACAGCGTGCGGAGGATGGGGCCGTAGCCCTGGTAGGAGAGGACGCCCTCCGCCTGCCATCCACCGATCTGGCCGGCCTGGACGGCGGGCAGGAGCTGCCACGTCCCGGCGCGGTCCTCCTCCGCGACCTGCCATTGCGGCCGGACGTCCAGGAGGATCGCGTCAGTGGGGTACTTGTTCACCGTTTCCCATGTCAGCTGTGGGCTGTAGTCGGCCGCGTTGACCTCCTCCTCCGGTGAGTAGAAGGCCACGCCAAGGTTGGTGAAGTACAAGAGGTCGGGCAACCTGGTCCAGCCGGCGATCCAGATCACATCCGTAGCGGGCGACAGCGCGATCACGGTCATGCCGGGGTTGGCTGAGGCGATCTCGCGGAGCTCCTCGGAGGCAGCCTCGAACTCCGCCTTCGCCTCCGCGACGACGGCCTCGGCGCCCTCGATGCGTGGCGCCGCGAGGGTCGCTGCGAGCGCCTCCATCTCAGTGATGATCTCGTCCGCCGGCCGGCCATTCACGCCGATCGCGACGACGGGGCAGATCTGCTGGATCGCCTTCACCTCGTCCTCGGGGATGGGCCAGATGGTGCCGCTGTACGCCGAGACGAAGAGCACGTCCGGCCGCAGGACAGCCAGTGCCTCCAGGTTCATCTCGCTGTAGTCGTTGGTCAGCGACTCGACTGCGTCGAGGTCCATCCGGCCCGCTTGCTGCGTGGGGTTGCCTTCCGTGTCGCGGGAGGGACCCCAGATGCCCACGGACTGCACGCCGAAGTCGTACAGGATCGAGGCGAGTCCGACCCACGCGACGATGCGCTCTGGCGCCTTCTCCAGGGTCACCGTCGCGCCGGTCGCGTCCGTGTACTCCCATCCTCCGTCCGCGGTCGTGGTCGCCGTGGAAGCGGCTGGGGCGGTCGCCGTCGGCGTCGCGCTGGCACCGCCCTCGGACGTTGCTTCAACCTCGGCAGGGTCGTCCTCGCTCCCGCACGCGGCGAGGAAGGCGGCGGCACCCGCAGCGGAGCCGGCGAGGCCGAGGAAGTAGCGTCGTGAGTGTCGGACGGCGAGGCCGCCCTCGTCGGTGTCGGTCAAAGAGGTCCTCCTGCTGGAATGGCAATGGAGGAAGATCAAGCTAAGTAGAAGTAACAGTCAATACGAAGTACGAAGAGAAGTAGTGGCTAATCTTACAAACCCGGCCGCGCGCCTCCGCACACGAAGAAGGCCGCCCCGAGAGGGCGGCCTTCTCGTGCATCGATCGGGTTGAGGGTTAGCCGAGCGCCTCGTTGAGGAGAGCGCGAAGCTCGCTGACCTGGCTGTCGCGCCAGCCCTCGGCGAAGTCCCAGGTCTTCGCCTGGTACTGCTTGCGGGCTTCCTCGTACTCCGGCGTGTCGCGCTCCTTGCCGGCCATGATCTCGCGGAGGGCGGGCATCTCGCTGTTGGCTCGGTCCGAGCGCTCGATCCAGTGGCCGAGGTAGTTGTGGTCGCCGTCGTAGAGGACCACGGTCGGGATCGACTCGAACTCACCTTCCTTCAGGAACTCGGCCATGATGTCCTTGTTCTGGTCGCGGAGGAAGAACTTCACCTCCATGCCGGTCAGCTCGCCGAGCTTCGCCATCACCGGGAGGCCGCGCCACACGTCCGGGCACCAGTCCTCGCCGAGCACGAGCGCCTTCACGCCGTTCGACTGCACATACCCCTTGATGGCATCCACGTCCGAGGACTCCGGCTGCCACTCGTCGTAGTGGCGCTGGAAGGTGTCCTTGTTCTGCTCGATCGCCCCAAGCCACGCGGAGAAGGAGTCCAGGCCCTGCGCGTAGCGCTCCGGGGTGACCACGGAGTCCGGCTTCGCGGCGGCGGCCTTCCGCGTGATGGTCGAGCTAGCGGTCATCGTTCGTCCTCCGTCAGTCGTATGTTGGTTGGTGGTTGTGCGGGCAGGGTAACACCGATCCGGGTGGCACTGTAGATGTTACTGCGCCCCCGGAGGATGCCCGTCGACTGGCGTTGAGGCGCTACTCGGCGAGTCGCTCCGAGACCGCTGCCCACGGCGCGCGCCGGTCTGCTTCGGGCAGCGCGTCCACCTCGACCCCCGCGGAGCGCGCCTCCGCCTCGAGCGCACGGAAGGCGCGAGTGAACCGCGAGGATGCCTCGCGGAGCGTCTCCTCGGCATCGAAGCCCTCCTCGCCGGCGAGCCAGGTGGCGGCCCACAGGGCACCGGCCCAGTCCTCGCGTCCGAGGGCGTCCCGGAGCGCCTCGCGCGGTGTGATTCCGAGGTCGGCGAGGCCGGCCCGCCGTGCGCGGCGGATGAGCGACTGTGCGCGCTGGAGGGAGGGTGCGGCCGCCGGCGTCGAGTCGAGGGCCCCCTCAGGGGTCTCTTC
>JALOAM010000055.1 GCA_023228765.1 Dehalococcoidia bacterium
TGAGCTGGGACAGGAACGCCCCACCGAGGATCCAGTAGCCGTAGTAGAACCCCGGCCACGGTGGAGGCGCTGCGACGTTCTTCGCCGGAGCGCTTCTCCCGGGATCGACATCGGCGGGCCCTCGTTCGGGGGACGCGGTGGATGTGGCCATGGGTCGGACTCCGGTGCCTGCACCCTGCCGGAACCCTGCTCCGGGCGGTGGCGCGGCTTCGTACCGGGCGTTATAGCGCGGCCTCACGCAGACGTAAAGTTTGGGATCGCAACTGACCTCGATGGCCGTCCCCGGCTACCGCCCGGGCCGCAGCAACCCCAGCCCGAGGGCGGCCCGGCGCTCGTTCGCCGCACGGAAGACGGCGGGGTCGCCCTCCAGGAACCGACTGAGGGCAGCCGTCGAGAGGCCAAGGGCGGGCGCGGCGTCCGAGAGTCGCCAGCCGTGGGCCTCGATCACGTCGAAGACCTCGGCCACCACTTCCGGGTACGCCGGGTTCTTCGTCGCGATCTCGATCCGCTGGCCGCGGCGGCGGCCCGCGATCGCCTCGCTCGGCGCGTACGCCTCGAGCGAGGCGGGGTCGATCGGCTCGCGCGCGTGGAGGGCGATCGTGAGGCGGAGGCGGCGGAGGGCCCTCGCGCGGTTCTCGTGCTGTGAGCGCGACTCGACGGCGACCGACTCGAGGCCGGTCGGCCGGTGGCGCAGGCGGACGGCGGAGTCGGTCTTGTTGCGCTTCTGTCCGCCGGGCCCGCTCGCACGGAAGCGGTCCACCTCGCACTGCGCGAGCAGGTCCTCATCGCTCAGTCCGAGGAACGCGCGCCAGCCGGGTCGAGGGTCGGAGCGTGGGGGATGGGAAGCAGGATCGCCAGTCATCCCGTGATGATCGCCTGTCGCGAGCGGGACGCCAAACCTACACTGGCCCTTCTCAGGACTGCCCTACCCAGGACTGATGGAGGACGTACATGGCTCCCATCCGCGCTCAGCTCATCGGCGCCACCGGCTACGGCGGGCTCGGCATCCTCGAACTGCTGATGCAGCACCCGGACTTCGAGGCCGCGCAGCTCGTTGCGCGCGACGACGCCGGGAAGCGCATCGCGGACGTGTATCCGCACCTGGCGGGTCGTACGGACCTCACCGTGGACGCACCGGACACCGTGCAGGTGGGCGAGGGCTGTGACGTGGTGATCTTTGCCACGCCGGACCGCGTCTCCCAGCAGTACGCCACCGACCTCCACGCGCGCGGCGTGAAGTTCATCGACTACTCCGGCGACTTTCGCTTCACCAGCACCGGGGACTACGCGCGCTACGCAGACCGCCACCCCTCGATCAGCGACTCAACGCACGCGGCCGCTGACCTCCTGGGGCAGAACGCGTACGGCGTCTCCGAGCTGAACGGCGAGGCGATCGCGAACGCGAGCATCGTCGGCAACCCGGGGTGTTTCGCGGTCGGCATCATCCTCGGACTCGCGCCGCTGTACGCAGACGGGATCGTGGAGGCGGGCACCGTGCAGGTGGACGGCCTCACCGGCTCCAGCGGCGCCGGGAAGAAGCCGGCACCGCTGCAGCACTTCTCCCACCTGAACGACAACGTGATCCCCTACCGCGTGCTGAACCACCAGCACGTGGTGGAAGCGGAGATGACCCTCGGGCGGATCGGGAAGTCCTCCGGCGCCACGGTGGACTTCATCCCGCACCTGCTGGGCACCACCCGGGGCATCCTCAACACGATGCACCTCTCGGTGACGCAGTCCGTGACGCGGGAGGCGCTCCTGGAGCGGTTCCGCGAGTTCTACGCAGGTCAGCCGTTCGTCCGCATCCTGGACACCCCGCCCACGCTGAAGGGCCCGCTGGGATCGAACTACATCGACCTCTCCGTGTTCGTCGCGGAGGGCGGACGCCGCGTGGTGGTGATGTCCTCGATCGACAACCTGATGAAGGGCCAGAGTGGCTCCGCGATGCAGAACCTGAACATCATGTTTGGCCTGCCGCAGAACGCCGGCATGGACCGCGGCCCGCTTTACCCGTAACCGCGACTGACCGGACGCGCTGAGGATCGCTGCCTAGCGGGGGCGGTCCGGGGTGCCTCGACGCACCTTCTCTTCGGCGACCTCGCGCTCCCAGTACTTCCGCGCGGACTCGCGCGCGGCGCGGTCGCCGGGGCTGCCCTCCGCAGCGTCCGAGGATGACGTCGCGGTCTTGCCTCCGGTGAGGCGACGGAGCAGGTCAAGCAGCTTCATGGCGTGCCTCTAGTCCCCACGGTCCGCGGACGGCTGGCCAGGTGCTCGCTTCGACACTTCGTAGGCGAGTCGAGCAGCCTCGGACGCGGCGGTGAGGCGATCGATCTCGATCAGCACCTCCGGCGTGACCGGCTCGGGCGAGCGTCCACCCAGCACCCGCAGGGGGTAGTAGCGCTCGTAGTACGCGCGCTGGCGCGCCTTCGCCGCCTCGTACGCGCGACGCTTCTCGTCGCGGTCCGTGGTCATTGCCGGTCTCGTTTCGGAGTCTTCACGATGATGTCCGGACGCGGCTGAGCCTCCGGGCGAGGAGCACCCTTCGGGGGCGTGCCCTTCTTCTTCTTGCGTTGCTCGGACGGTCTCGGGCTTCGATTACCCATACCGACCTCCTCGGGAGGTGACCTGACGGCGGTTGGGGATGGTGGGCGATCCCGGCGGGCGCGAGGCGTTCCGCGCGGGTGGTTCCCAGGCGCGCACTTCCTGTGTGCAGGGGCAGTCGCCCTGCGGCCCCTCAAAGCACTTCTGACAGAGTGGGGTAGCCAAGTGATCCCGCCTCATGGTGCACGCCGACCTGGTGGACGCCGCCGGATGACGGTCCCGATATCTGGACAGAGCCAGTAGGACGCAACATGGAGGTTCGCGAGCCACGACCAGGAAGCGAGCTAAGAGGAATGGGCTGACTCGGTCGTCGTGGGGGCACCGTACCACGTCCGGGTGCGCGAATTGCCGTGGTCGGCTGGCGACCGAGGCAACCTGTTAGGCTCGATGCAACGCCGAGGCATCAGCGAGGGCGGCAGTTCCCGGGTTTCGGGAGACTGGAGCGGCTCGCATGTCGGCCATATCTGATCGCACGTCCGGCAGTCGGCCCGAAGACGCCTTACCCAGGCGGTACCTGACTCTCGCCGAGGCGCGCGCGCTGGAGTGCAACCAGTGCGGCGACTGCTGCGACTCCCGACGCACGGACGGCTACTGGACCTGGGGCAGTCTGCCCGAGGACGGCTACGCCGCACTGTGCATCGAGGAAGGGCGCGCCGAGGGGGACCGCGCCGAGGAGGGGCGTGAGGGCGTCCCGCTGATCATCCCGATCGCCCTCGTCGACGGCGCCTGGCAGGACCGTGCGCACCGTCCGGAGGACCTCCTCGAGTTCAGCGGCACCCGCTTTCGCTGCACCGCCTTCACCCCGACACCACCGTCCGAGGCACATCCTGAAGGCGGCGGCAGCTGTGCCCGGCACGACCGCTGGAGGCCTGCCGCCTGCGACGAGTTCCCCGTCGGCGCTCCCGACCTCGGAGATGACGTTGCGCGCCTCGGCGAGGTGCCGCTGGAGACCGGCGCGTTCCCGCGCTGCACCTGGTACCGGGTGACGGTGGTATCGGACGGCGATCCGCGCATCGTCCGCGCGTAGCCCTCGACGCGTCGAGGGCTACACGAAGCGGCTGTTGCTCGCCGTGTGCCGGCCGTGCCAGGCCCGGGACGCCCTCGCCACGCCGTAGGCGACGACCACGAGGGCGAGCGGGGCGAGGGTGATCACCATGCCGACGCCCGTGATCGAGGAGATCGCGCCGAGGACGAGCAACGGCGGGATCGCGAGCCCGTCCTTCAGCGCGCCGAGGATCGCGAAGACGCGCCCGTGGATGGTCACGGGCACGAACTTGCCGATGTAGGTCTGGGTGGCCGCCGCGGCGACCGTGATCGAGGTGCCGACGAGCAGTGAGAGCGCGGAGGCCATCTCCACCTCGCGCGGCACGGGGATGGGGAGCACCAGCACCCACCCGAACGCCCTGGACATCCAGTCCACCTGGCCCATCGCGAACATCGCCACGGACAGCATCACGAACCCACCGAGGGCGACGGCGCGCTCGCCGAAGAGGCGGATGGTGAGCGGGGAGAAGAACAGCCCTGCGACCACGCCGAGGGAGGCGGGCGCGAACACGTAGAACGTGAACGCCGGGTCCACCCCCAGCACCTGCTTCACGTACTGCGGGCCCAGCGTGCCGAGCACGACGTTGGTGGTGCTCGCCATCCCGGCAAGCAGCAGCATCCAGAACGCGCCCGGCTCTTCGAGGAGCCATTGCAGCGCCTCGCCCACGCCGGCGCGCCGGATCTTGGAGCGTTCGAAGCGCGCGCCTCGCTCACTCTCCGGCTGGAACTTCACCACCCGCAGCGCGGAGAACATGAACATCAGGCCCGCGATCACCGTGATCGGCCGCAGCCCCCAGAACCGCACGACCGTGGGCGCCAGCAGCGCCTTCCCGGAGACATCCCCCGCCGAGGAGGCGAGCGAGATGAACGAGTTCGCGGAGGCGAGCTCGGCGTGGCTCGCCACCATCGGTGCGGCGGCGGCCTCGGCGGGCTCGGACACGAGGTGGAGCACCCGCACGAGGAAGATCACCGCCAGCATCGCGATGAACCCGGTCCCGGTCCCGAACGGGACGAGGAGCGCGAGGAGTCCCATGGTGAGGTAGGCGCCCACGAGCGCGAGCCGCTTCGGCATCGCGTCCGCGACGGCCCCACCCCACGGCCCGAGGGCCACGCCCGGGAGGAGGAAGGCAACGCCGATGATCGCCGCCTGGATCGCCTCGTCGCCCGCGCGCGCACTCGCGATCAGCGCGGCATAGAACAGCGCCTGCAGCGCCATGTCCGCGAAGAAGCGGGAGGCCAGCAGCGCCTGGAAGTCCAGGTTGCGCGCCACGGACTGCGGCGGCACGGCAAACCAGAGCACGCGGAACAGCCGGTCCTGCCCGCGGCTGACCGCATTGTCAAACCGCCGAAACGACCGACCAGGCGGTTGATCGAACTCAGGGCCCAGGGCCATGACGCCATCCTACGGGGGTATATCCATCGTACGGCGCGAGGCTGTGACGCGCGGCAGCGCAATTCCGGCGTCTCACCCGCGTAGCGAGAGAGGGGTTGGGGCGAGGGTTGCTCCACCTCCGACCGCTCGCTCCTCGACGAATCGTTCGGCATCCTCAGCGGCGGTTGTATCCGCACATTCGCCGGTCATTCTGACGATCGTTTTAGCGGGAACTGGTCGCCGCGGCGGACGCGCCTCTGCTCGTGGCGATGCGCCGAGCGGGGGTCGAAGTACGGCCGCGGACACCGGATTCCAGTACTGCTGACGCTTCTGCACTCGACATTACAAACTCATATACAGAAGCTTGATACCCGGATTCGAGTCATGTAGGCGGGTTAACCTCGAAGGAGCGCGCATGTTTATGTAGGAGGCGGAGCCCAGGCCCACCGGGCGGTTTCCGTGCCCTCCCCGATACCACCTGCTGCGAGTCGCGACCACCGCGTCGCATCCGGACCGCCGGCCAGCGCGCCGGACGACCGCACTGACGAACGAAACGGGGTCGATTTCGTTGGATCAGACGGAAGCGCGAAGGCGCGCCGCTGCGGCGGCGGATGAGGAAGCGGGCATCATCCGCCCCCTCGTTGATCGCGCAAAAGAGGGCGATGCCGACGCATTCGGTGCCCTGTATGACCGCTTCCAGCCGGAGATCTTGCGCTACCTCCTGGTCCGCACCCGCGACCGCGAGGTGGCGGAGGACCTCGCGCAGCAGGTGTTCCTGAAGGCCTGGCGGGCCGTTCCGCGGTATCAGCACCGCGGCGCACCGTTCAGGGCGTGGCTGTATCGGATGGCCCACAACCAGATGGTCGACCACTTCCGAACGAGCCGGCCCACCACGGACCTCGAAGGTATCGATCTCCCCGAGGATCCGGAGGCCGAAGCCCGAGTCCTGGCCGCCGAAACGAACGAAGCGCTCCAAGATGCGTTGGGACGACTGTCAGACGATCATCGTCAGGTCCTTGAGCTGCGCTTTCTGATGGAAAAGTCAGCACGAGAGATCGGCGAGATCATGGGCCGCAAGGAGGTCACCATCCGGGGCCTTCAGATGCGCGCACTCCAGGCGCTACGCCGGGAGATCGAGTCGACGGGAGGGTTGCCGTGACCAACGCGCAAGACCTCGCCTCTATCGTCGATTCTTGCGTCGAGGATGTCCTCCTCGATCGCGTCTCCGTGGCCGACTGCCTGAACGCCTACCCGGAGTACCGCCGGGAACTCGAGCCGCTACTCCTGGCAGCCGTCGAGCTGTCCGAGTTGCCCGTCCCGGAGGTCCAGCCCGACCCCGCGCGGCGCGCCGCGTTCATGGCGGAGATCCGCCAGACACCGCAGGACGCGCCTCGCTTCAGTGGCTTCGGATTGCCGTCGCTCTCCTCGCTGCTGGGCGCGTTCAGCATCGGCACGCCCGTGCTGCGCTTCGCCAGCGTGGCCGCGCCGGCTGCCGTCATCGCCGTGATCGCGCTCGCCCTCGTGTGGGGCGGGGGCGCCTCCACGGCCTCGGCGGCCACGCTCACCGTGTTCTCCGGCAAGGTGGAGGCTCAGATCGACGGTGGATGGCAACCGCTGGAGGATGGCGCCAGCATCGACGAGGGCGTCGTGATCCGCACGGGCAACGCCTCCTTCGCGATGGTCACGTTCCCGGACGGCTCCACGGCGACCGTGGACGCCTCCACGCAGCTCATGTTCGAGCGCATTACGGTGAACGGTGACCGCCAGATCAGCCTGCGGCAGGACACCGGCCGCATCTGGAACGACGTCGTCCCGATCACGGGCGGCGACTCCTACGTGATCCACACGCCGCACGCCGTGGTGCAGGCGCAGGGCACCGTGTTCGAGACCGTGGTCAACGGCAACACCGAGGTGGTCACCGCCGAGGGCCTCGTGCGCCTCGACCTGCTCCAGACGTCGCAGAGCACGGTGGACCGCACCGTGGAGGTAGCCGCCGGTCAGATCGTGCGCGCCTCCGCGGAGGGCTTCACCACCCCGGAGGCTGCACCGAACGCCGGCGCCATCGAGGTGACCGGGCCGGTCGCGGCCTACCTCACCTCGCCGGAGGGCGCCGCCACCGGTCAGCTCCTGAGCGGCGTCGTGTTCCGCCAGATCCCGGGCATCACCACCTCCGGCGCGCGGGTGGGCGACGGCATGACGATCCAGACGATCGTGGTGGGCGACGCCCAGCACGGCGAGTACTCGCTGGTCCTCCGCCGCTACGCGAAGGGCCCGGCCGCGGTGACCGTGGACACCCCCGGCAGCAGCCTGCAGATCGAGGTGCCGGAGGCCGTCACCATCGCCCGCCTGCCGATCGAGGTCGGCGCGGCAACGGACGGCCAGGTCGCCCTCCGCAGCCTGAGCAGCGAGCTCGAGTCCGTGGGCGAGGCGCCCACGGTCCGGGTGGTCGAGACCGACCGCACCCGCCGCGCCGAGGACCTCGCACCGATCCGCCAGGAGCCCACGGCGCTCGCGGCGAACACGGACACGCCGCCACCGACGCCCGCGCCGACGCAGTCCCCGACGGCAGCAGCCACCGCGTGGCGTCCGGAGCACACGCCGACCGTGCCGCCGACGGCGTCCCCGGACGCGTGGAGCGACCAGCTCCGGGCCGCCCTCGCGAGCCGCTCCGACAGCCAGCTCCGCTCCGTGCTCCGCGACACGGTCGCGGGTGACGACGCAACCAAGGCCGTCCGCATCACCCAGCTCGCGGCCGCCCTCGTCGACCCGGCGACCGCCGAGCGCGTCCGCCAGGAGATCGGCGATGACCTCGCGGACCAGATCCTCGAGGATGCCGCCCGCCTCGCTCCTGGCGTGACCGGCCTGCTCCGAAACGGCCTCGATGATGCTCGGTCCGGCGACAACGGCGGACGCGGGAATGATCGGGGGAACGATCGAGACAACGACCGCGGCGATGATCGCGGCGGGCGAGACGATGGTGGCGGGCGCGACTCGTCACCCGGCGGTCCGGGCCGAAACGACGACCGGAGCAGCGACAACGGCGGGAACCGTGAAAGCGGTTCCACGTCGCGTCCGGGCGAGACCGCGTCGCCGACCGCTACGACTACGCCCACGGCCACCTCGACGACGCCCGCGGGTGGTGGATCGTCCAGCCGCGACGATTGGCGAGGCGGTATTCCACGGTGGCTCCAGGGCCTCCTGGACGCCCTCACCGGCGGACGAAGCGGGCTTGGCGGTCAGCCGGCCATCGTCGTGACGCCAACGCCGACGCCGACGCCAACCCCGACGGCGACGCCACGCGTGACCCCGACTCCGACCGCGACGGCGCAAGTCACGCCGACTCCGAAGCCGTCCCCGACGGCAACCGCCACCGCGTCCCCTCGCGTGAACACGACGCCGACCCCCACGCCGGCCGTGGCGATCGCGGAGTCCACGGCACCAGCACCGACGCCGCCACCGAGTGCGACAAGCATGCCCGCGCCAACTTCGGTGGCGACGCCCGTCGCGACCGCACCGCCCGCACCGTCACCGACGCCGCGCGATGACCGGTACAACCTCAACGACCTGATCGAGGACCTGCTCGACTGGTGGCGCCGGCAGCGCTAGCCGTTCCTACGTGTCCCCGGTCGCATCCGCGACTGAGTTGCCCTCCGCCATCGCAAGAGGCGCGAGGCCCGCGACGTCGCCGGGCTGCAGGAGCACGCGGCGCGTCGGGTAGTTCATCGTGATGCCCTCGACGGTGAAGCGGGCGTGGATGCGCTTGATCATCTCGTGCCTCAGTCCAAAGGAGTCGGACCAGGTCTGAGACTGGAGCTTCAGCAGCACGCCGATGCGCGAGTCGCCGAAGCCGGTGAAGGACACCACGGGGTCGCTGACCTTCACGGACGTCGGCCATTCGTCGCGGAGGGTCGTGAGGACCTCGCGGCAGATCGTCTCCACCTGCGACAGGTCCTCGTCATAGGAAACGCCGAGCTCGACGCCGGCGGACGCTTCCAGCGAGGTCAGCGTGAAGTTCGTGACGAGGGCGTCCGCGAGAGCGGAGTTCGGCACGATCACGATGTTGTTGTCGAACGAGCGGATCCGGGTTGCCCTCCACCCAATGTCGTCCACCATGCCCGTGGGGCCGTCCCGCATCTCGATGTAGTCGCCGATGCGGATCGAGGAGTCCGAGAGCATGTAGGAGGACGCGAACACGTTGCCGAGGAGCGGTTGCAGCGCCAGCGCCACGGCCAGTCCGCCGATGCCGAGGCCAGCGAGCAGCGGGCTGATCGCGAGCCCCAGCGTGTCCAACACGACGAGGAACCCGGCCGCGAAGACGAGGATCGTGACGCCTCGGCGGATCAGGGGGAGCGATCCCGGGTGGAGCTTCCCCTTGGAGCCCGGCCGGGCGGCCTGCCACTCCAGCATGATCACCAGCACACGGCGGACACTGAACGTGACCACCAGCACCGTCAAGGCGGTCGCCATGCGGGTGATCCAGCGCTCGTCGCCCTGGCTGATGTAGGAGATGGTGAAGAGGGCGCCCGCGACACCCCAGATGCCGGCAAGCAGGATGAACGGGACGCGCAGGGCCGCGGCCACCTGGTCGTCCATGCCGGACTTCGTGCGGCGCAGCAGGGCCCGGACCAGGCGGATGACAAGCGCGGTGAAGAGGAACGCGAGGACCAGGACGCCGACCACGACGCCCGCGGCGATCGCCGTCTCGATCCACTCGTCGCGGGTCAGTTCGATCTGCATTGATCCGGACGCTAACAGAGGCCCGAAGGGAACCCAACCCCGTCCGCACCCGATAAACTACGGGAGCACGCACGCAAGTGCGGGGAGTTAGGGGTAGGCATGTTCGCGAACATCGGACACACATTCTCGTTGATCCGCCAGTCCTGGCAGGTCCTGATGCAGGACCGGAAGCTGGTGCTGTTCCCGATCATGGGCGGTGTGGCCCTGCTCGCCGTCATCGCCGTGTTCGCGGGCATCGCCGCCAGCACCGGGTCGCTGGACCGCCTCGACACGGCGTCGGCCGGCGGCCAGACGGAGGCGACCCCGGCGGACCTGGTGCTGTCCCTGCTGCTCCTGGTCTCCACGTACTCCGTAGTGATGTTCTTCAACGCCGCCCTCATCGCCACCGCGATGGAGCGCCTCCGAGGGCGTCCCGCGACCATCGGCTACGGCCTGTCGAAGGCCTCCAGCCACATCCCGGCGATCCTCGGCTGGGCGATCATCGCCGCGACGGTCGGCCTCATCCTCAACGCGATCCGGGAGCGCACGGACGGGTTCCTCGGACAGATCGCCGTGGCCATTGCCGGCGGTGTCTGGGCGTACATGACCTTCTTCGTGGTGCCGGTGCTGATCGTGGAGGGCCTTGGCCCGATCGCGGCGATCAAGCGCTCCGGCTCGCTACTCAAGGAGACCTGGGGCAACCAGGTGACCGCGAACTTCTCGTTCACCCTGATCTACATCGTGGTGGCGCTGGTCGCGTTCCTGCCGGCGGCCCTGCTGTTCTCGATCTCCCCGATCCTCGGGATCACGCTCGGGGTGGCGCTGGTCGCGCTCGCGATCGGCATCGTGCAGGCGCTGGAGGGCATCTTCAAGGCTGCCCTGTACGACTTCGCCACGGGCTCCACGCCTCGCGGCTTCGAGCAGGTAGACATGCGCTCCGCATACCGCGCCCTCTAGGGAGGGCGCTCGCGGCGCAGGACGAGGTCACTCGCCCGCGGCAACGCGAGCTGACGCGCTACCTGCCGAGGCGGCGTTGCGCCGCCTCGAAGTCCTCAGGCGTGTCGACATCGAAGAACGAGAGGCCCTCCGGGTCCACGGCGCGCCAGACCGCGTCACGGATGCGCTCCGCGCCCAGTGCGTGACTCACCGAGATCGGGGAGCGGTCACCCGCCGCGAGGCTCGCCTGCAGGTCCACGAGGGCGTCGCGCGCGATCGCGCTGCACAACGGCTGCGGGTATCCATCCGCCTCCGGAAGCGCCCACTTCGCCCCGGCATGGACGCGCTGCACCAGGAGGCGCAGCAGCTCCGGCCGCAGGAACGGGTGATCCACCCCCACGATGACCGCTACGGGCGCTGAGGCGGCCGTGAGGCCCGTTGCGATGCCCTCCAGCGGGCCGGCGCCCTCCACCGGGTCGGCAAGGACGGTGAGGCTGCCGGCGGTGCGCACGAGGGGGAGCGACTGCCCCGGGGCGCGCACCATCACGATCTCGTCCGCGACGGCCTCCAGCGCCGCGACGGCGCGCTGGATCAGCGTCGATCCGCCGAGGACCAACGAGGCCTTGTCGGTGCCCATCCGGGAGGAGCGACCACCCGTGAGCACGATCCCCGTCACGTCCGCCATCGCGTGATCCTTGCCAGTTCTGTCCTGCTCCGGTCGAGGAACTTCGGGCGCGCCGTCCGAGGCATGGCCTGCGCCGTACGATGGAGGCATGGACGCCGAAACGCTCACCGCCCTGCGAGAGTTCCGCCAGGAGAAGGACGCCTTCTTCCGGACTGATCCAATGTCGCCCCTCTTGCCTCCTGAACGCCAGTCATTTGTCGGCCTCGCCTACTACGACCCCAACGACGCCCTGATCTTCGAGGTCGAGCCCGAACTCCACGAGGACCCGGAGGACGTGGTCCTGCAGACCTCGGACGCCACGACCCGCACCTATCAGCGCTGGGCGAACCTGCCGTTCGAGGTGGATGGCGAAGCGGTGGCCCTCACTGTCTACCGCGACCCAGAGTCGGGGGAACTGTTCCTCCCGTTCCAGGACACGACCAGCGGCGGGGAAACGTACGGCGCAGGGCGCTACCTCGAGCTGCCTGTCCTGGAGGATGGCCGCGTCCTCCTCGACTTCAACTACGCCTACCACCCGTTCTGCGCGTACAACCCCGCCTACTCCTGCCCGATCCCGCCCTTCGAGAACCGCCTCCCCGTCCCCATCCCGGCCGGCGAACGCAACTCCGAGGCGTAGGCCTCGCAACGGGTGGCAACGGGTGGCAAGGGGCGGCGCGAGGTAGCCCGAGGCGGGCGACCTGTGCCAGCATCGGCGCATGTCTGACACCGACACGCCCGGGGACCTGACGCTCACCGAACGGCGCTGGCGTGAGCTCGCGCCGCCGGAGGCCACCGCCTCCGCGGGCGGCCTCTACGAGCGCGTGCGCCTCTGGTCCAGCGGCAACCTCCCGGGCGTCGATACGACGTACGACCCGCGGCAGGAGCACCACTGGCACTACGCCGCGCTGATCGAGGACTTCGCGTCGTGGCTGCCCGAAGGCGGCGCATCGGTGCTCGACCTCGGCCCGGGCGACGGGTGGCCCTCGATCCCGCTCGCGCGAGCGCTGCCGGAGGCGCGCGTGCTCGGCGTCGACCCCTCGCCGAGGCGGGTGGCGGTGAGCCGTGCGAACGCGGGCCGCCACGGGGTGACGAACGCCTCGTTCGTGGCGGGGGACGGCGCAGCGCTGCCGGTGGGCGACGCCTCCGTGGACCTCGCGGTGGCGTCCCACGCGCTGGAGGAGTGCGCTGACCCGGAGGCGGCGATGCGCGAACTGGCGCGCGTCCTGCGCCCGGGTGGTGTCCTCCGCGTGCAGTCGCAGGTGTGGGCGCTCCCCGCCGAGGAGCTCGAGACCGTGACGCTGACCGAGGGGGTCGACTGCCTCCTCTTCACCTACGCGCGTCGTACGCAGGAGCCCGCGCGGGAGCGGCGCTATGTCCTCGTCCTGCCCTCGGACGGATCGGTAGCCGAGGCGCATCGGGACGCCCTCGTCGAGACCGCGAGCGCGCCACGCGCCTACGGCGAGACGAGCGTCGAGGGCCTGACCGCCGTCGCGATCCTCGAACGGCTCGCGCCCTACGCCACCGCCTCGTCGTTCGTGGAGCTGCGGCGGTGGACGCCGGACTGGCTGGCGGACGCGCTGCTGGAGGCGGGCTTCCGCGAGGCGACGACCACGGCACACCCGGGTGACGCCGCACGCCTCGCGGGGCGGGGCGCCCTCCGCGCCAGCGAGGTGGCCGCCGTCGCCTCGTTCGAGGCGGTCACGCGCGACCTCGGACGCCGCGTCTCGCGCGAGGCGGGTGCGGGGATGGTGGTGGCGGTGCGGTAGTTGTCGCGTCGCCCCGCAGTGTGACGCTGGACATGGACGACCGGACTCCTACCATGCGGAGACCGCCCGTCCTTCGAGACACCACCTGCGGGCGAGCGCACCCCGGGAGGAGCGCCTTCATGCCTCGACCACTCGACGGCATCCGCGTCATCGACCTGTCGAACGGCCCCGCCGCTGGCATCGCCACCATGGTGATGGCCGACTTCGGCGCCGAGGTCATCAAGGTGGAGCAGCCCTCCGGCGACCCCTTCCGTTCGATGCCCAGCGCGCCGATGTGGCTGCGCGGCAAGCAGAGCGTGGCGCTGGACCTCGCCCTGCCCGAGGGACAAGAGCGGCTGAAGGCGCTGGTCGCCACGGCCGACGTCGTCGTCTCCTCCTACCGCCCGGGGTCGGACCGCGAGTTCGGGGCGGACTACGAGACGCTGCGGCAGGGCAACCCGGGCCTCGTCTTCACCCACGTCACGGCCTTCGGTCCGAACGGGCCCCTCGCCAACCTCCCGCCGTACGAGCCCGTCGTCGCGGCGAAGGGCGGGCGCATGATGGCGTTCGAGGGCACCGCCCCCCGCACCGGTCCGGTCTTCTCCGCGCTGCAGGTGACGCACCACGCGGCGGCGATGGCGACGGTCATGGGTACCGTCGGAGCCCTCGTCGCCCGCGAGCGCACCGGGGAGGGGCAGCTCGTGGAGACGAGCCTCCTCCAGGGGCTGATGCCCTACGACATGGCGGGCCTCGCGATCGCCTCGCTGATGGCGCGCGACCACGACAAGTGGAAGGATGCCGTCCCGCCCGGAGCGATCAGCCGGATGCCGACGATCAACTACCAGCCGGTGATGGCCGCCGACGGGAAGTGGATCCAGCTCGGCAACCTGCTGCAGCACCTCTTCGACAACTTTGTCGCCTCCGCCGACCTCGCGGATATCTTCGCGGACGAGCGTTTCCAGGGCTCGCCCGCCGGATGGAAGGAAGAGGACCGCGAGGCCTTCCGCGACCGCATGTTCACGAGGATGCGGGAGAAGGACTCCGCGGAGTGGCAGCGCATCTTCGTGGAGAATGGTGGTGTCGTCTCCACGATCTTCCAGACCACGCAGGACGCCCTGAGCGACCCTGACATGGTCGACAACGGCCACGTCGTGGAGTTCGAGGGCGGCCGCAAGCTCATCGGTCCCGTCGCACGCATGACCGCGACCCCCGCCGAGGTCACCGCCAACGTCCCCGAGGTCGGTGAGCACCAGTCTGTCCTCGACCAGCCGCGCGAGGCATGGCAGCCGAACGTCACCAGCGGACCGCAGGGCGGCGCCCTGCACGGCATCACCGTGCTGGACTTCTCCACGATCATCGCCGCGCCCCTCGGCTGCACGCATCTCGCGGACCTCGGCGCGCGTGTGATCAAGGTCGAGCAGATCGGCGGCGATCCCTGGCGCTGGATGGGCAACGGCAGCCTGGGCGCGATCAAGACCAACGGCGGCAAGGAGAGCATCTCGGTCGACCTCAAGTCCCCGGAGGGGCAGGAGGTCGTCCGCCGCCTGATGGCACAGGCCGACGTGATGGTGCACAACTTCCGGCCGGGCGTCCCGGCGCGCCTCGGCATGTCGTACCAGCACGCCGTCGCTGAGAACCCCGGGATGATCTACGTCAACGTGAACGGCTACGGCACCCTGGGCCCCAGCGCGCACCGTCCCGCCACGCATCCCATCCCCGGCGCCGCCCTCGGCGGTGCGACGTGGCAGACCGGCGTCATGCCCACCGGCACGTCCATCCCCGAGCTCCGCGAGGGCGCTCGACGCCTCTTCCGCGCCAACGAGGTGAACCCTGACCCGAACACCTCGGCGGTGGTCGCGGCCACCGTGACGCTCGCGCTGTATGCGCGCGCCAACCACGGCGTCGGCCAGGAGATCTTCGTCGACATGATGGGCGCGAACGCCTACGCCAACTGGGACGACTTCCTCTGGTACGAGGGCAAGGAACCGCGCCCCGGCCTCGACGAGGACCTCCGCGGCACCGGTCCGCTCAACCGCCTCTACGAGACGCAGGACGGCTGGGCCGTCCTCTGTCTTCCGCTGGAGGTGGAGTGGGAAGAGTTCTGCCGCCTGGCGGCGCCGGACCTCGCCACGGACTCGCGCTTCACGTCGCGCACATCTCGCGCCGACCACGCCGAGGCGCTCACCGAGATCCTCGTAACGCTGTTCGGACAACGCCCCGCTGACGAGTGGGAGCGCCTCCTCGGCGGCGCCGGCCTCGGCTGTGTCCGCGCGGACGGCCCCGGCCCCGGCGACTACTGGCACACCGCGGAGCAGGTGGCCGCGAACACCTTCAAGGAGACTGTCCACCACACCCGCCACGGCGAGATGGAACGCCACGGCCCGATGGCGAGGATGCACGGCACCCCGAACACCATCGCCTCCGCCCCCCTCGCCGGTGAACAGACGGACGCCATCCTCACCGAGCTCGGCTACGACGCCGGGGAGATCGCCGCACTGCGCGCCTCCAACGTCGTCTGGTCCGAGGACGCCGTCCCGGTGACGACGGGGTAGGGGGCGGCCCGAGACCTACCCGCCGACGGCGGCGAGTTCCTCGACACGCTCGGTGAGGCCGATGGCGCGCGCCTTGCCGAGGACGCCGAGCACGCGGCGTAGCTCGCTGAGGATGTCCTCGACGGCTGCGGGGTTAACGCCGCCGCGCGAGAGGGAGACGACCTCGCTGCCGCGGGTCTTCAGGCGCAGCTCCACCGGCAGGTCGCCCGTGTGCTGGTCGAGGATGGCGAAGACCTTGCCGACGCGACGGCGGTCCGCGCGCTCGTCCGTGGTCTCGTCCATCTCGATGACGAAGCGACGCGGTCCGCTGTCCTCGATCGGTACGCGCGAGGGGGGCGGGGCGTCCTCGTCCGTGTCACGGGCGACCACGGAGAGGTGCGAGGGGCGACCGCCCTCGGCGCCGGACTGGGAGGGGGCGTGCTGGCGCGATCCGCCGTTGGGGCCGCCCCCACCGTTGGACGGTCCACCGTTGGAGGGGCCTCCACCGGGGCGTGGGCCTCGATCGTACGGGGGCGAGGACTCGGCGACGGCGCGTGTCTGCCAGCCACCGCGTCCGCTGGAGCGCGGCTGGAACTTGTTGCTGTCGAAGTTGACCAGGCGGTCTGCTTCCTGGTCGTACGCGCAGACTTCCAGCACGCCGGCGGAGACGCGGTCGCCGCGGAGGCGGATGTTGGACTTGAGCAGCAGGATGTTGCCCTCCGCGAGGAGGCCGTTCTCCTTCAGGCGCTCGTAGCCGTCCGACCAGACCATCACCTCCGCCTGGCCGCTGAGGTCCTCGATCGTCACGGCCGCGAAGGACTTGCCCTGCTTCGTCTGGAGCACGCGGATACCAGCGACGAGCCCCGCGAGGATCGCGTCCTGCCCGCTCAGGTCCGCGCCCACCTCCGCGCAGCTGTGCGTCGTGTGGCGCCGGAGGGTGCGCGCGGCGCGCGAGAACGGGTGCTCCGAGATGTACGTCCCGAGGAGCTCCTTCTCCCACGCCAGCAGCTGCGGCTGGGGGATGAGCACCTTGTCGAACTCCAGGGCCGGGAGCGGCGTGTTCACCTCGGCTCCGAACATGTCGAACATGCTCGTCTGGCCGGTCTCCCGCAGGCGCTGCTCCTGCTGCGCGAGGGAGGAGAGGCGGTCCACGCCCGTGACGATCGCGCCACGGTCGCCGAGGCTGTCGAGCGCGCCCGCTTTCGCGAGGGCTTCGAGGACGCGCTTGTTCACGTCGTGCGGGTTGATGCGGCGGGCGAAGTCCTCGATCGTCTCGAAGTCGCCCCCGGCCTCCCGCTCTGCGATGAGGCCTTCCACGCCGCCCATGCCGACGTTCTTGATCTGGGCGAGGCCGTAGCGGATCGCCTCGGCGCCCCCGTCCGCGATCTCGATCGTGAAGTTCACGCCGCTGCGGTTCACGTCCGGCTGCAGGACGGCGATGCCGAGGCGGTTGCACTCCGCGATCGCCTGCGCGATACGGTCGGAGTTGCCGTTCGCGGCCTGCAGGACGGCAGTCATGTACTCGGCGGGGTAGTGCGCCTTCAGGTAGGCCGTCTGGTAGGCGATCGTGCCGTAGCAGACGGCGTGCGCCTTGTTGAACGCGTAGCCGGCGAACGGCTCGATGAGGTCGAAGAGGCGGTTGCCCAGGCGCTCGTCATGGCCCTGCGCCTTCAGCCCGGCGAGGAAGCGCTCGCGCTCCTCCACCATGACGGAGGCGATCTTCTTCCCCATCGCCTTGCGCATGACGTCGGCCTGGCCGAGCGAGTAGCCGGCGAACTCGCGCGCGATGTGGAGCACCTGCTCCTGGTAGGTGATGACCCCGTACGTCTCTTCGAGGAT
>JALOAM010000278.1 GCA_023228765.1 Dehalococcoidia bacterium
CGCGTCGGCGATCTCCGTGCGGAACGGCGCGTTGGAAGGATCGATGAAGAGCCCGAGGATGTGGACCTCGGTGCCCGGTTCGTAGCAGCCGAACTCGACGCCGGGGATGAGCCGCATGCCCGGGTGCCGCGCGACCGCCTCGGCGGCCTCGTCCAGGCCGTCGATCGTGTCGTGGTCTGTCAGGGCGAAGGTGCGGACCCCATGTGACGCGGCGAGGTCCACGAGGTCGGCCGGCGAACGCGTGCCGTCGGAGCGGTCCGAGTGGCAATGGAAGTCACCGACGCTCACGCGCCCTCCGAGGTCTGTGCGGGCTGGCTGAGTACTGGCTGGGTGGCTCCAGTTTCCCACGCCGACACGCGACCTCGCACGGGCGAGCATTGACGGAGTGTCAGAAGGACCGTTCTCCGCCGCGCGGCACTAGTGGGCGACGGCGCTGGCGCGGGTCTCGCGGACCACGGTCACCTTGATCTCGCCGGGGTACTGCATCGTCTCCTCGATCTTGCGGGAGACGTCACGCGCGAGCCTCGACGCGCCGAGGTCGTCGACGCGGTCCGGCTTCACGATGATGCGCACCTCGCGGCCGGCCTGCACTGCGAACGACTGGTCGACGCCGTCGAAGGAGTTGGCGATCGCCTCGAGGGCTTCGAGACGCTTGATGTACTCCTCGGCGGACTCGCGGCGGGCGCCCGGGCGGGAGCCGGACATCGCGTCCGCGCAGATCACGACGAGCGCCTCCACTGTCTCCGGCGGGACCTCCTCGTGGTGCGCCTCCACGCAGTGGACGACCTCGCGCGGCACGCCGAAGCGCTTCGCGATGTCCGCGCCGAGGCGGGCGTGGGTGCCCTCCATCTCGCGGTCCACCGCCTTGCCGAGGTCGTGCAACAGCCCGCCGAGGCGCGCGATCTCCACGTTCGCGCCGATCTCATGCGCCAGCGCGGCGGCCAGCCACGAGGTCTCGATGCAGTGGCGGAGCTGGTTCTGGCCGTAGGAGTAGCGGTATCGGAGGCGGCCGAGGGTGCGCACGATCTCCGGGTGGAGGTTCGTCACCTCCGCGTCGACGAGCGCCTGCTTCCCGGCTTCCTCGATCAGCTTGTCCACCTCGGAGCGCGCCTTGTCGACGGCGTCCTCGATGCGGGTCGGCTGGATGCGGCCGTCCTGGATGAGGCGCGCGAGGGCGGTCCGGGCGATCTCGCGGCGCACCGGGTCGAAGCCGGACACCGTCACCACCTCGGGCGTGTCGTCGATGATGAGGTCGCAGCCGGTCGCCGCCTCGAAGGCGCGGATGTTGCGGCCCTCGCGGCCGATGATGCGGCCCTTGATCTCGTCGGAGGGGATCGGGACCACGCTGACCGTGGTCTCGGCGGTGACCTCGGAGGTGATGCGCTGCATCACGGTCGCGAGGATCTTGCGGGAGCGGACGTCCGCCTCGTTGCGGGTCGCTGCTTCCATCGAGCGGACGCGGCGGTTGGACTCGTCACGCAGCTCGCTGTCGAGCCGTTCGAGGAGCTGCTCGCGGGCTTCCTCGATCGTGAGTCCGGCGACGCGCTCCAGTTCGGTGCGGGCTTCGCCGCGGAGCTGGTCGATCTCGGCCTCGGACCGTTCGAGGCCGGCGGAGCGGTCGCGGAGTGACTGCTCGGAGCGCTCGAGGTTCTCGGCGCGCCGGTCGACGGTCTCCTCGCGCTGTTCGAGGCGACGCTCGGCGCGGCTCAGCTCGTTGCGGCGTTCCTTGATCTCGGCCTCGAGCTCCTCGCGACGGGCGAGCAACTGTTGGGTTTCGTCCACGTCCACCTTGCGGGCGCGATTTTCCGCGTCCTCGACCACGAGGCGGGCTTCCTCGCGGGCCTGCTGGAGGATGCTCCCCGCGCCCTGCCGGGTCACGAAGTAGACGACCCCGGCACCCAGCAGGAAGGCGATGACGCCTCCCATCACGAAGATCAGGGCTTCCATGGGAGCACTCCGAATCCAGAAACGGCTACAGCGCCTCAGGGCACAGCCACGAGGCTGCGCGCCGGTCGCTCGGAGCCGCGAATGGGTTGTATCCCGTCACCCGTCCGAGGGCGGACGCAAATGCGACGGCTAACAGAATCGTATCACGCTGTAAGGCGCGTCTCTTGACCTGTTACGTACCACGATACCGCGCCGGTACGCGTGGTGTCGCGCCCCAGCAGACCGGTGCCCACGAGGCCGCCTGCTACGCCTCGATGCGCGCGTCCTCGACGAGGGCTGCCGCGGTGCTGTCCGCCTCCGCGAGCGCCGCGCTCATCGCCTCGCGCGCGACAGTGTCGGAGAAGCCGCGACGACGGAGGAAGTCGTAGAGGCGGCGGGAGCGCTTCGGCTCCTCCACCGAGCGGAGGGAGCGCGCGCGCTTCGAGGCGGCAGCATGGGCCTCGGTGCGGTCGTCGTGTTCTGCGACGGCGGACGCGGCCACCGCGTCCGCGACACCCTTCAGCCCGAGTTCGCGCTTGAGGAGTGCCCGTCCGCGCCCGGTCGAGCGAGGGCCAGAGACATAATTCTTGGCCCAGGCGCGGTCGTCGAGGTATCCGAGCGAGCGCATCCGCTCGACGGCGTGCTGCACCTCGTCGGGTTGGAACGCCTTCGCCAGGCCGGTCGTGAGCTCACGCTCCGTGCGCTGCCGCCGCGACAGCAGGTCGAGCGCCTTCCTCACCGCCAGCAGGCGACGGCCCTCGGAAAGCGCTTCGCTCCACTGCTCGCGAGGCAGGTGAGTGCCCGTGCGGAGGCGGTGGAGGACGACGGTTTCGAGGGGAAGGATGACGGGGTCGTCGCTGTCGATGGAGACAGCGGCGACCCCGCGCTTGATCTGGACGTCGACGATGACCGGCATCGAGTACCTCGGACGGCTGTCTCGTGCCCGCTATGCGTCGATCGAGAGGCCGGCCTCGACCTCGTCTTCGACCTGGGCCGGTGCGAAGGACTCGACGGGTGCGGCACCCTTGACGCCGGCCA
>JALOAM010000056.1 GCA_023228765.1 Dehalococcoidia bacterium
CGAACCGGCCGCGCGCGAGGAACAGGTCGCGCAGGCGTACGACGCGCTCGTCGACGCGGGACTCGAGGTAGAGGTCGTGGACCTCGACGAGATCGAGAGCGCGGACGCCATCACGTCGAACGGCTACCACGTCATCGCGCTCGGGCCCGGCGACCCGTTCTACCTGCTGAAGCAGGCCCGCGCTCACGGCCTCGAGTACAAGCTCCGCGAGGCGATGGCGCGCGGCGCCGTGATCGCCGGCATCGGCGCGGGCGCCGTCGTCCTCGGCCCCACGATCAACCCGCTGCTGGAGGCGAGCCAGCACGCCCCCGAGGATGGCGCCTACCTCGAAGGACTCTACCTCACCGAAACGCTGGTCCTGCCGCACCATGGCGACCCGCGCCGCGCGGCCATCCACGCGGAGATCATGGCGCAGTTCGGAGACCAGTTCCCGGTCGTGCCACTCCACGACGGGCAGGCAGTCATCGTGACCTCGGACGGTGTCCGGGTGATCGGCGAGCCGCTGGCTGTCGCCTGACCTCGGACGGCGCGCTAGGCCGTCAGGGTTTCCTTGGTCGAAGGCACCTGGCCCGCGATGCGCGGGTCGTACTGTGTGGCGGCGTCGAGGGCGCGGCCGAGCGCCTTCATCGTGGCTTCCGCGATGTGGTGGTCGTTCGCGCCAGCGAGCTGGCGGATGTGGAGCGTCAGCTTCGAGGTCGTCGCGAAGGAGCGGAGGACGTGGCTGACCATCTGGGTCGGCGCGTCGCCCATCATCTCGCCGATGAAATCGAGCGAGACGGCGGCGAACGGCCGGCCGGAGATGTCGATCACGGCCTGGACGAGGGCTTCGTCCAGCGGGACGAGGGCGTCCCCCATGCGCGTGATCCCCTCACGGCCGCCGAGCGCCTCGTCCACGGCCTGGCCGATGACGAGCGCGATGTCCTCCATGGTGTGGTGCTGGTCGATGTGGAGGTCGCCCGTGGCCTGCACGGTCAGGTCGAAGCGGCCGTGGCGCGCGAAGGCGGTGAGCATGTGGTCGTAGAAGCCGATGCCCGTCGAGATCTGAGCCTGGCCGGTGCCGTCGATGTTCAGCTCGACACGGACCTGGGTCTCCGCAGTCTTGCGCTCCACCTGGGCGAAACGCGGTCGCTCCACACCGTTGTTCGAGGCACTAACCACGGCCGATCTCCTGTCCGATCTCGCGGAACGCCGCGATGATGCGGTCGTTCTGCTCCGGTAGCCCGATCGAGATGCGCAGGTGGTCCTGCAGGCGCGGGCTGTCCATGTAGCGCGTGAAGATCCCCCGCTTCCGGAGCCGGTCGCGGAGGTCGCGGCCGGTGATGCCCTCCAGCCGCATGAGGATGAACACCGCCTCCGTCGGGTACGGGAACACCCACCCGAGGGCGCGGAGTTCATCGGCGATGCGTCCGCGCTCCCCGGCCAGCGTGCATGCGCGCTGGTCGAGGACCTCGACGTCATCGAGGGAGGCGAGCGCGGCGGCCTCGGCGGCGGCGTTGATGTTGTAGGGGTCCTTGGTCTGCATGAGGATGCCGGCCATCTCGGGGTGCATCACCCCGTAGCCGATGCGCAGCCCCGCGAGGCCGCCCCACTTCGAGAACGTGCGGAGGACGACGAGGCCCGGCACCTCCGCGGCTCGCTTCGCCAGCGACGGCGTCTGCGAGAACTCGATGTACGCCTCGTCGATCACGAGGAGGGTGCCCGTCTCCAGCAGCCGGTCGATGAGCGCCTCGGAGATCTCATTGCCCGTAGGGTTGTTCGGGCGGGGGATGAAGGTCACCTTCGCGCCGAGGGCCGCGTCCACGAGTCCCTCGGAGTCGAACTGCCAGTCGGCGAGCAGCGGCACGTCCACGATCTCGGCCGCCGAGACCTGCGCGTTGAACGCGTACATCCCGAACGTCGGCGAGGCCGTGACGATGCGATCGCCCTCCTCGACGAAGAGTCGGAAGACCATCTCGATCAGCTCATCGGAGCCGGCGCCACACACGATCGAGTCCGGCGTCACCCCAAGGTGCTTCCCGAGCGCATTGCGGAGCGCCTTCTGGTCGGCGTCGCCGTAATGATGGACCGCGTACGCGAGGTTCCGGAGCGCATCGAGCGCCTTCGGCGAGGGACCGTAGGGGTTCTCGTTTCCATCGATCTTGATGATCGAGGCCGGGTCGATCCCCAGCGAGCGCGCGATCTCCTCGGAGTCCTCCAGCGCGGCGTAGTCCGGCAGCGCCTGCAGCGCGCGGCGGAGCCCCGCCCGAGGTTGGAACGTCGCCATCTGGTGCTCCTCCTACCCGGCTCTGGCTGCCGGTCGACCGTTAGCGGCCCTCGAGCCGGCGTTCGATGCTGCGCGCGTGCGCCGTGAGGCCCTCGGCCCGCGCGAGTTCCGCAGCGTAGGGCCCCAACCGTCCGAGGTCTTCCGCACTGAGCGCGACGACCGACATCACCTTGAGGAAGTCGAGCACGGACAGTGGCGAGGCGAACCGCGCCGAGCCGCCCGTCGGCATAACGTGGCTGGGGCCAGCGGTGTAGTCGCCGAGCACCTCCGGCGACGACTCACCGAGGAACACGCCGCCCGCGCAGCGCACGAGCGGCAGCACGGCCTCCGGGTCCTCGACCAGCAGGCAGAGGTGCTCCGGCGCGAACTCGTTCGCCAGCGCGACGGCCTCCTCGATGTTGCCGGCGACGACGGCGCCACCCCGCTCGACGGCGGCGCGGGCGATCGCCTCGCGCTCCAGCGTCGGGAGCTGCGCGTCTACCTCAGCCGCTACGGCCTCGGCGAAGGCACGCGAGGTGGTGATGAGGACCGGCGTCGCGAGGACGTCGTGCTCGGCCTGCGCGAGCAGGTCGGCGGCGGCGAGATCCGGCGCGGCGGTGTCGTCGGCCAGCACGAGCGTCTCGGTCGGCCCGTAGATCGAGTCGATGCCGACGCGGCCAAACAGTTGCTGCTTGGCGATCGTCACGAAGATCCCGCCCGGCCCGAAGATCTTGTCGACCCGCGGAATCGTCTCCGTGCCGAACGCGAGGGCGCCCACCGCCTGGGCGCCGGAGGCGCGGAAGATGCGCTGGATACCGGACATCCTCGCCGCGACGAGCTTCAGCGGGTTGATCGTGCCGTCCGGTCGCGCGGCGGTGACGCCGTAGACCTCGTGGACGCCAGCCACGACGGCCGGGACGGCGGTGTGGATCACCGAGGACGGCAGCGCTGCCTCGTTGCCGGTCATGTAGATGCCGGCACGCTCGATCGGACGCACCAGCATGCCCGTGCCCCGTTCCGTGAACGAGGTGGGCGCGTGCTGCATCTGCGTCTCGTGGTAGCGGCGCACGCGCTGCACCGCGAAGGCGATCGCGTCGTGCTGGGCCTGCGTGATCTGCGAGAACGCATCCGCGATCTCGTCGCCGGTCACCTCGACCGCCTTGTAGGAGGAGCCGTCGAACTGCTGGGTGAAGCGCGTCACCGCGGCGTCGCCCTCCGCCTCCACCGCCGCGAGGATCTTGCGGACGTGATCGGCGGGCGTCGTCGGCTCGCCCCACAGCTCGTCGATCGATTGCTGGACCGCCTCGGGCAGCACGGGCTCACCGAGGGGGGCGCGTCGCAGGACGGTCGCCCGCGCCTCCGCGAGGTCCTCCACGATCCGGAGGGCGCCCGTCCCGGCAGTCGTCGTCATCGCAGGTACTCCCTCACGCGCTCGGTCATCGCTTCGTCGGCGTCGCGCCAGAACCGCTCGAGGTCCTCGGACGGGACCACGCTGAACGCCTCCCGCACGAGTTCCTCGGGGCGCTCGCACGCCTCGTCGATCGTCGCTTCGTCGTAGCCGGCCATCGACAGGTGGCGCTGCATCATGCGGCGAAAGCGGCTGTAATCCGCCGGCTGCCCGGCCACGTCCGCGGACACCGTCACCCACTCCACGAGGTATTGATCCTCGATGAACGGAATGCCGGTGACCGGCCCCGACGCCACGAGGGCGCCGCGGACGGCCTCCATCGTCTCGGTCGCCTCGCGGTCGCGGCGGTCCAGCTCGTACTGGAGCGCGCGGTCGAGGACGTTCGACCTCGGGTCGGCGTCGATCTCGGAGAGTGCGCCGAAGTTTGGCCGGTAGACCTGGTTGATGAACGTCTCGTCCAGCACGAGGTGGGTCAGGTAGCCCGCGATGAACGCCGTGGTGGCCGCGTCCAGGCCGGAGGGCATCGCGAGGCTCGGGTTCTCCTGGAACATCCGCGACACCGAGTCCTGGTCGCCCATGTCGTCCAGCCGGAAGAAGTGTGTCTCCTCCCGGTTGCGGCGTGTGAGCACGCGGATGTCGGGCGCGGTCGCACCGAGGTAGAACGCGCCGCGGTCCGCCTCGATCTCCGGGAGACGGAGGCGTTCCGCGACCCCGTAGGCTCGGAGAAGGTGCGATCCCAGCGAGGGCATAGCGGCTCCGGCTAGTCCACCGCCGCGGCTTCGGCGGCGCGGGCCATGCGCGCCACGAAGTCGTCCCGCAGCTCCCCGCGCTTCCCGTCCGGCCGCACAGCCGACCCGATGGCGCAGTTGGTGGATTCCATGATCACATCGATCATAGTCAGGCGGTTCGCCCGCAGCGTCGTCCCGGTCTCGGTGCCCTCGATCAGGATCTCCGCGTCCGCCGGCACGAAGCCCTCGGACGCGCCGGAGATCGGGATCACCTGGTAGCGCCCGAGGTAGCGCGAGCGGGCGTACTCGTCAGCGAGCGAGACATACTCGGACGCAACGCGGATCGGCTTCTCGGGGTCGTCCCGTCGCCAGTAGGCGATGGCCTCCTCGATCGTCTCGACCGGCAGGTCCTCCGTCACCACCGCGCCGAGGCGGTACTTGGACCGCTTCAGATCGCACAGCTCCACCACCGGGGCGCCCGGGAACGTCGCCAGGAAGGCGCGCAGCCAGTCGCGGCCGGTGAGCGCGAGGTCGACCTGTCCGAGGGCGACCGCGCGCGGCATGTCCTGTGGACGCATCACCTTTACCTGCACGTCCTCGCGGCCGGAGTCCGGGTAGCGCGCGGCGCTGTCCGCCTCGTACCCCGGGAACGAGATCCCGGCGTCGGCGAGCGCAGCAACGGTGTGGCGCTGCGCGTGCCCGTCCGGCACGGCGATGCGGAACGTCTCGCGCTCGGCGGGTGCCTGGGCGTGGCGCGTTCGCGCGGTGACCTGCAGCGGCGCGGGCCGCACGATGCCGCGCGACTCCGCCGCCCGGGGCATGCGCAATAACGGTTCGAGGGCAGCCGAGAGGTCGCGCTTCGCGAGCGACTCGCGGTTGGCGATGAGCCACACCCCGCCGAGGTGGACCTCGCCGAGGACCTCGAGGCCCTCCTGCTCGACCGCGGGCCGAGGGGCGATCGCCAGCTCGGCGTCCTGCGGCGGCCATGCCTCGGCCTGAGCCCAGACCTCGAACAGCCGGTAGTCCGGCACGCGCGCGTTGGCGAGGTAGTTCGCGGCGAGGTTCGGGTACTCCGTGGCCACCCGCACGACGCCCTGCGCGAGGGCCTCGAGCGTCGCGCCCTGCCCGCCTGCGATCACGAGCTCGGCGGTCGGCACGTCCAACTGGCGCAACGGGACGACCGAGTCGAGCTGGTGGCGCACCAGCAGCTCGTCCACCCACGTCCGGCTGGCGATGCCGAGGTCATAGTTCCCCAGCGCGACCTGGATCGGAATGTCCGCGTCAGAGAACACGCGCACCGCGATCCCGGGCCGCTCCTCGACGCCGAACGTGTACGTCCGCGCTCCGGAGCCGTAGCCCTCGACGACGAAGTCCACGCCTCGGAGGTGCTCGTCCACTGGTCCGCGGAGGTCGCCGCGCGGCAGCGCAACGCGGACGGCCTCGCCCCCGGAGGGCACCTCCGCCGTCACGAAGCCACCTCGATCAGTCCGAGGATGTCCGCCGCCCAGCCGCAGGCCGGCGCGGGCGCGCCACCCAGCGTCTCGGCGAGGCGGTCGTAGCGTCCGCCGCTGAGGACGGTGGTGCCGCCCGAGCGGAAGCGGAACGTGATGCCGGTGTAGTACTCAAAGTTGCGCGCGGTGCCCGCGAGGATGCGGTACGGCACGCCGACACCGTCGAGGGCCTGCGCGGCCCCCTCCAGGTCCGCGAGCGCGGACTCCGCGCCCGGGATCACCGAGCCCATCGCCGCGCGCAGGTTCGCGACGTAGCCGGCCGACGCGCCGTCGACGTCCGCGAGCAGCCGCACCGCCGCCGCGCCGTCCGGGTGGGTCTCCGCCAGCTCCGCCGTGAGGCTCGTGTCGCCCTCCAGCATCCGGTCGTAGGCGGAGAGCTGCTGCGCCGTGCTCAGACCCGCCGCGGCGAACGCCGCACGTGCAAGGCCGGCGTGCGCCACTTCCACCGTGAGGTCCTCGACGCCCGCGGCAGCGAGGAAGCGCTGCGCCAGCGTCAGCACCTCGGCGTCGGAGCCGTTGGCCTTACCGAACAGCTCGACGCCGCACTGCCACACTTCGCGCTCACCCTCGGGGGCGAAGCGGAAGGACGGCTGCACGTACGAGAGGCGCTCCACGCCACCCGCGGGCTGGTCGCCGTACCACCGGGCCACCGCCACCGTGGTGTCCGGCCGCAGCACCACCCGCTCGCCGCTCCACCCGTTCCAGTCGAGGAAGGAGTAGACGCGCTCCAGCGCCTGCGGCGAGAGCGTCCCGGAGGCGCTGTACAGGTGCAGCGGCTCGATCGATGGCGTCCGGATCTCGCGGTAGCCGCCCTCGGCGGTCACGTCCAGGAACACGCGCTCCAGTGCCCGGAAGCGCGCCATCTCCTCCGGCCCCAGGTCACGCATCCCCGGGCTGCGCAGACCGCGGTCAGGCATGGCGACCTCCGTTGGCGTTGTCGATGCCGGTGTTGCCGGTGTGGGTGAATCGGCGGGTGATGTGGCTGGCGGCAATGATACGTCCCTTCATTCCTGACCTCAGTGATCGGTCAGACCTCCACGGGACGCGCACGGCGGACCCCACGAGGCCGATCGCCATCGCGGGGTCGTGCTTGCTGTACCGGTGACTCGTAGGAGGAGCGGACTAGGCGAGCGCGCACACACGCGACGGCGTGTGGTGATGCACATGCACGTGATGCAGATGCGCGGCCGAGAAGATGCCCTGCTCCATTGCTCGAAGCGTACGAACCCGGCCGAGTACGCTCAACCGCCGCGCGGCCTGACTCACCCCACGGGCCGGGTCTGTGTCACGTCCCCAGCCCGGAACACCCGTCGTTCCCCCGCCACGTCGAGGACCAGCGCACCGTCGTCCTCGACGTCCACCGCGTCACCCTCGACGTTCGCGCCGCCCGGGAGCGTGAGGCGCACGCGCTGCCCGAGGGTGACGAGGCACGCCTTCCAGTCCTCCAGCAGCGCGGCGCGGTCGCGCTCCAGCGTCTGCAAGCGCACTTCGAGGGCGCTCGACAGCGCGGCGAGGAGCACCTCCCGCGCGGGCGCCGGGCGGCCCTCCTGCTCGATGCTCGTCGCGATCGCGAGCACCTCTTCCGGCATCCCCTGCGGCGTCCGCAGGTTGATACCGATGCCGAGGTAGACCTCCATCGAGTCGCCCACCGTCGTCGCCTCGGCCAGCACGCCGCAGAGCTTGCGCCCGGCGTGCTGCACGTCGTTCGGCCACTTCAGCACGCACTCCAGCCCTGCTGTCGCCTCGATCGCATCGGTCACGGCAAGGCCTGCCGCGATCGAGACCAGCGTCCCGGGCGGCGGCACCTCGAGGAAGTACGTGACCCAGAGGCCCGCTCCGGGCTCGGAGACCCACGAGCGTCCCTCACGCCCCCTCCCGGCCGTCTGCTCGGCCGCCACGTACGCTGTGCCCGGCAGGTCCCCCGCCCGAGCGCCCTCGCGCGCGTCGTCCATCGTCGACCCCGTGCTGTCGAGGTGCTTCACCCGCACCCCCACGGAGGTCGACCGCCGCAACATCTGGTAGCGCTCCACGTCGAACGGCATCGGTCCTCCCACAGCGTGGTCCCCAACCCCCATTCTGACCCCCTCCCGCTTGAGGGGGAGGGTGGGGGAAGGGGTAAAGCGTCGCATACGCGATGCCACCACCGGGACGCCCTCGAGCGGCGGACACAAACGCTCCCACGACGCCCGCCGCGTCCAGCCTCGCAGCCCCTAGAGGAACGCCGAGGCGATCGTCCCGAGCCCAAACACGACGAAGAGCACCGCGGCGATCCGCCCGATGAGGCGCGCCGGCAGCTGCTTCCCGGCCGCCAGGCCGATCGCGACGGCGAGCGCATCGGCCAGCACCATCCCCAGCGTCGATCCGAGCCACACCCCCACGAACGAGGGTTCCCGGCCCGCGATCGAGACAGTCGCCAGCTGGGTCTTGTCACCAAGCTCGGAGATGAAGAACGCGACCGCGACCACGCCGAACGCGCCCAGCGCACTGTGCCTCGTGCGGGTGTCGTCCTCCTCAAGCGTGTCGCCGCGGATGCTCCACCACGCGAAGCCGAGGAACGACAACCCCACGATCACAAGCAACACGTCCTCGGGGATGAGGTTGTCCAGCACTCGACCGGCGGCGACCGATGCGAGGTGGACGAGGAGCGTGGCGGCGGTGACGCCCGCGAGGACCGTCCACCACTTGTAGCGAGTGGCGAACCACAACGCGACAAGCTGGGACTTATCACCCAGCTCCGCGACGAAGATCAGTGCAGTCGATAGCAGGAACCCCGACACTGCCAGCCTCTTCCTGAACTGCTGGCGCATCGGGGTGCGGGGATGTCTGCGTAGACCCCGGCCCGACGCACGCAGCACGCGTGAGTCAGGCCGAACGTCTCGTCCGCCCTCGGCGGGAGCACCTCGATGAGGGCTACCGCACTGCCGAGGACCGCGTCGCCGCCCTGCGATGAGGGAGTATGTCGACGACCGCGCGAGGGACTACTCCCCTTCGGTTGCGGGCATCCTCCCATACGTGTCGGCTAGCCGCATCCGCGGTGTCTTCGCGCTCGCTACCCCCGCCGGCGGCGGAACAACCGCCCGAGGCGCCCGACCTCCCGCGCCGCGCTCGGAGGGACCTCGGGCGGTCCGCCCTTCGAGGCATCTGCGAGGGTCCCGGCCGACGGCTCGCGGCCGAGCACGGAGTGCATCACGCGCTCCGCAACGCCTGCCGTGTACCCCGGCCCTCGCTCGGCGAACGCGGCGGCGATCTCCGCAGGATCGACGACCGCGAGCAGTTCGTCCTCCGTGACGCCGAGGGCGTCACCCCCCGCCGGACGCAGCTCCACCGCGGGCGCGCCGGTTTCCTCGTACCCCTCCGCGAAGATCACGTCGACGGCGGGGTCGATCCAGGACACCACCGTCGCGAGGTAGCCGAGGGGGATGTCGCGCTCCAGCGTGGTGCGGGCGCCGGCGCTCGTCGCGATCGCGGTCAGACCCGGACCGCGGCTGACCGCCGAGGCGGTGCGGACGCCCTCGGAGCGGAGCGCCTCCTGGAGCGACATGATGAGCATGGTCTTGCCGGAGCCGGGCGGCCCCACGATCCGGACGATGGGTGCAGGCATACCGCAATCGTACCGGGTGGGAAGGTACCGACCTCGGGGCGTTGGCCTCGACGAGACGCACTAGGATGCGCGTGCTGACCGACCGCCCGCGAGAGGACTCCCATGACCCGCCTGAGCCGCGTCCCCGAGGATCAGATGACGCCCGAGCAGCAGAAGGAGTGGGAGAGCCTCCTGCGACAGTACACACCCAGCGAGGACGGCCTGATCGGCGGCCCGTTCGACACGTGGTTCCGCAGCCCCGAGATGTCGAACATGATGCGCCGCTTCGGCGGCTTCCTCTGGAGCCGCACGTCACTCGACCGCGGCATCGTCGAGTTCGCGATCGGCGTCGCCTCGGTGCACTGGCAGTCCAACTACGAGTGGAACGCCCATGGGCCTCGGGCCGTCGAGTACGGCATCCCCCAGTCCGTCATGAACGAGTTGCGCGAGGGCAAGCACCCGACCACGGACCGCAATGACATCAACGTCGCCTACGAGGTCTGCACGGCGCTGATCCAGCGCCAGGCGCTGTCGCAGTCGCTCTACGACCGCGCGATCACTGAGTTCGGCGAGCGTGGACTGGTCGAGCTCTGCGGCACCATCGGCTTCTACACCACCGTCGCGTTCACCCTCCGCGCGTTCGATGTCGAACCGAAGGAGGGCGCCCCGCGCCCCTTCGCCCCCATCCCGGAGGCGTAGCGAGGGCTGTCGCGGCGGCTACCGCGCGGGTGGCGGCACGGGTGCCTCGCGGTCCACGAGGATGACCTCGCACTCGTCGCCGACCTCGACGGCCGGCTGGTCCTCCGGGCACACCGCGTAGGCGTTCGCGAACGCCATCGAGGTGAGCACACCGCTGCCCTGCGGGCCGGTCAGGCGCACCTGCCACCGGCCCTCGGCGTCCTGCGAGGCGATGCAGCGCGCGTAGAACCGCCGCCCATCGGTGTTCACGACGCGATCGAGGGCGACCCCTCGGACGGTGGGGCGCTGCCAGGCATCGGGGTTGTCCTGCAGGCGGCCCAGCATCTTGAAGATGGCGGCGCGCCCGAACAGCTCGAACGTCATCATCGCGCTCACCGGGTTCCCCGGCAGGCCGAGGTGCGGCACGGTCCGCCCGTCTGGCGCCCGCAGCGCCCCGAAGGCGAGCGGCTTGCCGGGCTTCATCCGCACGGTCCAGAACCCGATCTCGCCCTCGGCGGCGAGGACCGTCTTCACCACGTCGAAGTCGCCGCGCGACACGCCCGCGCTCGTCACCAGCAGGTCAGCGCGCGACAACCCCTCGCGGATGCGGGCCGTGAGCGCCTCCACGGTGTCGCGCGCCACGTCGAGGATGACCGGCTCCCCGCCGAGGGCCTCGACGGCCGCGGCGAGGCTGAAGGCGTTCGCGTCGTAGATCTTTCCCGGTTCCTGGGACTCCCCCGGCCGCAGCAGCTCGTCACCCGTGCTGAGGATGGCGACCACCGGACGCCGATACACCGGCACGCGGCCCAGCCCCAGCGAGGCGAGCACGCCCACCTGCGCGGGCCCGATCACCGTCCCCCGAGGCAGCACCAACTCCCCGTCGCGCACGTCCTCGCCCGCCGGGCGGATGTTCGCACCCTCCGCCGCCGCGACATCGATGCGCACCTCCGCGCGAGGGTTCGCCTGCCAGGCGCCCGGGTCGCGCGCGGACGCGCGTGTCGCCCAGTCGTACTCGTCGGTCTCCTCGAACGGCACGACGGCATCCGCGCCCGCCGGGATCGGCGCGCCCGTCATGATGCGCACGGCCTCGCCCGGGCCGACCTCGCCCTCGTATATCGATCCAGCGGCGAGGTAGCCGATCACCCGCAGCGTCCGAGGTTCCTCGAACGTCGCGCCCGCGGTATCAGCCGCCCGGACCGCGTACCCGTCCATGCTCGTGTTGGCCAGCGGTGGGATGTTGAACGCGGCGCGTACGTCCTCCGCGAGCACGAGCCCGCGCGCCTCCAGCAACGGGACGTCGACTGCCTCGAGCACGCCGAATCGCTCGAGGATGCGTGCGCGCGCGTCCTCGACGGAGATCATGTCGGCGGGCAGGATGCTGCGGGTGGTGGGCTCAGTCGTCATGGGCGCAGTGTAGTCGCGCCGCCCTCGGCGGCAGCAGGACGGGCAGGCGGAAGGACAGGCGTCCGGGCTCTTGCGAGCCATCACCCCCGCCCTCGGCCCTCCCCCGTCAAGACACAAGGGGGTTGGAGCTCGGACGGAGCCTGGTGGCTGCTAGATCACTGCCTCGAAGCCGGGGTAGTCGCCGGTGTAGTCCTCCCACTGGAAGGTCACCTGGCGCACCACCGACATCGGCGGGCCCTCGCGGAGGCGTTCGACAAACTGGCGGAGGGTGCCCTCGTCAGCCTCCGCGACGACGCGGACGCGGCCGTCCGGGAGGTTCTGCGCGTAGCCCGTGACGCCAAAGAGCGACGCCTCGTGGGCGCAGAAGGCGCGGTAGCCCACACCCTGCACGTGCCCCTCGGCGAGCGCGACGATCTGGCGCTGCCGCCCTCGTGACACCATCAGCGTGTACCTCCAGCAGCACCGGCCACACCGAGGGCGCGCGCAGGGTTGCCAGCCCAGGTCTCACCCTCGGGCACATCTTTCGTCACCACGGCGCCGGCGCCGATGAGCGCCCTCGTGCCGATGGTGACGCCCGGCCGGGCAACCACACCGGCCCCGACCGAGGCGAACTCGCCCACGCGCACGGTGCCGGGGAACGTCACCCCCGGCCCCAGCGTGACGCCACGCCCGATGTCTCCGTCATGGTCGACGGACGCGCGAGCGTTGAGGATCGCGAAGTCGCGGACCACCGCATCCGGATGCACCGACGCGGCGTGCATCACGCACACGCCAACGCCGAGGCTCGCGAACGGCGACACCCAGGCCGTCGGGTGCACCACCGTCCGCACGGTACCTCCCGCGGCGACGATCGCCTCGCCGAGCTCGACGCGCAGGAACTGGTCACTCATCCCGACGATGAACTCCGCACCCTGGTACTCCGACCATGACGCCACCGGTCCGAGCACGGGGATCCCGAAGTACTCGGCGGCCCCGGAGTCGTCGAGGAGTCCCGTGACCGGGATCCCCGCGGCGAGGGCGGCGTCAAGCGTGACGCGCGCCTGCCCTCCGGGTCCCATCGCCGCGATCACGCGCGCTCCTTCCGGCATCCGGACTACCCCCGCACCAGCGAGGTGACGGCGCGCTGCACGAGGTCCGCCGGCACGTCGCCTCGGACGGTGGTCCGGCCGACCTCCTCCAGCAGCACGAACCGCTGCTTGCCTTGCACGACCTTCTTGTCGCGCTGCATCGCGTCCATGATCACGGTCACGTTCAGGCCGGGCGCCACCAGCGGCAGCCCGAACGCCCTCAGGAGGTCCGCCTGCCGGTGGAGGAGCTCCTCGTCGTGCAGTCCCAGCTCCACCGCGATGCGGGCGGCGCCCATCATGCCGATGGAGACGGCCTCGCCGTGCAGGTACTCCGTGTACCCCGTCACCTGCTCGATGGCGTGGCCGATGGTGTGGCCGTAGTTGAGCACCGCGCGCAGACCCTGCTCGGTCGGATCGCTGGAGACGACCAGCGCCTTCACCCGCGCTGACCTCGCCGTCACGTAGGTGACGAGGTCCCAGTCCGGAGCGCCCGAGGACAGCGCCGCGGCGTTCTCCTCCAGCACTCGGAGGAGTACCGGGTCGAGGATGAGGCCGTGCTTGATGATCTCCCCGAAGCCCTCGATGAAGGAGCGCTTCTGCAACGTGCGCAGCGTGTCGATGTCCGCGACCACTGCCGTGGGCTGGTGGAACGCCCCCACGAGGTTCTTCCCCGCCGGGAGGTCGACCGCGACCTTCCCCCCGATCGCCGCGTCATTCATCGCGAGGACCGAGGTCGGCACCTGCACCAGCGGCATGCCTCGGAGGTACGTCGCCGCGACGTGGCCGGCGAGGTCGCCGACGACGCCACCGCCAAGCGCGAGGATCACGTCGCGTCGCTCGGCCTTCTCGGAGGCGAACCACGCGTACAGCTCGTTGGCGACACGGACGGTCTTGGACGCCTCGCCGGCGGGGATGACGTACGACGCGCCGGGGACGCCCGCCTGGCTGAGGGCGCGCGCCACCGTCTGGCCGTGCCGCTCGACCACCTCCGAGTCGGAGATGAGGAAGACCCGCCGCCCTTCGAGACCTACCTGCCGTAGCCGGTCGCCGAGGCGGGCCAGCTCACCGTTGCCGACCCAGATCGGGTAGCGCGTCTCGCCGGTGTCGACGAGCGCGGTCGGCCCCCTCGGCGGGACGTCCGCACCGAGGCGTTCGCGGCGCGTCTGGCTCGTGAGGAGCTCGGCGCCCTGCTCGCCCCAGGCTCGGAGGATGCGCGTCGCGGCGAGCGCGGGGTCCGGCATCTGCACGGGCACCCAGAGGTCCGCCAGCATGTATGAGGCCCGCCGCTCCTCGGCAAGTTCTTCGAGCTTCGTGACCGGGTCGTCCGCCACCAGCGGGCGCACCGGACCCTCGGCGTCCTGCGCCAGGCGACGCGCGATCTCGGGCGCGGTGGCGTCGAGGTAGCAGATGAAGCCGCGCTCGCCGAGTGCGAGGCGGTTGGCGGGACGCTGGAACGCGCCTCCGCCCGTTGCGATCACGGCAGGCACCTGACGCGCCGCCTCCGCGACCACCTGCGCCTCGATCTCGCGGAACGCGGCCTCGCCACGCTCCGGGATCAGCTCGGCGGGGTGTTTGCCCTCGCGCGCGGTGACGAGGTCGTCGGTGTCGACGAACGGCCACCCGAGGCGTTCCGCGAGGAGCCGCCCGACGCTCGTCTTGCCGACACCGGAGAGGCCGACAAGCACGATCTGCCGAGGCGTCCCGCTCCCGGCCCCTGAGCGGGCAGCGGTGGCGACGCTGGCGGTGGTGGCTTCGGGTGGGAGCCAGCTCGGGCGTTCGTCGGTCATCGGGCGGGCTGCCCCACGGGCGCCTCGCGCGGCCCTACGGTCGCATCGAACGCCTCGAAGTTGCGTCGCAGCTCGGAGACGTGATCGCCGCCGAACTTCTCGAGGACGGCGCCCGCGAGGACGATCGCGACCATCGCCTCGCCGATCACCCCGGCGGCCGGGACGACGGCCACGTCGGAGCGTTCGTAGAACGCCGTCGTCTCCTCGCCGGTCAGCAGATCGGCGGTCTGGAGGCGCTTCGGCACCGTCGCGATCGGCTTGATGAAGCCACGGACCACGATGTCCTGCCCGTTGCTCATCCCCGCTTCGAGGCCGCCCGCGCGGTTGGTGTCGCGCTCCCACTTGCGCCGCTCCCAGGCGTCCGCGGGCAGGATCACGTCCTGCACCTGCGAGCCGGGCTTCGCGGCGTTGTCGATGCCCTCGCCGATCTCGACGGCCTTCACGGCGTTGATCGACATGATCGCCTGCGCGAGCTGGCCATCGAGCTTCCGGTCCCAGTGCACGTGGCTCCCGAGGCCGAACGGGACGTTGGAGGCGCGCACCTCGAACACCCCGCCGATGGTGTCCAGGTCGTCCTTCGTGCGGTCGACGAGGTCCATCACCTGCTGCTCGTACGAGCGGTCGGCGACGCGCACCGGCGAGGCGTCCACGTCCGCCCAGTCGATGCGTTCCGGCGTCGGGATGCGCAGCTCGCCGACCTGCAGGGTGAACGAGTGCACCTCGATCCCCACCTGCGCGACCAGGGCGCGCGCCACTGCGCCGACGGCGACCCGCGCCGCCGTCTCGCGCGCGCTCGACCGTTCGAGGATCGGCCGAACGTCATCGAACCCGTACTTCTGCGTCCCGGCGAGGTCGGCATGGCCCGGGCGGAGCAGCGTGACGCGCTCCACCTCGGCGTCCACGGGGTCCACCGCCATGCGGACGGCCCAGTTCTGGTTCGCGAAGTCCGCGTTGATCATCGTCAGGCCGATGGGCGAGCCGATGGTCAGCCCGTGCCGCACGCCCGAGATGATCTCGGCACGATCCTTCTCGATCTGCTGGCGCTTCCCGCGGCCGTAGCCCTGCTGCCGCCGCGCGAGGTCAGCCGCGATGTAGTCCTCGGACAGCGGGAGGCCCGCCGGGACACCCTCCACGATCGTGACGAGTCCCTTGCCATGGGACTCGCCCGCCGTCAGCCAGCGGAACTGCGAGTTCATCGACCCTCTCCCTCTGTGTCGGCCGGCCCGCTGTCGGGCGACTGGCCCGAGGTGCTCCCGGGCTCGTCATTCGTCGGACTCACAGCATCCTCGGCGGCGCGGATCGCCTCCGCCGTCCATGCGTGGATGATCGCGTCCTCGTCCGGGTCGGGCCAGTGGTCGACACCACCAGCGTGTCGCACCTCGTGGGTGTCCCACTCGCCGAGGACCTCCTCCGCGGGGGCGCCCTCCCAGTCCGCGTATGCCGCCTGGTCGCGCGTGACGCGCGTGGTCAGGAGGCAGCGGCTGACCGTGGGGCCGTCCGGCTGGCGGTACTCCGTGAGGACGTCGACCTGGGCGTGCCCGAAGGAGGCATACGGCACCTCGTACATCAGGCGCTCCACCATGCGGACCGCCGCTCGGCGGGCGACGACCTGCGCCGAGGAGACCTCCACACGCTCGCCGGAGACGACCTGCACGTCCGGCTCCGCGAGCAGCGACACGCGGATGCGCTCATGGTCGGCGGCGACGAGGGCGGCGGTGTGCAGCGCGCGCCAGTCCGCCGGCGGCGTGCCGCGCTTCGGGCGCTCGCGTCGCCACGCCTCGAAGGTGTCGTCGAGCAACTGGTCGAGGGCCTCCGTGTCGCCCTCGGCGATCACGCGGCGCCAGTGCTTCGCGGCGAACCGGGCCTGGAACACCATGAAGCCTACGATCACGAAGATCGCAAGGCAGATGCCCATGGCAAGTCCGAGGCCCATGCGGTGTGCTCCCCTGTCCGGTGCGGTCAGTGTCGCTCGACGGCGCGCGTCCCGTCGAGGGCCGCGTCAGGCTTGGCCGCGCTCCCGCTCCGCGAGGGCGGCTCGCGCGGCGTGGAACATCACCTCGAGCGGTGCGTCCATCCCCGTCCAGAGCTGGAACGCGGCGGCCCCCTGGTGGATCAGCATGTCCAGCCCACCGATGGCCACCGCTCCGTTCGAGGCAGCGTCGCGCAGGAAGGGCGTCTCCTCCGGCACGTAGACGAGGTCGAAGGCCACCTGTCCCGCGCCGATCGATCCGGCGGGCACCGGCGAGGCGCCCTCGCCCGGACCGTGCCGCATCCCCACCGAGGTCGACTGCACCACGATGTCCGCGTTCCGCAGCGTGCTCCGCAACGTCGCGTCAGACTCATCGAGGGGCGCGAACCGCAGGTCGAGTTCGTCGCCCGCGAGCGGGGCGAGCTCCTCCGCGCGCGCCTGGGTGCGGTTCACCACCGTCACGCGGGCCGCTCCGGCCTGCCGCATCGCGACGACCACCGCCCGAGCCGCGCCTCCCGCGCCGAGGAGGGCGACCTGCTTCCCCTCGACCGGCACGCCAGCGCCCTCGAAGGTGCGGAGGATGCCGGCGACGTCAGTGTTCGTCGCCTCCAGCACGCCGTGGCGGTTCACGACGGTGTTCACGGCGCCGACGCGCTCGGCGAGAGCGTCCGGCCGGTCCACCAGGCGCATCACCGCCACCTTGTGCGGCACCGTCACGTTCGCCCCGAGGAGGTCGCCGGAGCGCAGGCGCTCGACCGCGATCGCGACATCCTCCGGCGCGGTGTCCCAGGCCTCGTACGTCGCGTCGATGCCGAGGGCGTCGAGCGCTGCCTGCTGGAAGCGCGGCGAGATCGAGTGCGCCACGGGATGCCCGAGGAGCGCGATCCGGCGTCCGGAGTGAGACACGGCTAGTTGTCCTCGGACGGGATC
>JALOAM010000057.1 GCA_023228765.1 Dehalococcoidia bacterium
AGTGGTGCGCCACGGGGACGTGCGCTTCCCGTTTGCGGCACTCGTGGGCCAGGAGCGGATGAAGCGCGCCCTCCTCCTGAATGCGGTCAACCCGGCGGTCGGCGGAGTGCTCATCCGTGGCAGCAAGGGCACGGCCAAGTCCACGGCGGTGCGTTCGCTCGCCGCCCTGCTGCCGCCGATCGCCGTCGTCGCCGGCTGCCCCTACTCGTGCGATCCGGCCCGTGAACGCGCCACCTGCCCCCACTGCACGACGGACGCCACCGAGGACCGTGCGGGCGAGGTGGTGGAGCGCCCGGTGCGCATCGTGGATCTCCCCGTGGGCGCCTCGGAGGATCGCCTCGTCGGGTCACTCGACATCGAGCGGGCACTGCATTCCGGCCGCCAGGCGTTCGAGCCGGGACTGCTCGCCGGTGCACACCGGGGCATCCTCTACATCGATGAGGTCAACCTGCTCAACGACCACCTCGTGGACGTACTGCTCGACGCGGCGGCGATGGGACGCAACTACGTCGAGCGGGATGGCCTCTCGGTGACGCACCCGTCACGGTTCATCCTCGTTGGCACGATGAACCCCGAGGAGGGCGAGCTCCGACCGCAGCTCCTCGACCGGTTCGGCCTGATGGTGGAGGCCGACGACCAGTTCACACGCGCGGAGCGCATGGAGGTGGTGAAGCGGCGGATCGCCTTCGAAGCTGACCCCGCCGCCTTCGTTGCCCGCTGGGATGCGGAACAGCAGGCGCTGCGACAGCGGCTCGCAGCGGCGCAGGGGATGCTCCCGGACGTGACGCTCTCCGACCAGATGCTGGAGGCGATCGCGGGCGTGTGCGAGGCGCACGAGGTGGACGGCCTCCGCGCGGACATCGTCATCCATCGCGCGGCGACGACGATCGCGGCGTGGGACGGGCGCGCGGAGGTCTCGCTCGACGATGTCCGCGAGGCGGCGCGGCTCGCCCTCGTCCATCGGCAACGGCGACAGCCGTTCGAGCAGCCGGAACTGGATCAGCAGCGGCTCGACGAGTCGCTCGACGAGTTCGAGCCGGGAGAGCACCGGCGCGACGAACGCTCGACCGGTGAGCGTCAGAACACGCCCCGCGAGCCCAGCCCGGAGGGCTCCTGTCCTCGGAGGTAGGGGCGGAACCTGAGGCGGGCGACGATTCTGTTGGCTCGACTGATGAGGTGCGGCCGCCGGCACCGATCGGTGAAGCCACACCGCTTGCGTCACTACCGCCCCGCGCCCGCGCAGATGACCGGGTCAGGAGTGCTTCGGGCCGCCGGACAGCGTCGCTCAGCGAGACACGCGTGGGCGCCCACATCGGTTCACGCGTCCCCGACGGTGCCGTGCGCGATCTGGACCTCGCGGCCACCATCCGTGTCGCCGCGCCCAGGCAGATTGGCCGGGAAGACGGTCGGTTCACCATCACCCCTCGCGACCTCCGCGAGAAGGTCCGCGAGGCGCAGACCGAGACGCTCCTCGTGTTTGTCGTCGACGCCAGCGGCTCGATGGGCGCCCGGCGGCGGATGGAGACGACGAAGGGCGCCATCCTCACGCTCCTCACGGACGCCTACCAGCGGCGTGACCGCATCGCCCTCGTGAGCGTCCGGGGCGTTGGGGCCGAGGTCATCCTTCCGCCGACGAACAGTGTCGAACTCGCACACCGCCACCTGGCGCAGCTCCCGACCGGCGGCCGGACGCCGCTGTGGGCGGGCCTGGGGCGAGCACGAACCCTCGTCGAGCAGGAGCAGCAGCGAAATCGCGACCTCGTGTGCATGGCGATCGTCGTCTCCGACGGTCGCGCGAACCTCGGTCAGGGAGCGCTTGGGCCCGCGGAGGCCCTGGGTGTCGCCGCAGATGCCCTCCGGGAAGTCGTGCGGAGCGCTCTCGTGGTCGACACCGAAAGCGGGTTCGTTCGCCTCGGACTCGCTCGTACGCTCGCGGAGCGGCTCGGTGCGGACTACCTCTCCCTGGACGACCGCGATTCCTCGGCGCTCGCGACTGCGGTTCGGACGTATCGTCCGGAAGGACGATGGGACCCCTAGCGCGCACCAGGAGACCTCGCGAGTCGCCCATCGTGTCGGCTCGACGACGACCTCGAACGGCATCCGCAACGCCAGATTGCCACCGAGCATCACGAAGCCGGTGCTCACCCGCACACCGCGAGTGGGATCGCCACCGAGAGCACACGGGACTCTCCGCCACTCCACGGCCCACTCATCGGTGCTAGGTCAGCTGGCTGTACCGCCTCAGGCTCGCCTCAGAAAGGGAGCCGGAATCACGAGGAACCCCGGACACTTCGCCTCGGGCGACCGGTACCCAGCGCATAGGGAGTAGCTGTCCCTGGCCGTCGTCACGTGAGAAAGGACCGGGAACCCTGACCCAGCGTGGATTCCTCGGACCGCACGAACCGAACACCTCACCGAGCCGCGACGGGACGCCGCGATGCAGTCCAGGTGGCGCGAGCCTCGACGCCCCCGCCGAAAGGTGACGGTTCTGCACAAAAGTGCTATTGCTACTTTTCGCAATCGAGAGGGGTACCCCATGGCCGAGGGGCATGACGTGCAGGAGTCGATCAACGCCTACTGGAACTGGCGCGGGCCGTCCTACGACAGCCGGCCGGGGCACGGCGACCGGATGGGCACAACCGAGCACGCCGCCTGGGTCGAGACCGTCCGCTCTTTGCTTCCTCCCGCGCCCGCGGACGTGCTCGATGTCGGCACCGGGACGGGGTTCCTCGCGTTCGTCGCCCACGAGGTGGGGCACCGCGTCACCGGCATCGACCTGGCGGAGGGGATGCTGGAGGTGGCCCGTGAGCGCGTCGCCGCTGAAGGCGGACCCACGTTCGGCCTTGGCGATGCGGTGGCACCGGAGTTCCCCGCGGCCTCGTTCGACGCGGTGATCAGTCGGCACGTCGTGTGGACGCTGCGCGACCCGGAGGAGGCGTTCCGTAACTGGCTGCGCGTCCTGCGGCCAGGTGGGCGCTTTGTCGCCATCGACGCGTTCTGGTTCACCCCCTCGCGTCCCAGCGAGCCGTCCGAGGGCGACGAGTGGCGTGACCCGTGGAACCGCCACTACTCGGCGGCCACGCGCGCCGGCCTCCCGGCGATGCACCTCACCGAGCACGCCCCGCTCCTCGCGATGGCCGAGGCGGCCGGGTTCGTCGACATACGCCTGGACCACCTCACCGCGGTCCAGGAGGCGGAGGCCGAGCAGATCTCGGAGGAGCCCCGCTACGCCCTGACCGGCTTCCGCCCCGCCTAGACGCCCCCGCTTCACACGCACGACCGGAGTTCCTGATGTCCACGACTCGACTCGCCCGCCGCAGGTTTGTCCGAGGCGCGGGCCTCGGTAGCCTCGGCCTGGTCGGAGCCGCCCTCGTGGGGTGTTCCGGCGATGACGACGCGGTCGAGGGCAGCGCGAGCGCGACGGACGCGTCGGGCACCTCCTTGGAGCGGCAGCGTGCGACCTTCGTCGACTCGCTGGAGCCGGGGACGTACTACGACGGCAGCGGCGGCCTCTACGCGATCCGCGAGGGCATCGCGGACGGCCTCATCACGGTGGACTTCGACTCCCAGTTCACGGGGGGCCTCGCCGACGAGTGGGAGGCGCCGGACGACCTGACGTGGCGGCTGTCGCTCCGACCCGGAGTCACGTTCCACAACGGCGAGACGATGACCGCCGAGCACGTCATCGCGAACCTCGAACGGCTCGCTGAGAGCGACGCCGGGATCGCGGCGTTCTCCGGGACCGCCGTTGAGTCGGACGGCAAGCACATCGAGCTCCGCACGGCGGCGCCCCTCCCGTACATGCCGGCCATCCTCGCGAACGGCCTCGCGGCGATCTACCACCCCTCCTCGTTCGAGGGCGACCCGGCGACCTCGCTGCCGATCGGCACCGGCCCGTTCCGGGTGACGGAGTTCCGCCCGGGCGACCGGCGCACGCTGGAGGCCTTCGACGGCGGCTGGCACGGCGCGCCCGGCCTCGCCGGCGTCGACTACCTCGTGGTGCCGGAGGCGCAGACGCGCGCTGCGCAGGTCCGCACGGGCGACGCGGACATCGCTCGACTCGTCAACCCGGAGGATGTCCCGACGCTGGAGGCCGCGGACGGCGTCACCATCCTCACCACCTCCCTCCCGCGCTATCGCGGCCTCTTTCCCAACGTCCACCGAGGACTGACCCAGGACGATCGCGTCCGCCGCGCGATCGCCGCGGCCGTGCAGCGCCAGCCCATCATCGACTCCATCCTCGAAGGGCTCTCCTCGCCGCAGGCAACGATCTTCCGGACGGACTACCCGTGGGGCGATCCGACGATCACCGGCATCCCGGAGGACCTCGCGGAGGCGACGAAGCTCCTCGCGGCGGTCGGGTACGACGCCGACTCGCCCGCGGCGATCACCCTCTCCTCCTACACGCAGCGCGGCGAGCTGCCGCTGATGGCGCAGGTGCTCCAGCAACAGCTCCAGCAGGTGCCGTTCGCGATCACCGTCGACGTGGGCGACTACACACCGTTCGAGACGGCGGCGATCGCGGGTGACCTGGAGCTGATGCTGGTCGCGCGAAACCCACTGTTCCTGTTCGACCCGCAGGGCACCTTCGAGTCCGACTACGCCACCGGCGGCTCGTTCAACCTCAGCCAGTACAGCGCACTGGACGCCGCGATCGCGGAGGCCGCCACGATCGTGGACCAGGCGGAGCGCTACGCGCGCTACCGCGAGTTCGAGCGGCAGATCATCGAGGACGACATCGCGACGATCGCCCTCTGCGCCTACACGCAGATCGACGCGACTCGGGATTCCGTCTCCGGCTACCGCCCCCACCCCACCGATGCCATCGCCGTCCACGAGGGCATCACGAAGGTCTAGCAAGGCGGGGCGATGACCGGCCGTCTTGCCGCGCAGCTCCTCGGGCTCCTCGCCGCGCTCATCCTCGCCTCGGCGTTGGTCTACGTCCTGACGGTGAGCCTGCCGGGCGACCCCGCCCGTGCGGTGTTCCGCGCACAGTACGGACCGGATGCGAACCCGGATCCGGCCGTCCTGCAAGCGATCCGGGAGGAGGCCGGGTTCGACCAGCCGCTGCCGCTCCAGTACCTGCATTGGCTCACGGATGCCGTCCGTGGTGACTTCGGGCGGTCCTACACCACCCAGCAGCCAGCCGGCGCGCTCGTCCTCGACCGGCTCGGGGTGACGCTCGTGCTGTCGTTCGGGGGGCTCGGGATCGCGCTGGCGCTGAGCCTCCCGGCGGCGGCCGCGGCCGTCCGCTGGAGACGCGCGCACGGTGCGACGGTAGCCCTCACCCAGTCGCTCTACACCGTGCCGGACTACCTGCTCGCGGTGCTCGGCGTGCTCGTCTTCGCGGTCGTCCTCGGGTGGCTGCCGGTGGCGGGGTGGGGGACGCCGCAGGCCGCGGTCATCCCCCTGCTCGTGGTCGCCGTCGGGCCGTGGGCGCTGTTCACGCGGCTCACCATCACGGGCCTGGAGGAGGGACTGCGCTCGGACTGGGCGCAGACCGCGAGGGCGAAGGGCCTGAGCGACGCCGCGGTGATCCGCCGACACGCGATGCCGCACGCGGTGATCCCCGTCGTGAACATCCTCGGTCTCTCGCTCGGTAGCGCGCTGTCCTCGACGCTCATCGTCGAGGTCATCTTCGCGATCCCCGGCGCCGGGCGACTGCTGTTCGATGGTATCGCGGCACGAGACCTCCCGGTCGTGCAGGCGGGGCTGATGGTGCAGGTCACGCTCGCGGTCGTCGCGAACCGCGTGGCAGACATCGCCGTGCTGTGGCTGGACCCGGTGCTGCGGTCCTCGGAGCGCACCCGATGAGGCCCGCCGCGAGGGATCGCGTGCCGCGACCGATCTGGTGGCTCGCGCCCGTCGCGCTGATCGTGATCCTCGGACCGCTCGTCTGGACGGTCGACCCGGTCGAGCAGATCCTGACCGACCGGCTCGTCGGGCCGACGTTCGACCACCCGCTCGGGACCGACAACCTCGGACGCGACCTCCTCGCGAGGGTGCTCCACGGCGGGCGCATCACGCTGGGCCTGGCCCTCGTCGCAACGGTGATCTCCTCGAGCGCGGGCATCGCCCTCGGGCTCCTCGCCGCAGCCGTACGAGGGCCGTTCGACCGCGCCCTTGCCGTGGTCATCGACGTGCTGAATGCCTTCCCGTACCTGCTGCTCGCGCTCACGTTGGCGGGGCTGGCCGGCGGCGGCGTCCGCGGGCTGCTCCTCGCCCTCACCGTGCCCGCGTGGGTCCCGTTCGCCCGCGTCGCGCGGTCGGAGGCGATGCGCGTCCGTGCAACCCCGGCGATCGAGGCCGCGGTCGCCCTCGGAGCGTCGCCGCTACGGGTCGGCCTCCGCCACGTCCTGCCGAACGCGATGCCGCCACTCGCCACGCTCACCGTGCTGCGTTTCAGCCACACCTTCATCACGATCGCCGGACTGTCGTTTCTCGGCGTCGGCATCGCCGCACCCACGCCCGAGTGGGGCGCGATGCTGCGCGGCGCGCTCCCCTTCGTCGAGCGCGCGCCGCACGTCGCCCTCGCACCCGGGGCGGCAATCCTCCTGGCCGCCGTCTCCGTGAGCGCCGGCGCGGAGGGCGTCCGCCGCCTCGTCGATCCTCGGCGTCGCTAGCCGTCGAGGGCGGCGTCAGCGCAGGGCGGCGATGACGCGGTTGTCCAGGTCCTGCCAGACGGTGGTCACCTCGCGGAAGCCAGCGTTCAGCAGGCCCGCGCGATGCATCTCGTACCCCGCCCGCCAGCGCTCGGCACCGCGGCTCTCGAAGCGTCGGTCACGCTCCGCAATGAGCGAGGCCAGCTCCGGCAGTGCGCGGAACTCATCGTGCCACGCCTGGTAGTCCTCCATCTCGGGGGCGGCGAACGCCTCCTCGGTGCGGCGGTCGCGGATCGCGCGAGCCGCCGCGCCGATCCCCCGCTCCGAGGCGGGGTAGTCCATGTGGTCGCCGTTGAGGAACACGCCGCCCTCGCGGACGACGGCACCGAGCTGGCGGTACAGCCCCATGAGGACGTCCGCGTCGAGCCAGTGCAGCGCGGTCGTCGACACGGCGGCGTCGACCGGCCGCCCCCCGAGCGCCTCCAGCCACGACGGCTCGGCGAGGCTCGCCTCCACCCACGTCACACGTCCCTCGGCATCTCCGAGCGCCGCCTTCGCGATCGCCAGCAGCAGCGGGTCGAGATCCACCGCGACCACCGAGGCCCCGGGGATGGCCTCGAGGATGCGCTGCGTCAGCGACCCCGGCCCGCACGCGAGGTCGAGCACCAGCGGCGCGTCGCCGCACACCTCTCGCACCAGCTCAACGATCGCCCGGAAGCGCCCCTCGCGCTGCGGGATGTACCCCTCCTGCTGCCGGTCCCACCGCTCCAGCCACTGCCGGGCGAGTTCAGGCGAGAGCGGCGAGTCGATAGCGGATGTAGTCACGGGCTCCTCCTGCGAAGATTCGCAGGAAGCGTACGCGATACCGGCCAGGACGGCGAAGGGTGCCATCGTTCACCATCGCGCCCCGAGCGGCTCCGTACACCATCGCAGCGCTCCGGATCGATCGTGGTATCGCGACACGCGAAGCCATGCCCGATTCGTAGCCCTCGACTCTGGCGGAGCCAGCACTCAAGACGACGATTCTGAACCTGGAAGCGCGCTCTCAGCCGAGGATGGCGAGAGGCCTGGAGCGGGAGACGAGATTCGAACTCGCGACATCCTGCTTGGAAGGCAGGCGCTCTACCACTGAGCTACTCCCGCGCGAGGGGCTCCAGCATACCGTCAGGTCGAGGCCAGACGCACCGTCGAGGGGGCCCGGGAGGCGACGTCGGCTTCGAAGTAGGGGCGCGGAGTGAAGCGGAGGAGGGCCGCGACGACGGAGGAAGGAAATGACTGGCGGGTGGTCTCGTAGTCCGTGACCCAGGCGTTGTAGACGGCGCGGGCGTAGGCGATGCGGTCCTCCGTGAGGGCGAGCTCGGACTGGAGGCGCTGGAACTGCTCGGAGGCCTGGAGGTCGGGGTAGGCCTCGGCGACGGCGAACAGCGAGCGGACGGCGTCCGTCAGGGCGACTTCCGCGGGCGCGTCAAGGTCAGGCGCGGCAACGGCCCTCGAGCGTGAGTCGGTGACGCGGGTGAGGACGGAGGACTCGAAGTCCGCGTAGCCGCGCACTGCCTCGACGAGCGTGGGGACGAGGTCATGGCGGCGGGTGAGCTCGACGCCGATGGTGGCGCGACTTTCGTCCACGCCGTTCCGGCGGCGGACCAGCGTGTTGAATGTCCAGACGGCCCAGCCGAGCAGCACGACAAGCGCCGCGAGGGCACCCCAGGTCCAGAGTTCCATTCGTCCCCCGCTTCACCTTCACACCGTCGTGATCCGACCCATGGCCGCGCTGATACCTCTATTGTGTACCGTCGGACGGAACGGCGGCGGGGACAGCGCGTGAAGACCCGATCTGGATGGCTCCTGGCCGCGTTCGCGGGTGCGCTCCTCCTTGCGTGGGGGCTGCTCGCCACCTCGGCGAGCGCGCAGACGGACGGCTCCGCCGAGGAGCGCATCCGCTCCTTCGATGTGACGCTCAACGTCTCCGTCAACGGTGACCTGGAGGTCCGCGAGGTCATCACCTACGACTTCGGGACAGAGGAGCGGCGCGGGATCCTGCGGGACATCCCCGTCCGGTTCCACTACGACGCCACGCACGACCGCGTCTATGACCTCACCGTCCTCAGCGTCTCCTCGGACACAGCGCCCGACCAGTACGAGCGCGAGGACATCGGCGGCGGGTACACGCGGCTGAGGGTGGGCGACCCGGACGAGGTGATCACCGGCAGCCACACCTACGAGATCCGCTACCGCGTAGCGGGCGCCCTGAACGGGTTCACCGATCACGACGAGCTGTACTGGAACGCCACCGGCAACGAGTGGCCCGTGCCGATCGACCTTGCCACCGTGACGGTGAACATGCCTGCTGAGGTCCAGGAGAGCCTGTGCTTCGCCGGTCCCGCCGGCTCGAATGCGAGCTGCGACGAGGACATGGTCCGCGCGCAGACGGCGACCTTCGCACACTCACGACTCCGCACGCGCGAGGGCGTCACGGTGGTGGTGTCGATCCCGACCGGCGTCGTCCCGACACCAGAGCCGATCCTCGTGGAGCGGTGGAGCCTGACGCGGGCGTTCTCGCTCAACCCGCTCACGGCCGGCGTCACGGGTGCGCTCTCCCTGCTCGTGGCGGGTGGGATCGCGCGCATGCTGTGGCTCGTCGGGCGCGACAAGCGATGGTCCGGCTCGCTGGTGGACGCGCGGTTCGGATCCGCCAGCGGGGCCGCCGAGCGCGTCCCCCTGTTCGAGGGCGGCCCGTTCCCGGTGGAGTACTCGCCACCCGGCAACCTGCGTCCCGGCCTCATCGGCACGCTCCGCGACGAGGTCGCGCATCCGCTGGACGTGACCGCGACGATCGTGGACCTCGCGACGCGTGGGTTCCTCCGCATCGAGGAGGTCAAGGAGTCCGGGCTGCTGCGCGACAAGACGGACTGGAAGCTGGTCCGGCTCACGCCGCCCCCTCGGGTAGCGACGGCCGGGACCGCCCTCGAGTCGTACGAGCAGAAGCTCATGGACGCACTGTTCGAGGACGGCGACGAGGTGGAGGTCTCCTCGCTGCGGACGAAGTTCCGCGCGCGCCTGGAGTCGGTGCAGCAGGAACTCTACGCGGAGGTGGTGAAGCAGGGCTGGTACCGCCGCAGTCCGGCCAGCACACGCTCGCGATGGCTCGCGATCGGGTTTGGCGCGCTCGTGCTCTCCGTGGGACTCACGGCCCTCGCAGCATGGTTGACGGAGTGGGCGCTGATCCCGATCCCGCTGGTGATCGGATCGATCGCCATCATCGCGGGCCATGCCTCGACGCCGTCTCGCACCGCGAGCGGCAGCGCGACGCTGCGTCGTATCCGAGGGTTCGAACGCTTCATCGCGAGCGCCGAGCTATACCGCTCCCGGTTCGCCGAACAGTCGCGCATCTTCTACGACTACTTGCCGTACGCCGTGGTCTTCGGCCTGACCGACGAATGGGCGAAGGCGTTCGAGGGCCTCGACGACCTGCCGCCCGCGGGCTGGTACTCCGGCTCCTCGGGTCACCTCGGTGCGCTCGTGCTCGCGGACAACCTCACTCGCTTCTCACAGGAGAGCGCCGGGGCGATTGCCGCCACGCCTGCGAGCTCCGGCTCGAGCGGGTTCAGCGGCGGCTTCTCCGGCGGAGGTGGGGGCGGTGGAGGCGGCGGCTCCTGGTAGCCATTTCCGCCTAATAACACGCGGAATGCCCGCCCCTGCCCGCTTCTTCCTGACGGTTTATCAGCGTGATTCTGAGCCTGAATGAACCCCACCGACCGCGCCGGTAGAGAACCGGTGAAGGACAGCGAGAACTTCAGGGAATCGTCATCTCCATACTTATGAACCCGCATACCTTCCGACACGTCGGATGAGGGGTATCGGGGAATCAAGGCTCGTCTTATGTCGTATCGGACGCGACTCGCGCAGGTCGCCGCGATCGCCGTGGTTGGCGTTGTGGCAATGGGGCTGGTGCTGGTCACCAATGCCCTGGCCGAGGAGAACATCCCGCCCGTCGCGGTGGACGATGTCGCGGCGACGGGCCAGGACCAGCCGCTCACCATCGATGTCCTCTCGAATGACTCGGACCCGGATGGCGGCACCCTCTCGGTGGCGCCGGGAGCACTGGCGCGCGCCACCATCGTGGCCGCGAACCCCGTGCTCTTCTGGGAGTGCTACCCCGTCGGCGGGGGCACCGTGGTCGACCGCAGTGGGAACGGCAACGACGGCGCGATCACCGGGAGCGTGACCGCGGGCGACCTGGACGGTGACTGCGACGGCGCCAACGCCTTTGCCTTCCCCGCGGGCGCGGGTTCCTCGGTGACACACCCCGCCGCCGCGCCCTCGGGCGCGTCACCGCGCACCTTCATCGTCCGCTTCCAGGCCGGTACCGAGCTCGCCGGCGGCACGCCGCTGTTCGGCACGGGCACCCAGGGCATCGACTCCGGCCAGTTCTCGATCTCGCGCGACTGGGACAACGCCCAGCTGCTGTTCACCGGCTTCGCGAACGACCTTCCCCTGCTGCTGCCGGGCGGCACCAACCTCGGCGACGGCGCCGAGCACACCATCGCCGTGGTCTACGACGGCGTCACGACCGTGACGGCCTACGTCGACGGCATGGCCGGCACACCAGCCACGATCGGCCAGCTGGACACCGTGGGCGGCGAGGTCCGCCTGGGCACCGCTCCCTGGACGGACGCGAACGCAGGCGACCAGATGCGCCAGTTCGCCGCCTTCGGCTACGCCCTGGACGCGGGGACGATTGCCTCGATCCACGCCGCGATCCAGTCGGCCTCCGGCGGGCAGTCGTTCAGCGACCCGGAGCATGGCACCCTCACGAACAACGGCGCGAACGTCACCTACACCCCTGACCCGGGGTTCTTCGGCACCGACACGTTCACCTACTCCGTCTCGGACGGCCAGGGTGGCTCCGCCAGTGCGACCGTGACGGTCATGGTCTCCGGTATCGCCGGGGCGCAGCCGGACAACGTGACCGTCACCACCGGTGAGGCCGTCACCTTCAACGCCGTCGCGAACGACGTGATCGCGGAGGGCCTGACTGCCGCCCTCACCTCCGTGGACGATCCGGCCAACGGCACCGCGGTCCTCCTCGACGAGTCCACGATCGAGTACACGCCCGATCCGGGGTTCGTCGGCACGGACAGCTTCCTATACACGATCACCACGTCGCCGGGTGACGAGACCAGCCAGGCGCTGGTCTCCGTGACCGTCACGCCTCAGAACGACGCGCCGAGCGCCATCGACGACTCCGCGACGACGACGATGGGCAAGGACGTCCACATCGACGTCATCGCGAACGACTCCGACCCGGACGGCCAGGCCGTCTACGTCTCCCCGGGCCAGCTCGCCCGCGGCGCGATCCTCCGCGCTGGTCCGCTGCTGCACTGGGAGTGTCTGCCCGAGGGCGGCACCTCGACGCTGGAGGACACCTCCGGTAACAGCCGTGACGGCGCGGTGGGTGCGGGTGTCAGCGGCGGCACGGAGACCGGCGACTGCGACAACGGCACGTCGATGACCTTCGCGGGCGCCGACGGCCTGATCACGCTCGACAGCCCGGGCCTGCCGTCCGGCCAGGACGCCCGGTCCGCCCTTGTGCGGTACCGAGCCAACTTCACCACGGCCCCGGCGGACATCCCATTGTTCGGCTACGGCCAGAACGGCACGCCCTACGCGCAGTTCACCGTGTCCCGGACGGTCCTGGGCAACGACAAGCTGATCTTCACCTCGTGGGCGAACGACCTGCACTTCGACCTGCCGCCGGGCGCGAACATCGCGGACGGCCAGGAGCACAACATCATGTTCGTGTACGACGGTGACCTCACCGTCTACGCGTACTACGACGGCATTCCATCCGGCCAGGGCACGCTGGCGGTGCCGCTGAACACCATCGACGACACGGTCATGCTCGGCGCCTCGCCGTGGGGCTGGCGCTCCAACGGGGACGAGCTACGCCAGTTCGCGATCTTCCCGAACGCGATCTCACAGGACGACGCCTACCTCGTCCACGCAGCCGTCGAGGCGGCGGTCCAGAACCGGTCCTTCACCGATCCGCTGCACGGCACGCTGGTCGAGGATCCCGACCACCTGGGCTTCACCTACATCCCGGACGCCGGCTACGTCGGCACCGACCAGTTCTACTACTCGATCTCGGACGGCCGCGGGGGCGGCGCGATCGCCCTCGTGACGGTCGATGTCCAGCCAGGCGTCGCCGCGCTGAACGACACCTCGTTCACGCCGGTCGACACCCCCGTGACCATCGATGTCCTCGCGAACGACTCCGCACAGCAGGACGCCGTCCTCACGGTCACCGCCGTGACCCAGCCCGCGTTCGGCACGGTGACCACGGACGGCACGACCGTCACCTTCACCCCGCAGGCCGGCTGGCTCGGCATCGCGACGTTCTCCTACACCGTCGCGTCTGACCTCGGCGGTGACGACACCGCGAACGTCGCCATCAACGTCGGTGGCAGCGGCAACAACTTCCCGCCGACCGCCGTGGACGATACCGCGACGACCGACGAGGACACCCCGGTCGCGATCAACGTCCTCGCGAACGATTCCGACCCGGACAACGACGGCCTCGCGATCTCGCAGGGTGAGTCGGCGATCCCGGGCATCAACGCCTACAGCCCGTCGCTCTACTGGGCCTGCCTGCCTGCGGCTGGCTCCAGCACCCTGTTCGACCAGTCCGGCAACGGCGTGGACGGCACCCTCAACGGTTCCGTGACGCCCGGTACCCTCGCGGACGACTGTGGTGGCGGCACCACCATGGTGTTCCCGAACGCCTCGGCGTTCGTCGGGCGGACCTCCCCCGGACTGCCGGAGGGCAGCGCGCCGCGCTCGGTCGTGCTGCGCTACCGCACGGACATCGCCGCCCCGAGCACCGTCGGCATGTTCGGCTTCGGCACGAACGAGGCCGGCAACGCCCAGTTCTCCGTCTCGCGCAACCTCAACGGGAACGACGTCCTGTCCTTCGCGGCGTGGGGCAATGACGCCCAGCTGCAGCTGCCCGTGAGCATCGCCGACGGCGCCGAGCACACGATCGCGATCGTGTACGACGGCAACGTCACCATGACCGCGTACGTCGACGGCGTCGCCGGTACCCCGGCCACCCTGTTCGCCCCTCTGGCGACCGTGGACTCCGAGGTGCTCCTCGGCAAGACGCTATGGGGCGCCGTGGGTGACGCGGCGGAGATGCGCCACTTCGCCATCTTCGGCACCGCTCTCTCCGAGGCGGACATCCTCGCGATCCACGACATCATCGAGTCCGTGGTCCATGAGCCGGCCTTCACGCAGGGCGCGAACGGCACCGTGACGCAGACCGCGTTCAACACGCTCGAATACACCCCGAACGAGGGCTACATCGGCGTCGACACGTTCACCTACACCGTCGCCGACGGGAATGGCGGCGAGTCGACCGCGACGGTCACCGTGACCGTGGACGATGTCCCGGTCCTGCCGCTGGTCGCCGAGGACGACGAGGCCACCACGATCGGCACGGAGCCGGTCACCGTCGAGGTCCTCGCCAACGACACGAGTGACCCAACCGGGACACTCACGGTGAACAACGCCCTGCAGCCAGCCAACGGCACGGTGACCTTCGACGACACGACTGTCACGTACACCGCTAACCCCGGGTTCGTTGGTGACGACACCTTCGTCTACTCCGTCTCGGACGGTCTGGGGAACACTGCAGCCGCCACGGTGCGGATCACGGTGGAAGCCCTCCCGAACCTGGCTCCGATCGCCGAGGACGACGCGGTCACGACCGCCGTGAACACCCCGGTCACCATCGACGTCCTCGCGAACGACTCCGATCCCGATGCTGGGGACATCCTCACGTTCGGGTCGGCGTCCGCGATCGAGACGCTGAACTCGTTCTCGCCGAGCCTCTACTGGTCATGTCTTCCGGAGAGCGGCACCACCGTCCCGGACGAGTCCGGCAACGGAAACGACGGCACGATCCAGGGCAACGTGCAGGCGGGCGACCTCGTCGCTGACTGTGGTGGCGCGACGCCGGTCTTCGCTGACGGGTCTGCCCTGATCTTCAACAGCACCCCCGGATCGGTCCCGGTGGGCGCGGAGGCGCGCACGGTCGTGGTCCGCTTCCAGAGCGCCCTGTCCGACCCCGCCGATGTCGGCCTGTTCGGCTTCGGCACCAACGCGGTGGGCCTCGGACAGTTCTCGGTCGCCCGGACGAGCACCGGCAACGACCGCCTGTGGCTCGAGTCGTGGGGCGTGGGCGCCCTGCTCGTGCTGCCGCCGGGATCGGACATCGCCGACGGCGCGGAGCACACGATCACCGTCACGTACGACGGCAACACGACCGTGACGGCCTATCTCGACGGTGTCGCGGGCACCCCCGCGACGCTGTACGCGCCGCTGAACACGGTCAACGGCCAGGTCATGCTCGGCCAGACGCTCTACGGCGCGATCAGCGCGGGCGCCTCCATGCGGCACTTCGCCATCTACGACGGCGTCCTGCCGGACTCGGCGATCGCTGACATCGACGCGGCGATCGAGGCGGGCGGCGTCCAGCCGTTCACGCAGCCCGCCAACGGCACGGTCGAGATCGTCGGGAACGCGTTCTCCTACACGCCGAACGAAGACTTCGCCGGCGACGACACGTTCACCTACTTCATCACGGACGGGAAGGGTGGCTTCGCCTCCGCCGTGGTAACGGTCACGGTGCTGGGCAACCAGCCCCCGCACGCCGAGGACGACATCGTCGGCACGAACCAGGGCCAGGACGTCACGATCGACGTGCTCGCGAACGACTCCGATCCGGAGAACGACCTGCTGTCGTTCATCCCGACGATCAACGCGATCAGCACGCTGAACGCGTACAGCCCGGCACTCTACTGGGCGTGTCTGCCGGACAGCGGCAACACCGTTCCGGACCAGAGTGGCAACGGGAACGACGGCACCATCCAGGGCAACGTGGCCGCGGGGCCCCTCGCAGGGGACTGTGGTGGAGCGACGCCGGTCTTCGTGGACGGCAGCTCGCTGATCCTGAACAACCTCCCGAGCACACTGCCGCTGGGGGCGGCCGCGCGCACGATCGTCGTGCGCTACAGCACTGACCTGAACGTCCCGGCGAACGTCGGCCTGTTCGGCTACGGCAAGAACGTCGAGCCGCTCGGCCAGTTCTCGATCGCCCGCACGTCCGCCGGCAATGACCGCCTGACGTTCGCCTCGTGGGGTGGTGACAACATCCTGCACCTGCCCGCAGGTACGGACCTCGCGGACGGCGAGGAGCACACGATCGCCGTCACGTACGACGGTGCGAACACCATCACGGGCTGGATTGACGGCGTCGCGGGTACCCCCGCGACCATCCCACAGCTCAACACCCAGAACGACCTCGCGATGCTGGGACAGACGCTCTACGGCGCGGTCAGCGCGGGCGCCTCCATGCGGCACTTCGCCATCTACAACGGCGTCCTGGACGCCAGCCAGATCGCTGAGATCCACGCGGCGATCGAGGCGGGTGGCGCGACTGCCTGGACGCAGCCCGCCAACGGCTCCGTGACCCAGGCCGGCACCAGCCTCGTCTACCGACCGAACCGCGGGTTCGTCGGCGCGGACACGTTCACCTACACGGTCCAGGACGAGGACGGACACCTCGCAACCGCGACGGTCGTGGTGAACGTCGAGTCGGTGAGCCTCGCGCCTGAGGACGACACCGCCCTTACGCAGCAGGACACCCCGGTCACGATCGACGTCCTCGCCAACGACGCTGGCGCGGACCTCGAGGTCACCGGCACGACCGACGGCGCGAACGGCACGGTGACTACCGACGGCACGACCGTCACCTACACCCCGGCCGCCGGGTTCTTCGGGCAGGACTCGTTCACCGTCGAGGTCTCGGACGGCATCGCCACGATGACCACCACCGTCACCGTGACGGTGAACGGCGTCCCCAGCGGCCCGGACCAGGCCGTCGAGACCGACGCCGAGGTCCCCGTGACCGTGGCGATCATCCCGCCGGTGACTGACCCAGAGGGCGACCCACTCACCATCACCAGCGCCGGCCCCGCCTCGCACGGGACGGTCACGGTGGACGGCGACAGCGTCACGTACACCTCGGAGGCCGGCTTCGACGGCGAGGACTCGTTCCCCGTGACCGTCGAGGACCCCGACGGTGGCTCGGTCACGGTGACCGTGACGGTCACCGTGAGCAGCAACGAAGCGCCGATCGTCGTGGACGACACCGCGACGACGAACTCGCCGCTGCCGGTGACGGTCGACGTGCTCGCGAACGACTCCGACCCGGACGGCGACACGATCCAGATCGTGTCCGCGGTCAGCCAGATCAACGCGTTCGAGCCCAGCCTCTACTGGGCGTGTCTGCCGGAGAGCGGCAGCACCGTGCCGGACCAGTCCGGCAACGGCAACGACGGCACGATCCAGGGCAACGTGCAGCCGGGCGAGATCGCCGAGGACTGCGGCGGCGCGACGCCGATCTTCGCGGACGGATCCGCCCTCATCTTCAACAGCACCCCGAGCTCGATCCCGGTGGGCGCGGAGGCGCGCACGGCGGTCGTCCGGTTCCGGACTGACCTCGCGACTCCCGCAGACGTGGGCCTCTTCGGCTTCGGCACGAACGCCGTGGGCCTCGGCCAATT
>JALOAM010000058.1 GCA_023228765.1 Dehalococcoidia bacterium
GCCCCGCCGAGCATGTGGCCTGAGGTACCTCCGGCGACCGGGAAGTTCATCATCTGCGCGGCGAAGATGAACGCGGCCATGACGCCCATCAGCGGCACGGCGCGTTCGTTCAGCTGCCGGTTCGCCATCTTCGCCGCAAGCGCCACGACCGCGATCGTGACCACCCACCCGACCGCCGAGATCGGCGTGGAGAGGAATCCGTCCGGGATATGCAGCCCCGGGCCAGGCCCGGTCCCGAGCCCCTCCGAGGCAGCCATCGCGATCGATAACATGCGCTACTCCCCTCCTGCCAGGCGGGCCTTCCGGCAGGCGCGACAGGTACCTCGGAGCGCCAGGTGGCGCACCCGCGTGTTGAACCCGTAGGACTTGGAGACCTCCCGCTCGATGGCGGGCGCGCTGGCGAGCGTGACCTCGGAGACATCACCGCAGCCGTCGCAGATCAGATGGTGGTGCGACTGCTCCGCCCACTCGAACCGCACTTCCTCCTGGCCCGTGCGGATCGCCTCCACCAGCCCGACGCTCTCGAGGGCTTCGAGCGCCCGGTACACGGAGGAGCGCGCGATCATCGCGGCCTCCGAATAGTCCCGGTCGATCAGCTCCTGGATCGCCCCCACGGAGAGGTGCCCGGCGTTCGCCTGGAGCACCCGCGCCACCACCGCCCGAGGCACCGTGCGTCTCAGTCCACTCCGGCGGATCGCCTCATCCGGATCGTCGCGTCGTGTGGTCACGAGCAGGTCTCCTGAGATAAGTCGCAGATGCGACGTATGTACGCCTCTCGCCCGCCCATTGCAACCGGTCGCGAGGCCTCCTGCCCCACTCACGCGGAAGGGGCGGGCCATCTGGCCCGCCCCTTGGACGACGGAACTACCGCCCGAGGGCGAGGACTAGAGATCCGGAGTCACGGACTCCTGGTGGTCGTCCACGTCCGGGGCGCCGAAGAAGAAGCTACCGCCGAACGGGAAGCCGCCCTCCGAATGACCTCGCTCAAGCCAACCGCCACCGCGGGGCGAGCGGTGCCGGTGAAGCTCGGGGCCGAGCAGACCGTCATCGCTCTGGATGCGCTCGATGATCGCGTCGGCTTCCTCCTGCGAGAGGTTGCCCTCGGCGACCTGCTCCTGCACTCGCGCGATCGCCTCCGCCTCCCTCGCCTCGCGGACCTCCGTCTGCGCGGCCTCCAGCTCCTCGACGGTGATGCCGAGGGCTTCGGCGATGGCGTCCTGGTACTCCGCCCGCAGAGCCTCGGCCTCCTCCTCGGTCGTCGGCCGTTCAACCTCGCCGAGCGATTCGCGCGCGGTCTCCAGCGCCGCGTCCAGCTCCTCGGCGGTCACGCCCAGTGCGTCCGCCAGCGCCTCGCTGCCGTGCACGCGAACCGCGAAGCCGAAGCCCGGCCCGCACTCCTTCGCCTCGCCGTCAGTGCTTCCGCCCTCGGAGCTTCCGTCCTCGGTGGTGGCGGTAGCCGTCGCGCTGGGAGTCGGGTCGTCCTCGCCGGTCTGCGCCGCCGCCCACGCCGGTACCAGCGCCGCGCCCAGCAGCACGGCAGAGCCGATACCCGCCACGAAACTCGTCTTGTTGATCTGCATGCATCGCCCCTTCGTCGGGTCTGGTGGTGGTGGCTGCCTCGCTCACTGGACCGCTCCAGCAAGGCCAACCTACGAAGCGACGCATAAGGGCCCGGTAAGTAAGAGCGCGCGCAAGTGCGGTGGTCGGACCTCGTGCGTCCTGCGGGGCTCGCACTTCGACAGGCTCAGTGTGAGCGAAAGATTGCGGAACGCCCGAGGCGGATTGTCCTGACTTCTGCGGAGCCCGATGCGGTTCTCCTCGCACGCCTCTCAACCACCCGCTCACACTGAGCCTGTCGAAGTGCGAGCCCCGCAGGACGCACGAGGTCCGACCACCGCCCCGCTCTCCACCGCCCGAAGCCCGAACACGCAGAAGGGGCGGGCCACCAGGCTCGCCCCTTCTGCAAGTACTGCCCGAGGGCGTTACGCCCGGCGGCGGAGCACGAGGCGGGAGCCGACGCCGGCGATACCCGCGAGGGCGACGATGCCGAGGGCGATCGCCGTCACGTTGGTCGCGCCGGTGTCCGACGTGGCGCCCATGCCGGTGTCAGCGGGAGCCGGCGTGGCCGCCTGGCCGGGGCCAGCCTCCTGCTGCGCGCGGACCGTCAGCGCCCAGACCGAGAAGTGGGGGAGCTGGCAGGTCAGCGTGGTGCCGGAACCGGAGCACGAGACCGCGGTCCACTGGTTCGTGTCCTCGTCGAAGAACTGGAGGACGACGTTGTTCGCGTCCCCACCGGCCGCCGCGAGGACCTCCGGGGTGAGCTCGAACGTCATCTCCACCGGCTCGTCGAAGGTGATGTCGTTACCGTCAGCGTCGGTCGCGTCGAGCTGGAAGATCGAGATGACGACGGCAGCGCCGTCTTCCACCTCGTCAGGCGTCGGGATGTCGAGCGACGCGAAGATGGCGGCGGTGGCGATCTCGTCAGCGGTCTCGTTGTCGAAGATCGGCTGCGACGTCAGCGTGGCGTCCTCGGACAGCGCGCCAGCCGGGATCGTGATGGTCTTATCGGAAGCCGCCTGGATGGTGGCTGACTCGCCGGCAGGGACCGTGGTGGCGGTTGGTGTTGCCGTGGTGCCGGCCGAGGGTGTGCCCGCGGTCTGGGCAAGGGCGGCGCCCCAGGTGCCCGGCATCAGTGCGAGCAATGCGATCGCAACGGCGACGCCGATGGCAACAACACGACCCGGGTGGTGGATAGCAGCATTCATACGAACCTCCGGCCTCAGGATGAGCCCATACGCGCGCGTATCGTAATGTTGCGACAACCTCTAGTGAAAGTGCCTATCCCCTACAAAGTTCATATCGGAATCTCACGCCGTGGCCCGAACATTCGTCCTCGTCTGCTGTGTTCGGCAGACCTCAGTACGAGTGCACGAGTAACCCGGCGACTTCTCCCGCGTCTGCTGCCGAGGTCACCACGCACGAGATCGCTCGGTCCTCCAGCAGCGCGGGCGCGTCCATCAGGCGCGCGCGAGCGACCACCCCAGCGGTCGCGTGAACGCTCGAGGGCGCACCACCCAACACGAGCACATCAACACCCGCCGGGAGATCTGCCGGCAGCCCCGCATCACCATCGGTCGCAACGGCGACAAAGCGCGCCGTACCTCGGCGGCGGACGGCCTCGAGCGCCTCGAGCTGGGCGGCATCGGGGACACCCGGGAAGGCGATGACGTCGAGGTAGCCCGGGGCATTGCCGTTGCCACCACCGCCCTCGCCCTCCGCGAGGCGCGAGGCGATGGCCTCCACCTGCGGGCCGATCGCCTCGGGGGGCGGGAGGAAGTCGAGGACGGCAAGGAGCGTGAGCCGGCCTCGGTCGACGCCGGCGGCGCGGATCACGAGGGGCTCGACATCCTCGGCCGCGTCGCTCACGTCCCAGGCGAACAGCGTCACACCGCCATCGATGGCGGCACGGAGCGCGGCGGCAGCGTCATCCTCGCGCTCGGCGAGGCTGCCCGCGCCGAGCGTGGCGCGCACCTCCAGCCCGAGCTCCGAGACCATCAGGTCAGTCCGCCCCAGCCGTCGGTATCGCACGCGTCCTCCTGCCCCTCGCGGGAAGTGTCCCGCGCATCTGACCGCGGCTACGATCCCGCGCGGGAGGCCCGATGTCGACCCTGCTCCGGATCCTCGTCATCACCACGATCATCGCCATCGCGGCGCTGGTCGTCCTGCGCCCGCAGCGCCTCCGCACCATCGGCCAGAAGGCGCGGCTGATCGGCTACCTCTATGTCATCGCCATCCTGATCGGCGCCGTCATGCAGCTCGCCGGCTGGCGCACGTAGCGTAGACGTCGAGGATCGCCGTGCCGCCCACCCTCCGCGTCCTCGTCTGTCCGCAGGAGTTCAAGGGCACCCTCTCCGCCACCCGCGCTGCCGAGGTGATCGCACAGGCGGTGCGCTCCGCCCTCCCCGGCGACGAGGTCTTCGAGCAGCCGATGGCCGACGGCGGGCCGGGGACGGCGGAGATCGTCGGCCGCGCCCGCGGCGGCGTCCTCCATCGCACCGTCGTGCACGACGCCTACGGCGCAACGATCGAAGCGTGGTTCGTACTGCTCGATGACGGCGCGACGGCCGTGATCGACAGCGCTGCCGCCGTCAGCCTCGCCGCTACCGACGAGGCACGACGAGACCCGGTGCGCTCGACCAGCCGCGGCGTCGGTGAACTGATCGTCGCCGCTGTCGAGGCGGGAGCACACCGCATCGTCCTCGGCGTCGGGGGGACGGCGAGCTCGGACGGGGGCGCCGGGGCCGCGCGCGCGCTCGGACTGCGGTTGCTCGACGCGACCGGCGCCGAGCTCCCCAGCGAGGCGCTCCACCTCGTGCGGCTCGCCCGCGTGGAGGCCTCCGAGGTCCTTCTCCAGCGTGCGCTCGGCGACGTCGACCTGCGGATCGCGGTGGACGTACGCAACCCGCTCACCGGCCCGGAAGGTGCGGCGGCGGTGTACGGCGCACAGAAGGGCCTCCGCGACTGGCAGGCTCCCGCCCTCGACGCCGCCGTCGCCACCTGGGCCGCCCGGGTGCGCGACGACCTCGGCCGCGAGGTCGAGGTGCCGGGCGCGGGAGCGGGCGGCGGCATCCCCGCCGGGATCCTCGCAGCGCTGCCGCACGCCACCATCGAGTCAGGTGCAGCACTCGTCGCGGACGACGTTGGCCTGCGCTCGCTCATGCAGGACGCCGACCTCGTGATCACGGGCGAGGGCGCGCTCGACGCACAGACCGCGTTCGGGAAGGCCGTCGCACACGTCGTCGCCCTCGCGGCGGAGGAGGGCACACCCTGCCTCGCTGTCGCCGGCGTGATCGAGGCGGTGCCGCCCGGCATCGCGGACGCGGAAGCACTCGTCACGCCCGGCGACGATCCCGCGGGCGCCCTCGCGGAGCCGGAGCGCTTCCTGGCGGAGGCGACCACCCGGCTGGTCGCACGGTGGTTGGCGCAGCAAGGGGCGTGATCGGATCGCGTGGCGGCCCTCCAGCGCCACTGTTTACAGCACTTCGTTACGTGGCCGATGCGCAAGCCGCTCCGTTGAGGGATATTCTGCGGTCGATCGCGCGGAAACCCTTGACAGTCATGGTGATCAGGGGAAATGATGACGCGCATACACGGGTGAGCGGCGACAGCCGCCATCAGGAAGGTGAGAGACATGACCAAGTCTGATCTGGTGGCCCTGGTCGCAACCCAGGCCGGCACGAGCGCGGCGGACGCCGAGAAGGTCCTGAACGGCTTCCGCGACGTCATCCAGGCGAAGCTGAAGGCGGGCGAAGAGATCGCCTACCCGGGCCTCGGCAAGTTCAGCCGCGTGGAGCGCAAGGCCCGCACCGGCCGCAACCCGCAGACCGGTGAAGCCATCAAGGTGAAGGCGTCCAAGGCGCCGAAGTTCACCGCCGCCGCGGGCCTGAAGTCCGTGGTCAACGGCGCCGGCCCGGCCCCGAAGCTGGCCAAGGCCAAGAAGTAACGTCCTCGCGACGCCTCGGCGCCCCGCGCGCCGAGCAGAACGGGCCGTCCCAGAGGGCGGCCCGTTCTGTTTGTCTGACGGAGGGAGAAGCGACTCAGCGACCCAATGAGCGACGTGCTCGGTCGATTTCGTCCAGGTGCAGAGCGCGATGTCTGTACCGGTGGAGGAGCCAGGTCGTGTCGGTCTCAGGCTTGGCCGCATCGGAGATGAGCCGAGTGGTGTCGAACTCGCCGAGGCTTTCCAACCGCCGGTCGAGCGCGGACACTGCATCAACCGCGAGGCGGGCCGCGTCCAACGGGTTCAACACAAGCGATTCAATCAGCACCGCATCGTTGAACACGTCATCGCGCCACTGACTGTCCTCGATGCGGGATTCTTTCCGCTCTCTCCAACGCTCCAAGACCGCTAGAGCGATTCGATCCCACAACGCGATGTGGGCGAGCTTTGCAGCGATGGTCCACTCATCGTGCACCACGACTCGAAGGTCGGCCTCAGTCAGACTCGCCACCAGCGTGACGAGACGCACCCGCTCCCGTTCGTTCAGATCGAATGCTTCGTGGTGCATGAGAACTGACTGTAGCGGAGGCATGGGACAGCATGCCGGGGCGAAACTGACCCGACCGCGTATCGCGTCACCTCCCCCTTCGGACGCTAGCCCCTCGGTGTATGCTCGCGGGCGCTATGAGCACTGACACACCGTTCACCGCCGTCCAGACCGAGTCCAACGACCCCGCGTGGTTCGAGGTGGAGCGCGCCATCGTCGAGCCGGCGGGCGGGCGCGTCCTCGTGCAGCGCGCGGCGACGCAGGAGGAGCGCGCGGAGCTGCTGCGTGACGCGCAGTGCGTGCTCGTCGGCGGCGCGAAGATCGACGGGCCGTTGCTCGATCAGCTGCCGAAGCTTGAGCTGATCATCCGCTACGGGGTGGGACTCGACTCGCTCGACATTCCCGCGGCGACCGAGCACGGCGTCGTGGTCGCGCACTACCCCGACTTCTGCCAGCCGGAGGTCGCGAATCACGCCCTCATGCTGCTGCTCGCGGTCGCGCGGAAACTCATCCCCCACGACCGGGCGGTGCGCTCCGGCGCCTATCGAGGCGTCCCGCTGCAGATCTCGCCCGCGCTCACGCACGAGACGCTGGGCATCGTGGCGCTCGGGAACATCGGGCGGCAGATGGCGAAACGCGCGCAGGCGCTGGACATGAACGTCCTCGCCTATGACCCCTACGTGGACGACGCAACGTTCGAGGCGCTCGGCGTGCGACGCGCGCCGACCCTGGAGGCGCTCCTCGCCGAGTCGGACCACATCTCGATCCACGCGCCACTGACGCCGGAGACGAATCGGATGTTCGGTGCAGAGCAGTTCCGGCAGATGAAGCCCACCGCCATCCTAGTGAACACGGCGCGCGGTCCCATCGTGCAGCTCGACGCGCTGGTGGAGGCGCTCCAGGCGGGCGAGATCGCGGGCGTGGGCCTAGACGTGTTCGAGATCGAACCGATCGGCCCGGAACACCCGCTGTACGCCCTCGACAACGTCGCCCTCACCCCGCACTCGGCGTTCTACTCCGAGTACTCCAACCGCCACATCAAAGAACGCATCGGGCAGACCATCGTCGAGTTCATGAACGGGAAGTGGCCCACCGTGGCGACCCTCCCGAACCGCGCCGAGGTCCACCCGAAGCGCGCCCTCTCCTAGCACCAGCACCGTCCGAGGAGATCGCCTCCCCGCCGGGGAGGCGCCAGCGCGAAGGGATTCCTCCATGCGACCGAACACCACCCTGCGAGCGTGGCGCGCGGGGAAGCAGACGATCGGCGCATGGCTCAGCGCGCCCGACACGCACACCACCGAGGTGATGTCGCACGTCGGCTTCGACTGGCTCTGCGTGGACATGCAGCACGGCATGATCGGCGTCGAGTCCGCGATGCACATGCTCCGCGCGATCTCTACGACGGAAACGACGCCGTTCGTCCGGGTCCCGTGGAATGAGCCGTGGATTGTGATGAAGATGCTGGACGCCGGCGCGTACGGCGTGGTGGTGCCGCTGGTGAATACGAAGGAAGAGGCGGAGCGCGCCGTCTGGGCCGCGAAGTACCCGCCCGCCGGAGGGCGCTCCTCCGGCCCCGCGCGAGCGACCCTGTACGCGGGCTCCGACTACCAGGCTGGCGCGAACGAAGAGGTCGCCGTCGTCGTCATGATCGAGACGCCGGAGGGCATCGCAAACCTGGACGAGATCCTCTCGGTGCCGGGCGTGGACGCTGCGTACGTCGGGCCCTCGGACCTCGCGTACGCCCTCGGGATGCAGCCGACCGGGGACAACGCGGACCCGAAGCACCAGCAGGTGTGCATGGACATCCTGGAGGCCTGCAAGCGCCACGGCGTCGCGCCGGGGATGCACACCGGCTCGCTCGAGTATTCCGAGAAGTGGCTGGAGGCCGGCTTCCAGATGGTCACCCTCGGCTCGGACGTCGGCTTCATGCGCGCGAAGGCCGCCGCCGACCTCGCCGCCGCGCGAGGCGACACCGGCACGCCGAAGGTGGAGCCCGAGGCGTAGCGGTCGAGGTACCCCGATGACCGTCACGATCGAAGCCCCCGCCCTCACCGCCTACATCGCGCGCATCTTCGAGGGTGTGGGCGCGCCGCCCGAGGAGGCCGCGCAGGTCGCCGAGCACCTCGTCGGCTCGAACCTCAGGGGACACGACTCCCACGGCGTGATCCGCACCTTCGGGTATGTCCAGCAGGTGCGGAACGGGGTCCTCAAGCCCGGCGCTCCGCTGACCATCGAGCGGGAGACCGCCTCCACCGCCCTCATCAGCGGTGGGTGGAACCTCGGCATGCCGCCGGCGATCCAGGCGATGGACCTCGCCGTGCGGAAGGCGAAGGGGACGGGCATCGCCTTCGTCTCGATGCATGACGTGGGACACATCGGGCGGGTGGGCGCCTACGGCGACCAGGCGCAGCGCCAGGGGATGATCGCGATGGGCGGGGTGAACTCGCCGGGCGGGCGCCTCGTCGCCGCGTTCGGTGGGTCGCACCGCCGCACCGGCACCAGCCCCCTGATGATCGCGATGCCGACCGGCAACCCGGACGAGCCGTTCATCCTGGACATGGCGACCTCCGTGGTCGCAGAGGGCAAACTGAAGGTCGCGGTGAACGCGCAGAAGCCCGTCCCGGACGGCTGGATCCTCGACGGCGAGGGGAACGCCTCCAACGACGCGCGCGACTTCTACGGCACCGGGGAGCACGAGACACCCGGCACGCTGCTCCCGGTCGGCGGGCCGGACGGCGGCTACAAGGGCTTCGGACTGAACCTCGCAGTCGAAACGCTGTCCGGCGTCCTCTCGGGCGCGGGCACCTCGATCGAGGGCGTCCGAGGCACCAACGGCGTGTGGTTCATGGCCCTCGACCCGTCGGGGTTCCTCCCGATCGAGGCGTTCACGACAGGCCTGGACGAGCTCATCGCGTTCGCGAAGGAGCCCCCGCTCGCCCCCGGCCACGGCGAGATCCTCACCGCGGGCGAGCCCGAGCGGCGCCGCATGGCCCACCGCCTGGAGCACGGCATCGAGCTGGACGACGAGACCTGGCGGCAGATCAACGCCGCCGCCGAGGAGACCGGTACAACGGTCCCGGAGATGGGCTGGTCGTAGCGGTCCACCGAGAGCAACGCCCGCGCGCCGATCAGCCTCGCCTCCCGCCAACACTCCGAACTCCAACCCCCTCTCCCGGCTCGGCGGGAGAGGGTTGGGGTGAGGGTCTGCTCCGCCCTCCGCCCCTGTCTCGACCGGTGGCGCCGCCCTACCCGACCTCACCGCTCTCGCAGGCATCTGTCACTGACTCACCCATCGAGGCCAGCGCGTCCTGATCGAAATGGGACGAGTTGAGGGCGAGCGTGAGGTCGCAGGCGTGCCACATCACCTGGATGTTGCCATCCTGGAAGTCGATCACCTGCGCTTCGATCCCGGCGATGTCGACGGTCCCGATGGCGAGGGCGCTGAGGTCCGCCATCGGCTGCTTCTCCTGCGAGAGGTAGACCAGCGGGGGCTCTTCGCCCTCGCCGCGGTACTCCAGGATCAGCCGCGCCTTCTCATCGACCTTGCCCCGAGGGGTCTCCGAGGGGAGGAGTGTCGCGGTAGTCAGCGGCAGGTCGTCCGGCACCTCCCCCGGGAGCAGCGGCTCGAACGCGAGGAGCGAGAGGAACGCCTCGGCCTCGCCGTTGTACGGCCTCGCCCCGGCTGCTCCCACGATCAGGCGTGACTCGGGCGGGAGGTCCTCGATACGCATCGGCTCCGATGATTCGTCGGAGCCGCAGGCGAGGAGCAGGGTGGTGCTGGCAAGGATGGCGATGGAGAAGAACGTTCGAGTAATCCGCAATGATCATCCGATCTATTACACAATCGACCGTAGCACGATGAGATTGAGCGACCAGACTTGTTGTTGAGGCCCTGCTGGGCTATCTACCTGCGCCGCTCTGTCGCCTCTCGTCCACACGGCGCCCCACCGTCGGCCGTCCTCGCCTCTTAGGTACCGACCGCGCGCCAGACAGGGGGAGTCCCTCATACGGAGCCGCCGACCGCGTCCGTAACCTCGGCTCCGTAGCACGCTCCGAGGGCTCTCGGGCGGCGAGGAGACACACGCGTGGGGCAGAGCCTGGGCCGAGTGACGGAGATGTGGGGGAGCCTGTCGCCGGTGCGGAAGGGGCTCCTGACCGCGGCCGGGGTCGGCCTCGTGGCGCTGTTGTTCCTCGTGTATTCGTGGTCCGGGCGGACCGAGTACGTCACGCTCTACACCGGCCTCGGCGCCGCCGACAGCGGCGAGGTCGTCGAGCAGCTCCGCTCGCAGGTCGTCCCGTATGAGCTCGAGGCGGGCGGCGCGACGATCCGCGTGCCGGCCGGACAGGCGGACGAGCTGCGCGTGGACTTCGCCACGCAGGGCCTCCCCACCGGCGGCCAGGTCGGCTTCGAGCTGTTCGAAGGCTCCTCGTTCACGGCCACGGACTTCGTGCAGCGGCTGAACTTCCAGCGCGGGCTCCAGGGCGAGCTCGCCCGCACGATCGAGTCGTTCCCGGACGTACAGCAGGCTCGCGTGCACCTGGTGCTGCCGGAGCGCTCGTTGTTCGTGGAGGACCAGAGCCCCGCGACCGCCTCGGTGGTGGTGAGCCTGCGGCCCGGCCGCTCGATGGCGGCAGGCGAGGTCGACGGCATCGCGCACCTGGTGGCCGGCGCCGTGGAGGGGCTCGCGAAGGATCACATCACGGTCCTCGATGAGCGCGGGGTGATCCTCTACGACGGCGCGCAGCTCACCGCGAACGACGGGCTGGGGCTCTCGACCTCGCAGCTCACGCTGCAGCAGCAGTACGAACAGCGGCTCGAGGCCGACGTGCAGTCCATGCTGGACCGCGCGCTGGGGCCGGCGAAGTCCGCGGTCTCCGTGGCGGCCACGCTGAACTTCGACCAGGTGGAGCGCCAGAGCGAGACTTACACGTCGCCCGAGAACGGCACCGCCCGCTCCACCTCGACAGTGACGGAGCAGTACACGACCGCGGACACGGAGGGCGCCGGGCAGATCCCGGGTGCGCTCACCAACGTGCCGGGCGCGAACGCCAACCTCCCCACGGTGGAGACCGAGACCGGCACGAGCACCGGCACGAACTACAGCCGCACCGAGTCCACCTCCAACTTCGAGGTCGACAAGGTCGTGACCGTGGAGACGGAGGCCCCCGGCCGCGTCGAGCGCCTCTCGGTCTCGTTGCTCCTCGACGAGAGCGTGCCGGAGGCGCAGGCCACCTCCCTGCAGGCATCCGTGGCGGCTGCGGTCGGCATCAACGAGGACCGCGGGGACCAGATGGTGCTGACGCGGGTGCCGTTCGACCGCACGGCGATCGAGGAGGCAAACGCCGCCTTCGCGTCGGACGCCTCCACGGACCAGCTCTTCGCCTACGCCCGGCTGATCCTGCCGGTGGTGATGCTGTTCGTCGGATTCCTGTTCTTCCAGCTCCTGGTCCGCTCGGTGAAGCGTCGCGCGGTGCGCGCGTACGACGTGGGCCCCGGCTACCCCGCCCTCGCGATGGCCGGCGGCGCGCCCGAACTCGGTGACGCCGTGAGCGCGATGCGCGCCCTCCCCCAGCCGGAGGAGGTCCGCCGCAGCGACCTGGAGATGTCGATCGAGAAGATGGCGCGCAACAACCCGGAGAGCATCACCGAGGTGGTGCAGGCATGGCTTCGTGAAGACTGAGTCGTGGACGGCCGACTCGGGTGAGGACTAGAGGACCAGGACGTGGCGAGCACCATGACCGCCGAGGCTGAACGGCGTCCCAACAGCTTTGCCGGCGCGCGCGGACGGCGTCGCGCTGCGGCGTTCCTCATCGCCCTCGGGCCGGAGCTGGCCGCCGAGGTCCTCCGCCAGATGGCGGACGACGACATCGGTCGGCTGACCTGGGAGATCGTCGGTATTGGCCAGCTCTCCTCGCAGGAGCGGGAGGACATCCTCTCGCACTTCTACGAGACCGCCCTCGGCCGGGACTTCGTCTCCGTCGGCGGGCTCGAGTACGCGCAGGAGATGCTCGAGAAGGCGATCGGCAAGGACCGCGCCTCGGAGATCACCTCGCGGCTGGGCAAGCACGCCGGAGCGAAGCCGTTCCAGTTCCTCCAGCAGGTGGACACGAAGGACATGGTGAACTTCCTGCGGAACGAACACCCACAGGTCGTCGCGCTCGTCCTCGCCTACCTCCCCACCGACCGCGCCGCCGAGGTGCTGGCGAACCTGCCCGAGGAAGTCCAGCCCGAGGTCTCCGTCCGTGTCGCGATGATGGAGCGCACCTCCCCCGATGTGATCGAGGACATCGAGACCGTCATCCGTTCCCGCCTCGGCACCAACTTCTCGCCGCGCGCGGAGCTCACGGCCGCGGGCGGCATCGACGCTGTCGTGGAGCTGCTGCGGAAGGTGGACCTCGCCACGGAGAAGGTGATCCTCGAAGGGTTGGAGCGCACCGATCCGGAGACGGCGAACGAGGTGCGCAAGCGCATGTTCGTCTTCGAGAACGTCACGCTGCTGGACGACCGCTCGATCCAGCGCGTCCTGCGCGAGGTGGACAGCAAGGACCTCGGCCTGGCGCTCAAGGGCGCGACGGAGGAGGTGCGCCAGCGCATCGTCCGCAACATGTCCGAGCGCGCGTCCAAGATGCTGCTGGACGACATGGCCGCCCTGGGCCCCGTGCGGATGGCGCAGGTGGAGGAGGCACAGGGCCGCATCGTCGCCGTGATCCGCCGCCTGGAGGAGGCCGAGGAGGTCTTCGTCATGCGCGGCGGCGAGGACGACCTCCTTGTCTAGTACGTGGACGAGCAGCGGGAATAACGAGCCCGGGCGGCGGTACCTGCGCGGGACGCGCAACGCGAAGCCGATCACCCTCGGACTGGACGGCCGCCCTCGCGCGGCGGACGACCCGCTCTCCGGCATCGTCGGGGGCTCCGAGGAGGAGACCGCCGAGGCCGCGAACATCGTCGAGGAAGCACGACGCCGCGCGGACGACCTCGTGCGGCGCGCCAGCACCGAGTCCGAGGCGATCCGCGAGCACGCGCGTCAGATGGGCTACCGCGACGGCTTCAACATCGGTGCACAGGAGGCCCGCTCCGCCCTCGCGGAAGCGCTCGCCCTCGTGCAGCGCGCGGGCGCGGAGGGCGTCGCGATCCGCAATGACCTCCTCCGCCGCAGCGAGCGCGAGATGGTGGAGATGGTGATCACGGCCCTCCGCGCGATCCTCGGCGACCGCGCCGTGAACGACCGGGCCGTGGTGCTCCACACGGTGCAACACGCCCTCCAACGCGCCGGCGCGCAGAACGTCGTCCGCGTCCGCGTCCACCCGGACCAGGCCGGTCTCGTGGTCGCGGAGATGACCGACGCCGAGGGCGAACCGCCGGCGTTCGAGGTCTTCCCGGACGGCTCGGTGGGCCTCGGCGGGTGCGTGGTGGACACGGAGCACGGGCGTGTAGACGCCCGCCTGGACGTCCAGCTCGACGCTGTCGCGCGCCTCCTGCGAGACGCCCTCCCGATCGAACTCGACATGACCCAGGGGGCCGCCGATGCCGCCTGAGTCGCCGCCCATCCCCGCCCCTTCCCTCGACCGCTACCGCGCGCTGCTGGAGAACGCCACGCCGATGGTGGTGGAGGGCCGCGTCCGCGAGGTCGTCGGACTGCTCGCCGAGGTGGACGGCATCCCGGGACGCCTCGGCGAGATGTGCCGCATCGAGCGCCCTCGCGGCGGTGCGGCGATCGAGGCAGAGGTCGTGGGCTTCAAGGGCGCGCGCACGCTGGTGATGCCGCTGGGCGACCTCCACGGCGTGCAAGCCGGGGCGCGCGTGGTCGCGCGCGGCGGCCTGCTCACGGTGCCCGTGGGGCCGGAGGTGCTCGGGCGCGTCCTCGACGGGCTGGGACGCCCGATCGACGGCCGGGGGCCGGTGCTCGCCTCCCACCGCCAGCCGAGGGCCGGCGCATCCCCGCACGTCCTCGAACGCTCCACGATCACCCAGCCGCTCTCGACGGGCATCCGCGCGATCGACGGGCTGCTCACGTGCGGCCTCGGTCAACGCATGGGCATCTTCGCCGGCTCCGGCGTCGGGAAGAGCACGGTCCTCGCGATGATCGCGCGGGGGGCCTCCACGGACGTGAACGTGATCGCGCTCATCGGCGAGCGCGGCCGCGAGGTGCGGGAGTTTATCGAGGAGAGCCTGGGCCCGGAAGGTCTCGCGCGCTCCGTGGTGGTCGTCTCCACCTCGGACGAGCCGGCGCCGCTGCGGCTCAACGCCGCGTGGGTGGCGACGACGATCGCGGAGGAGTTCCGTGCGCAGGGGCTGAACGTGACCCTGATGATGGACTCCGTCACCCGCTTCGCGATGGCGCAGCGCGAGATCGGGCTCGCCCTCGGCGAGCCGCCCGCGATGAAGGGGTACACCCCCTCCGTCTTCGCCAACCTCGCGCGGCTCCTCGAACGGGCCGGGACCGGCACCGAGGGCACGATCACCGCCTTCTACACCGTCCTCGTAGAGTCCGACGACCTGACCGAGCCCGTCACCGACACCGTCCGAGGCACCCTGGACGGCCACATCGTGCTCTCCCGCGAGCTGGCCGCCGAGAACCACTACCCTGCCATCGACGTGCTGCAATCCGTCTCCCGCGTGATGCCCTCGATCACCACGCGAGAGCACCGCGACGCGGCGGGGCGCATGCGCGAGTTCCTCGCGCGCTACCGGCGGTCGCGCGACCTGGTGAGCATCGGCGCATACCAGCGGGGGGCGGACCCCGCGCTGGACGAGGCGCTCGCGCACCTCCCGGGGATCGACGGCTTCCTCCGCCAGCGCCCGGACGCGGCGCAGCCCCTGACCCAGACCATCGCCGACCTCGCCAGGGCCGTCTCCGCGGGCGAGTTCCGACCGCCCGAGGCGACCGCGCAGGACGCCTCGGCGGCGGTCATTGAGCAGGCGCCTGCCGGTGAGAGCCAGCCATGAGCACCCAGCCGTTCCGCTTCCAGCCGTTGCTGGACTGGGCCGAGCAGCGCGAGGAGCAGCAGATGCTGGTGCTCGCGAACGCGCTGCACGAGGAGCAGTCCGCCGTAGCCACCCTCGACGCGCTCGTGCGGCAGCGCGAGGGCGAACTCGCCGTCGCGTCGGAAGCAACGCGCGTGGACCCGTACCAGCGCCTCGCGGCGGAGGCCTACCTCCTGCGGCTGGAGTCGCAGATCGAGGCGCAGCGCGGGGTGGTGATGGAGGCGCGCGGTCGCGTGGACCTCGCGCGGGTGGCGCTCATCGACCTGGAGCAGGAGAAGCAGTCCCTCGAACGGCTGCGTGAGCAGGACGAGCAGCGTGCGCTGGAGGAGCAGAACCGCCGCGAAGCGAGCGTGACAGACGACCTGAACATGACCCGTCACGTCCGCCGCACCCCGCCATTCGGCGGGCACGGCGACGCGGATCGAGGGGTGGCGTAATGCTGGACAGCATCCTGGGCGGCGGGTTCGAGGTGGCACGGGCCGCCCTCAACGGCCTGAGCCGCCGCCAGAGCGCGATCTCCGCGAACGTCGCCAACATCGACACCCCCGGCTATCAGCGCCGCGCCGTGGACTTCGAGGGCGCCCTGAAGGAGCAGCTCTCGGTCGGGCCGCACGAGCTGCGCACGACGGACGACCGCCACTTCACGAAGACCCTCACCGGCCAGGTGGCGCAGGGCTCGAGCGACCGCACCCGCGAGGTGATCTCCGAGCGCAACGACGCGAACACCGTCTCGATCGACGAAGAGATGTTGCTGCTGGTGGACACGCAGCTCCGCTACCAGGCGCTGAGCCAGACCACCGGGAAACGCCTCGCGACGCTGCGGACGGTGATCCGCGGTGGCTAGCGCCCTCGCGGGCACCGGACGCGCCGAGGTCGGAAGGAACGCACGATGAGCATCCTGGGCAGTCTCCGCATCGCCGGATCCTCGCTGTTCGCACAGCGGCTCCGCATGGACGTCATCGCGAACAACGTGGCGAACGTGAACTCCACCCGCGGCGAGGACGGCCAGCCGTATCGACGGCAGGCCGTGGTCTTCCGCGAGCAGACGGCGGGAGCCTCGTTCAACAACATCCTCGGCCGGGCGACCGGGATGACCGAGGCCGGCGGCGTGGAGGTCACGGAGATCCACCGCGACACCGCCGCCCCTCGCAAGGTGCACGACCCCACCCACCCGGACGCGGACGACGAGGGCTACATCTACCTGCCGAACGTGGACGTGGTGACGGAGATGACGGACCTCGTCTCCGCCACCCGCGCCTACCAGGCGTCCACCACCGTCATCAACGCGACAAAGTCCATCGCCCAGAGCGCGCTCGGAATCGGGCGCGGCTAGCGCGCCGTCCGAGGGCGGTCCGTAGCCCTCGGACCGCCCTTCGGCCGACAGGAGGCACCTCATGCAGATCGGTGGCATCGGCGGGATCAGCCCCACCAGCGGCATCGCGCAGGCGGCGGGCGCGCCCGCCAACCCCGGCGCGGACACCGGCAACGCATTCGGGCAGATGCTCGACGCCCTCACGGGTGCGACGCAGGAGGCGGACGCGGCCGTCGCGGACCTCGCCGTGGGCGGTGACAAGGACCTCCACGACGTGGTGCTCTCCGTCGAGATGGAGTCGCTGGCCTTCGACCTGGCGGTGCAGATCCGGAACCGCCTGGTCGAGGCGTATTCCGAGGTGTTCCGGATGAACGTCTGAGGGTTCTCCCCGCGCGGCTTGAGGGTTCCCCGGATGGGGAGCTGACCTGCCAACCCTCACGCTGACTCCGTCCCACTGGGCGAGCTCCCGCTGGAGCGCGACAGCGGACGAGGACGGAGCGCGAATGCTGTGACCCCCTCACTGGCACCGAGCCTGCTCGGCCCGGCGCCGCCGGCGAACGCACCACCGAGAGTCGACCAAGCACCCGCATCGAGGACCTCGAAGGCTTCGGGCGGCGAGCAGGACTCCCGGGAGACGTTCGCAGCACAACTGGAGACCGCGAAGCAGTCGGAGGCACCTCCGGCGG
>JALOAM010000059.1 GCA_023228765.1 Dehalococcoidia bacterium
TGCCGTACACGGTGCCGCCGCGGCCGCCCGCGTCCGGCTTCGGGTGACGCGCCGCACCAGAGGACACGTTCACGATCCACCCCGCGCCACGCTCGCGCATGGAGGGCATCACGAGCTGGGCGAGGTGGAACGGGGAGTAGACCTGCACCTCCTGCATCAGGCGGTAGCGGCGCTCCGGGAAGTCCTGCACGGGGATGAAGAAGGTGACCGCGGCGTTGTTCACCAGGATGTCCACCGGGCCGTAGATCCGGTTCGCCTCCGCGATGAGGTTCTTGCGGTCCTCCTCGTTGGAGAGGTCACAGCGGACCGCCGTCGCCTCGCCACCGGCCTCGCGGATGTTCTTCACAACACCGTTGATGGAGCCTTCGAGCGAGTGGTCGCCCTCGTTCAGCGTGCGCGCGGAGACGATGACCTTCGCGCCCTCCATCGCGTACCGCGCGGCGATGGCCTCGCCGATGCCGCGAGAGGCGCCCGTGACGACAGCGACCTTGCCGGCGAGGACGCCGTTCATGTTGGCTTGAGGCATAGGTGATGCCCTCACTTTCTCGTTCGTGTAGGGGTCGAGTGTGCCTCGCGCGTTGTAGCACAACGCGGGGCGGAGGGCGTCAGTCCCCCAGCAGCGGACGCAGCCGTTCGAGGATGGCGTGGGTGAGCTGCATCTCCGGCTTCGTCGCGTCCAGCACCAGCCACCGCCCCGGATCGGCGGCGGCCTGTTCGAGGAAGCCGCGGGCGACGTCCTGGTGGAACTCGAGGCCGGCACGTTCGAGGTAGTCGCGGCCCTTGCCGGTGCGGGCGAAGCCTTGCTCCGGCGCGAGCTGGAGGAGGATGGTGAGCGCCGGTTGCAGGCCGCGGCTGCCGATGGCGTTGGCGGCGTCAACGAGGTCGCGCGGGAGGCCTCGGCCGAAGTGCTGGTAGGCAACGGTGGAGGCGGTGAAGCGGTCACAGAGGACGACCGCGCCCCGGTCAAGGGCGGGGGAGATGACCTCCTGCACCAGTTGGGCGCGGGCGGCGTTGAAGATCAGCAGTTCCGCCTCGGGCGTGGGGGGCGCCTCGTCGTCGGTAGTGGCGAAGAGGGCCTCGCGCAGGCGCTCGCCGACGGGCGTGCCGCCGGGCTCCCGGCAGGTGATCACCTCGCGCCCTTCGCGCTGAAGCATGCGCGCGAGGGCGGCGATCTGCGTGGACTTGCCGGCCCCCTCGCCCCCTTCGAGGGTGACGAAGAGGCCGCGGTGCTGTGCGCTCACGCTACCACCTCCGCCTCTGATCCCCTCCCCCAGAGGGGGAGGGGGCCGGAGCCGGAGGGGGAGCGCTAGTCGTCGTCATCGCGCCACGGTAGGCCACGGTTCGGGGTTGCCGCCTCCCGCACCACCGAGACACGGCGGAAGGGGTCGCGGCCCTTCGAGACCGAGCGGAGGCCGTGGCGAGCGATCAGCTCGTGCTGGAGTCGTCGGATGTAGGCGGTAGCGGGGGAGAGCTCGACCGCGGCGGCCCCTCGAAAGGTGATCTCCGCAACGGCATCCTCCGCTTCCCTCAGCGCCAGCGTGGTCGGGTCCTCGCGACCGCCTTCGCCACGGAAGGCGAGGAGCTGTCGCTCGATCTGCTGGGCCGAGTTGTTCCGGAGGACGTAGATCGGGATGCCCCGCTCCTCCGCCTGCTTCAGGGGACCGGTACGCCGCCGGTAGTACGGGCGGAGCGTGAGGACGGCATCGGCGTCCCGCACGGAGTCCACGATGCGCGCCGCGGAGCGCGTCTCGTGGATCGCCTGCTCCAGGCGGCCACGGGAGATGCCGAACGGCAGGATGCGCTTCTCCGGACCGCCGGGGGCCGCCTGCACCTCGCGGGTGCGGGTGACCTCCGAGCGCGGCTCGAGGGGCTCCTCCGGGGTGGTACGCATGGGGACGCGCTCCACCTTCGTGACCTCGCCGTCATCGTTGGCGACGCGGATCTCCGCCTCCACCTCGTAGCCGCGGAGGAGGGCGTCCACGGTCTGGGCGACATCCTCGTGGATCGCGAGCGTGCGGAAGGACTGGATCTCGACGAGCACGTCGAAGGTCGGTGGGGCGCGACGTTCGAGGACGGTCTTCTGCGTGCCACGGCGGCGCGCCTCCTCGTCCGAGAGCGTCACGGACTCGATCCCGCCGATGAGGTCGGACAGCGTCGGGTTCTGCATGAGGTTGGACAGCGAGGTGCCGTGCGCGGTGCCGATGAGCTGGACGCCGCGTTCCGCGATCGTGCGCGCGGCCTCGGCCTCCTGCCCGGTGCCGATCTCGTCGATGACGACGACCTCCGGCGTGTGGTTCTCGACGGCCTCGATCATCACCTCGTGCTGGAGGGCGGCCCGGGGAACCTGCATCCGGCGGGCGCGGCCGATGCCGTGGTGCGGGATGTCGCCGTCGCCACCGATCTCGTTCGAGGTGTCCACGATGACCACGCGCTTCCCGAGTTCGTCCGCGCACATGCGGGCGACGTCGCGCAGCATCGTGGTCTTGCCGACGCCCGGCGGGCCGAGCAGCAGGATCGAGTGTCCGCCCTCGATGAGGTCGCGCATGACCTGGCCGGAGCCGGAGACGGAGCGTCCCACGCGGCAGGTGAGGCCGACGATGTGGCCTCGGCGGTTGCGGATCGCTGAGATGCGGTGCAGCGTCCGAGGGATGCCGCCACGGTTGTCGTCTCCGAACTCGGAGACCTGGGCGACGACCTGCGCGATCTCGGTGTCCTTCACCTCGACCTCGTCGAGATCGACCTCCTCGTCGCGGTAGCGCGCAGTGGGACGCCGACCAAGGTCGACGATCACTTCGATGAGGCCGTCGAAGCCGCGCGCGCGGAGCGGCTCGGCGACGCGTTCCGGCAGGATGCTGACCAGGAGTTCGATCTCCTCGCGCTCCTCCGGGGTCATCTCCCGGGGTGGTGGCGGGGGCTCGACGTGGGGTGCCGGAATCTCGGCCGACGCACGCGCCGAGAAGGGCGTGCCCGCGGCCGCGCGGGCGTCCTCGTAGTCCTCGTCCCCGTCCGGGTGGTCGTCACGATCGCGATAGCCGCGCGTGTAGTTGGTCATGCGGTGGGTCGAACCTCCGTCCCGGCTAACTGCCGGGAATTGCTATACCCGCGCGGGCGAAGGCCTCGTCCCTGGCCTCCTCCCGGATCGGGTGGCTCACGCGGAGACAGAACAGCCCGTACTCCCCGGCTGGCTGAAGCCCAGCACGCCGCGCGGCATCTTCTGCCGCGGAACCGGAGACCACGAGTCCGAACAGATCGCCACCGCCGTCTCCCTGCCGCGAGGCAGGAGGCAGGCGCCGGCGGAGTTCCCAGAACAGGGCCTCCCCGGCCGCGGCGCCCTCCGGGTCCGCTTCCAGGGAGAACTGACCGCGGCTGGAGGAGCGGGCGGCGGCCCGGAGGCGCCCCTCCCGTTCCTGCACCAGGAGGGGCGGCGCGGCGCGGTCCACCCAGCGAGTGTCCTCCACGTCCTGCCATTCCTCCAGGGTCATCGCCATCGCCTCCCGGGCGGTCACCGGGTAGGCGCGGCTGTAGAGCGTGAACCGAGCGTGCGTATCCGCGGCCGTCGCCTCTCGGACGCCGGCGACGCCCTCCGGCGCGCCGGCAGCCATGTCCGCGGCAGCACGGTCGCCCATCCACAGCCGTTCTTCCACAACGTGGCGGAAACCCGCCATGGGGGCAGCCTCGGCGGCGGCGGAGTCGACGGGCGTCCGGAGCAGCACACGCGTGACCTGTGCGTCACGCGCGGCGCGCGCTGCCTGGCGCAGGAGGTCCACGATGACGTCCGACACCGCATCCGGCGCACCAAGGCCGGGAGCGTCGATCAGCGTGTCGATCTGCCACGCCGTGCGAGAGAGCTCGCGGGCCGTCGCGATGCCTCGGATCTCGCGTCCACCGAGGGAGATCCACATGCGCCGTCCGAGGTGCAGCCACTGTTCGAGGGCCGCTGCGAGCGGGCGCGGGCTTTCATTGGAGACGCCGAGATGGTCGCGCGTGATGGCCAGGTTCTCGCGCACCTCCTCGTCGAACGTGACGAGGGCGACCAGGTCGGTCGGCCGGGGGGCGCGCGTGTCGGTCATCACCACTCGCCCCCGCTGCCGGGACACTCCGCCCATCCGGGGCAGAGGGGCCCGAGAGGCGACATCAGGAGGCCGTCCTCGCGGCACCTTCGGTGGCGTCAGTGACGGACGCCCGCGCTCGGCAGATGTCAGCGAAGTAGCGGTGCAGCCGCCGATCGTCCGTGAGTTCCGGGTGGAACGACGTGGCGAGCAGGTCCCCCTGCCGCGCGGCGACGATGCGGCCATCCGCCAGCGCCGCGAGGACCTCGACGCCTTCGCCGACGCGACGGAAGACGGGAGCGCGGATGAAGATCGCGCGAAGCGGGGGGCCCTCCAGCCCTGCGATGTCGAGGTCGGCCTCGAACGAGTCGACCTGGGATCCGAAGGCGTTGCGGTCCACCGTCATGTCCATGACGCCGATGGGCTCGCGGTCCAGCGCGGGCACATCGTCCGCGAGGAGGATCGCGCCGGCGCAGGTCCCCCACACCGGCAGCCCGCCGCGGATCCGCTCGCGGAGCGGCTCGAGCAGCTCGAAGGCGATCAGGAGCCGGGCGATCGTGGTGCTCTCGCCGCCGGGGATGACCAGCCCGTCGACATCATCGAGCTGGGCCAGTGTGCGCACCTCGACCGCGTCGACGCCACCCTCACCGTCCTCGCGGAGCATCGAGAGGTGTTCGGCGAAGTCGCCCTGCAGGGCGAGGACGCCGATCCGCAGCCGGTCGCCAGTTCGGTCGGTCGAAGGCATCCGGAGCTGTTAGTTCCCCCGTCCGGCGAGAAGTTGTTCCGGCGCCATCTGCGCCGTGGAGACGCTGAACATCGCGTCCAGCGGGATGTCGTTGGACACCTCCGCAATGATCTGCGGGTCGTTGAAGTGGGTCACGGCCTTCACGATCGCGGAGGCCATGCGCGCCTGAGCGGCCCGCTGGCCCTCCAACGTGGGCTCGTTGAGGCCGGACTTGAAGATGCCGGAGCCGACGAAGACGCCCTCCGCGCCGAGCTGCATCATCAGCGCCGCGTCCGCGGGCGAGGCCACACCACCGGCGGAGAAGTTCACCACCGGCAGCTTCCCGTCACGGTGCACGCTGCTCAGCAGCTCGACCGGCACCTGGAGGTTCTTCGCGGCCACCCATAGCTCGTCCTCGCGCAGCGACTGCACGTGGCGGATCTCGCCCTGGATCGAGCGCATGTGGCGGACGGCCTCCACGATGTCGCCGGTGCCGGCCTCGCCCTTCGTGCGGATCATCGCGGCGCCCTCGGAGATGCGCCGGAGCGCCTCACCCAGGTTGCGCGCGCCACAGACGAACGGCGCCTTGAACGGGTGCTTGTTGATGTGGTTCACGTCGTCGGCGGGCGTCAGCACCTCCGACTCATCGATGTAGTCGATCCCGAGGGCGTCGAGGATCTGTGCCTCGACGAAGTGGCCGATCCGGGCCTTCGCCATCACCGGGATGGAGACGGCCTGCTGGATCTCGCGGATCACGCTGACGTGGCTCATGCGCGCCACGCCACCATCGCGCCGGATGTCGGACGGCACCCGCTCGAGGGCCATGACCGCGACGGCGCCAGCCTCCTGGGCGATCTCAGCCTGCTGGGCGTCCGTGACGTCCATGATGACGCCGCCCTTGAGCATCTGGGCCAGTCCGGCCTTGACGGTCCACGTGGCGACCGTCCCGTCCGTGCCGTTGACCTCGTGCTTGCCGTTCGAAGAGTTGCCGTTGCTGGTCATGGTGCTCCCAGAGGATTGAGGATTCACGGGCCATTGTACCCCCAGCGGGCGGTGAGGGCGGAGCAACACACACCTCGCCGGGAAGCTCTCACCGCCACCAGCATCCGGCCTCATCGGAGACGGGGGAGACCCTCACCCCACCCTCTCCCGCTTCGCGGGCGAGGGGGCCAGAGGTGGCCGGAGGCGGGAGGATACGTGCGGAGCGTGCGTCCAGCACGCACCGCACGTATCCTCCAGCCACCATGGCCATCCCCGAACGCCGCTGGCGGGACGAGCACCGCTTCGACGACCCGATCCTCATCGGGCTCATCTCGGACACCCACGTGCCCGAGGCGCGTCGCGAGCTGTTCGAGGAGACCTACGCCGCCCTCCAGGGTGTCGACCTGATCCTCCACGGTGGGGACATGCACGACATCGTGGTGCTGGACTGGCTAGAGCAGCGCTGCGGCGTGCCGGTGCTGGGCGTCTGCGGCAACGGGGACGATGGGTCCTCCAACCGCACGGTCGCACCGGACGACCCACGCCTGCCGTACAACCAGGTCCTGCTCATCGGCGACCTGCGCATCGGGATGACACATGACTTCCCGGACCGCCCGATCCGCGGATCGGCCACCCTCGACGAGCGGATGGAGCGCCACTTCGGGGGCGCCGTCCACGTCGTGGTGGCGGGCGACACACATGTGCCGCTGGTGAAGATGTGGCAGGGGACGCTGGTGGTGAACTCCGGCTCACCCACGTACCCGCGGAACCTGAACACGCAGATGGGAACGGTCGGCTTCCTCGAGATCCGCGACGGCATCGTGGACGCCTGGATCGAGCAACTGCACTAGGGCCAGCAACGGCACTGGGGCCGGAGTGTGGGGACTAGGCCAGCACCCTGATAGCGAGCCCGCTGTCACCGATAAGCTGTTCAACCTTGTGCTGGAACGGCACATCGCTCAGGTCAACACCACTGCTGGCGTTCACGAACTCGATTCCAACGACTGCACCGTCAGCTGAGTAGTCGATGATGCGGATGTCATCGAGCGAGGCCGAGTGATCGACGGTGTCGTCGTCGCGAAGTGCGACGTACAGGACATCCGCCTCACGGTCGTAACTGACTGGACCGACGACCATCACCTGTCATCCATCCCACACCACCGTCTTGACCTTCGGTGGGTCGGAGCCACGCTCAACATACACCTTGAGGTCTCTGCCGTTGTACGCCCCGATGAGGATGTCCGCCGGCAGAGCCGCGTCACGAGGCGGCGCAGGGCGTCGCGTGTGGTAGTGCTCGATCACCCATGAAACCGCCGCATCGGGGATCCCCCGACGCCGTGCCTGGAAACGCGCATGACCGGTCGAGGTCCATGCCCGGGTCGTCTCGTCTTGCACCCCGCCTCCCGCGCGGACTCTAGGTGCTTCCACACGTTCCCCCGAGCATGAACTGGCACTCTCCCCTGTCTCCCCCCGGAACCCGTCTCCCCTCGGAACCCGGCGGGTTCTACGAACGTCATACGTCGCACCAGGGGAACCCCGTCCCGCCGAGGGCTTCGGCCGGTGGGACGGAGGAGGAGGTTGCGGGGATGGACGCTCGACTCGGACGTTATGACAAGCACGGGTGGCGGCGGTGGGTACTCGCCGGGGTGTTGGCGCTCTCGGTGGGGCTCGTCGCCTGCTCGGGCGCGGACTCCTCGGCGGACGAGGAGCCGAGGACGACGGCGCCGGGGATGGCCGGAGGCGGGGAGAGCGAGGCGGCGTCGAGCGGGGGACTGCTCGGCGCGCAGACGGGCTCCTCGTCGATGGGTGACGGGGGATTCCCCGGCGTGACGGCGGCGGACCAGGACAACTCAGCGGGTGGGGCGATGCCGCCCGCACCGGCAGAGACGGGAGCCTCCGCGGGCGGCGGCAACTCGGCCGCACCGATCGCGGACGTGCTGGGGCGACAGGTGATCCGCAACGGATCGATGGACCTGCGCGTGGAGGATGTCGCGGCGACGTTCGACCAGGCGCGCGGGGTCATCGAGCAGGCAGAGGGGTACCTCTCAGGCTCGACGTTCACCGGGCATGACGACTCGCAGTGGGCGCGCTTCACGGCGCGCGTGCCGTCCGAACGGTTCGACCAGGTGGTGGCCGACCTCCGCAAGCTGGCGATCAAGGTGGACTCGGTCTCCACGGGGTCGCAGGACGTGACCGAGGAGTACACGGACCTCGAAGCATCGTTGCGCAACCTGAAGGCCGTGGAGCAGCAGTACCTGACACTGCTGGGCGAAGCGAGCGACATCGGCGAGATCCTGCAGGTGCAAGACCGGCTCAACGGCGTCCGCTACGAGCTGGAGCGCGTCCAGGGGCGACTGAACCTCCTCGACAACCAGACGAGCCTCGCGACGCTTGAGGTCTCCCTCTACCCGGACTCCGTGCCCATGGCGCAGACCTCCGACACCGGATTCAGGGCGGAGGTGCGAGAGGCGTGGGAGTCCTCGCTGGAGTTCATGGGGAACGTGGGCACCGGCGTGGTCGTCGCCCTCGTGTGGTCGTGGTGGCTGATCCCCGTGCTCATCGTCGCGGCGATCCTCCTGCGGCGGGTCGCCGGACGACTCGTCTCAGCGACCCGGCGGCCCGAGGGCGATCGCGTTGACACTCCCGAGGGGGCGGCCTAGCGTCGAAGCCCGTGCGCGGCGCTCATCCAACCCTGCCCAGAGGGCAGGCAGCGTCGGAAAGGCAGGGCCAACATGCTGGTCCCCATCCTGCAGGCTGTGGCCGGGGTCACCGTCCTCGTCATCGCCGCCGCCACGGACTCGACCCTGTCGCTCGGCGGCCTGCTCGGTGGACTCCTGATCGTCAGCGCCCTCGCGCGGTTCGCCGTGCACGAGCGCACGAAGGTCTAGTCGAGGCTCCCATGGCCAGTATCCAGAAGGCCAACTCACCAAAGACCAGCGCCCTGACCGAGATCACCTCGATCCTGGTCCCCGTGGACGGCTCAGCCGCCTCACAGGACGCCCTCGGCATCGCGGCGCAGCTGGCGAAGCGCACCCGGGCACGGATCCACCTGCTCTACGTCATCGAAGTCCCCCGCACGATCGCACTCGACGCAACGCTGGAGGGCGAACTGCAACGCGCGGAGGACGTCCTCGACCGGGCGGAACGCGTCGCGGAGAGCTTCGGGGTGAGCGTCGCCGGGGAGCTGGTGCAGGCACGCCAGGCCGGCCACGCGATCGTGGACGAGGCGGTCGAGCGCGGCGTCGATGTCGTCGTACTGGGCGTGAGCTACAACCGGCCCTATGGTCGCTTCGAACTCGGACGGCACGCGCAGTACGTGCTCGAACACGCCTCGGCGCAGGTCTGGCTGATCCGCAGCGCGGAGCCGTCCGCGCACTGACGCGCCCCGGCCCGAGGGCGGGCGGCGCGACCACAGAACGAGGGGCCTCATGCGGGTCATCATCATGGGCTGCGGACGGGTAGGCGCCGGCCTCGCGCAGCGACTCCAGCGCGAGGGCCATGACGTCACGGTGCTCGACCCGGATGCGTTCGCGTTCCGCCGCCTGCTCTCGGAGTTCGCGGGACGCCGCCTGCAGGGCTCCGGGACGGACGACCGCATGCTCGTCGAGGCCGGCATCGAGCGGGCCGATGTGTTCATCGCGGTCGCCTCCGGCGACAACCGCAACATCCTCGCCTCGCAGAAGGCGAAGGAGATCTACGGCGTGAAACGCGTGGTCACGCGCGTGAAGGACCCCCTGAGGGCGGAGCTGTTCGCCCGTCTGGGACTCCAGACCTTCAGCCCCACCAAGGTCGGCATCGGCCTCGCCCATGACGCCGTGCTCCGCCCGGCCGCCAACACCGAGGGGACGCGCTAGCGATGTACATCATCGTCTCGGGCGGCGGGAACGTCGGCTACGGCATCGCCCTCGAACTTCAGCGCCTGCCGGACTACGAGGTCACGATCGTGGAGCTGAGCGCCAGCCGCGCCAACGCGCTGCGCGACGAGCTGGGCGAGATGGTCCTCCACGGGGACGGCTCGGAGATCGCATTCCTCGAAGGGGTCGGGGCGAGCCGCGCCGACCTCGTGATCGCGCTGACCGCGGACGACGGCGCAAACCTGGTGACGGCGCAGGTGGCCCGTCACTGGTTCAAGGTGCCGCGCGTCATCGCGCGCGTGAACGATCCGAGGAACGAGCCGCTCTTCCGCAAGCTCGGCGTGGACTCCATCGTCTCCGCCTCCGGCGCCGTGATGGCGCAGATCGAGGCGACGCTGCCGGAGCACACGCTGATCCCGCTCATGGCCCTGGAGAGCGCGGGCCTGCAGATCGTCACGATGCGAGTGCAGGAGGGGGCGGAGGTCGCCGGGCAGAACCTGCGTGACCTGCAGTTCCCCAGCGGCGTGCTGATCACGATCGTGATCGGCCCTGAGGGCGCGGAGGCGCCCTCAGGCGATACCGTGCTGCGGCCCGGACATGAGATCATCGCGGTGGTCCCTCGCGACGCCGAGGACACACTGCGGGCAATGGTCACCGCGCCGTTGCCGACTGGAGACGCCCCCTGATGCGCATCGCCCACCTGGGACCCCGCGGGACCTACACGGAGGTCGCCTCCCTCGCATGGCGCCCGGACGCGGAACTCATGCCGGTGTCCTCGATCAGCGCGGCGCCCGAGGCGGTCATCGCGCACGAGGCGGACGCGGCCGTCTGCCCGATGGAGAACTCGATCGAGGGGACGGCGTCGATCGAGACGCTCGACCTCCTCGCGCGGGACGACTTCCCGCTCCAGGTCTGCGGCGAGGTCGTCGTCGCGATCGAGCACATGCTCGTCGGCGCGCCGGGGACGGATCTCGCGACCGCGACCGAGGTGCACTCGCACCCGTCGGCCCTGCTCCAGTGCCGGCAGACCCTCGCTCGCCTCGCACCGCAGGCAAAGCCCGTCGCGGCGCTCTCCACGAGCGGGGCGATCGAGGCAGCCATGCAGGCGCCCGGCACGCTCGCGATCGGCAACGAGCGCTCCGCCGAGATCTACGGCGCGACGATCCTCGCGCGCGACATCGGCGACGAGCCGGGGAACCAGACGCGGTTCGTCATCCTCTCGCGGGAGGCCACCTCGCCATCCGGCGACGACAAGACCTCTCTCGCCTTCACCACGCAGCACGACCGCCCCGGCTCGCTGGTCGAGGTCCTCGGCCTCTTCGCGAGCCGTGGGCTGAACCTCAGCCGCATCGAGTCGCGGCCGACGCGTCGCCAGCTGGGGACGTACGTGTTCTTCGTGGACGTACACGGCCACCAGGAGGACCCCCTGCTCGCCGAGGCGATCCGGGAGGCTGCCACCATCACCCACTGGTTGCGGGTGCTGGGGTCGTATCCTCGCTGGGTCACGGAGGGGTAGCCCTCCCCGCCCGCGCTACCGCGCCGACCTCGGAGGTCATGTGCCGGAGATCCCCGACCTCGAAGCGATCCGCCACTACCTGATGCCACGCCTCGAGGGGCGGACGGTGACGACCACGTTCGCACCGATCCCGTGGCTCATCCGCACCGGCGCCGAGGACCTCGGCAGCCTGCAGGGGCACGAGTTCGGCGAGATCCACCGGCTGGGCAAGTTCCTCCTGTTCTTCGTGGACGACGGGCGCATCCTGATCGTCAACCCGATGCTCACCGGCCGCTTCCACTGGGTCGAGGCCGGCGCGAAGAAGCCCGGCATGCTCGGCGTGGTCATCGGCTTCGACGACGGCCACGAGCTGCGCTATTCCGACCAGCGCCGCATGGGCCGCTGGTACCTCATCGCTGGCCCCGAGGAGCTCAAGACCGTCCCGCAGATGGAGAAGCTGGGCCCGGACGTGATGACGCTGGACGAAGACCAGTTCGTCGCGCTGATGAAGAAGCGCCGAGGCCAGGTGAAAGCGTCGATCACGAACCAGGAAGTCTTCGCCGGCATCGGCAACGCCTACTCCGACGAGATCCTCTGGACCGCCGGCATCCACCCCCACCGTCGAGGCGCCACCCTCGCCGAGGAGGACTGGCGACGCCTCTTCCAGGCCGTCCGCTCCGTCCTCGAAGAGTCCATCGGGATCGTGGACGAGACCGTCCAGGGCGAGGGCCTCGGCCGCAAGGAGGAGTGGCGGCAGCACATGAAGGTGCACCGCCGCGCCGGCGAGCCCTGTCCCCGCTGCGGCAGCGAGATCCGAGGCCAGACGCGCGGCGGCAGCGAGACGAACTACTGCGTCACCTGCCAGCCCCTGTTCGAGTAGCCCCCGCCGCTCCCTTCCCTCCCTTCCCTCCCTCCCGACTCCGATTCCGGCCCCCTCTCCCGGTTCCGGGAGAGGGCTGGGGTGAGGGTCTGCTCCGGATCCCTCCCTCGACGCGTGGTCACCCCTCGCGCCCCAGCGGGCGCCGCATCGGGGGTGCGAGCGGCCTCAGCATCGAGTGCTCCATCACCCCCTCCGGCCCCCTCCCTCCTCAAGGGGCAGGGCCGGAGCCGGAGGCCGGAGGTGTGCGCGAGCGCTTCGTTCGGGTAGCCTCTTGCGGTTGCGCAGCACGGCGAGGACCTGAGGGGGCGGCATGAAGGCCATTGGCAAGGACATTGGCGAGGCGCTGGACGCGATGCACCAGCAGATCGCGGACCGGCTGCGCGTGGAGACCGGGCGTCTCCTCTGGCTCCAGCCGTTCGAGGGCGGTTCGTTCTCGAACGTCGAGTGGCGCAAGGAGGCCGTGGTCATCCAGCTCCACAACGGCGTGCCGACGCACGCGCTGCCGCATGTCCTGGGCGTGGCCTTGCAGCATGTCCGCCAGCGGCTGGACTCCTATCCGGGCGTGGTGGCGCCGGAGCGCGACCTGGAGGGCGGCCCGCTCCTCCGCACGGCGCTCCGGGAGCTGGTGATGAGCCCGGAGGCGGAGATGCACCTCGCACCGCTGGACCTCGACCAGGCGTGGGAGGCAGAACAGCGGCACCAGGGCCTCAAGGAGATGCTGCGCGACGCGCCCTCGGAGTGGGACATCTCCGGGATGGCGGGCAACAGCTTCGCCGCCCTGCAGTACGCACGGTTCGCGCTGGAGCACCCGGCCGACCTGTGGGAGCCGCTGAAGGAGCAGTTCACCGCGAAGCTGCCGAACGCCGCCGAGAAGGGCGAGCAGGTGGTGGCGGTGGTGCAGCAGTCCGGCTGGAAGACGCCCGGCTCCTGCCTCCAGTCGCTGGTGTCAGCGCGGGACGCCCTGACCCTCGCCCCGTACGCAGTGATCGAGGACCGACAGAAGGGGCGCAAGCTCTAGGCGGCACGCGCCCGCCGAGGGCCTCTCGCGGCTAGCGCCTCGGTGGGTAGTTGGGGCGCCAGAGCATCTGGTTGAACGCGGCCATCCGCCGGATCCGACGCCACGCATTCGAGGGCGACCACGGCTCGCGCTCGCCCTCGGCGAGGGTCGCGAGTGCCTGGGAGAAGCCGGAGCGCACGGGATAGCCGTGACCGGCGAGACCCACCTCCGCACCCTCCTCGGCGAAGTCGCGGAGCGAGTGCTGGTACGTCGCGTCGTCATGGTTGGCGGCAAACAGGGTCCGTGACAGCCCCTCGCGGTGCGAGATGACGAGGTCGCCAACGAAGGCGACGCGAGGGGCGCCCGTCGCTTCATCCTCGCGGCGCACGAAGCACATCGAGCCGGGCGTGTGGCCGGGCGTCGGAACCGCCTCGATGCCGGGCGCGACCTCGCAGCGGCCCTCGATCGGGAGGTCGACCGGGACGGTGGCGGGCAACGCGCGCGGTGCGAGGGCGCGCGCGATCGGACCGCGCGGACGGCCGTGGTGCGGGGAGCGCCGTGCCTGCCAGCCGCCCTCGGGTCGTGCTTCGCAGTCCGCCGTCCCGAGGGCGACCGACAGGCCGAGGGCGTCCCGGACGCCAGACGCCCCGCCGGTGTGGTCGAAGTGCTCGTGGGTGAGAAGGAGGTGTGTGATGGGAGCGTCGCCCGCGATGCGGCGCACCTGCCAGGCGATCGCCCCGGACGCACCTCCGAAGGCGGAGTCCACGATCACGTACGAGCCGTCCGAGGCGCGCACGACGTAGACGTTGCAGCCGCGCGTGTCCTCCAGCCACCAGGCGCCCGGGACGACCTCGACGGCCACTAGTTCACCCGGTGGTCAAGCGGGTAGGTGCCGTACATGGACAGCTCACCGCGCTGACGTCCGAGGACCTCGTTCCAGAGGCGCTCCGGGCGCTCGGTGAAGGGGTCTTCCGGGTCGACATCGACGACGAACCAGGAGTTCTCGCCGATCTCGGCGTCGAGCTGACCGGCACCCCACCCGGCGTAGCCGTGGTAGACGCGGAGCGCCTCCAGCGACTCGGCTTCCTCGATGTCCGCGGCCAGGTTCACCAGCCCGACGCCTCGCGCGATCGGCGTCCACCACTCCAGACCGTGGTCCTCCGGCCCCTCGATGTACCCGAGGCCGAGGAACGAGGAGCGCTCCACGGGGCCGCCGTAATGCAGCTCACCGGGCGGGGTGAGGAGCTCCGACCACTCCGGGAGAAGGTCGCCGGCGGGCGAACCGACCGGGCGGTTGAGGACGATGCCGAAGGCGCCGTTCCCGTCGTGGAAACAGACGAGGATGACGGTGCGCTCGAAGTTCGGGTCGGTGAGGAGCGGCGTCGCGATGAGGAGGCGTCCCGCCGTGGATTCCTGCATGGATCCATCTTCTCGGCTTCCGGCCTGAGCGCCAGTCGGGATCCTCGGGAGATAGGACGCGCCTCAGGCGTGGGGGTGCCCGTGCGCCGACAGCGGTTCGAGGCCGTGCGCGGCGAGGAGCGGACCATCGTTCAGCACCTCGGCGCTCGGGCGGTCGGCGACCACCTCGCCGCCATCGAGGAGCACGGAGCGCGGGAGCAGGTCCGCGACCATCGCCAGGTCATGCGTCGCGACGAGGATCGTCAGCGGCAGCCGGTCGAGGAGCGCGATCAGCTCGCGCCGCGCGAGCGGGTCCAGGTTCGCGCTCGGCTCGTCGAGGGCGAGGAGCGGTGTGCCCATCGAGAGCACCGTCGCGATCGCGACGCGCTTCTTCTGCCCCAGGCTCAGGCGGTGGGGCGGACGGTCGGCGAACGCCTCCATCCCCACGGCGGCGAGGGCGTCCTGCGTCCGCTCGCGCACCTCGTCCAGCGGGAGGCCCATGTGCAGCGGGCCGTACGCGACGTCCTCGTACACCGTCGGGGAGAAGAGCTGGTCGTCCGGGTTGGAGAAGAGGAGTCCCACCCTCCCACGGATCGAGCGCACCGTGGCGTCCGAGAGCGTCTCGCCGAACACCCGCACCGCTCCCGACTGGCCGCGAAGGATGCCGTTCAGGTTCAGGAGCAGCGTGGACTTCCCGGCTCCGTTCGGCCCGATCAGCGCGACCTTCTCGCCCGGCTCGACACGTAGCGAGAGTCCCTGTAGCGACGGCGTCCCGTCCGGGTAGTCAAACCGCAGCGCATCCACCTCGAGCGCAGCGACGCCCTCAGGCGGTGCGGGGTGGACGCTCGTCGTGGTGGCGGTCACGCGGCCCTCACGAGGAGCTGGACGGCGACGCCATAGAGGACGACGAGGGCGGCGACCACACCCTGCACGGGCGGAAATGCCAGCGTGTCCAGGAAGCGATGCTCTCCCTGGTAGCCCCTCGCCTGCATGGCGGCGTACACGCGCTCGCTCCGCTCCAGGCTCCGCACGAACAGGGAGCCCACCATGTGCCCGGCCACGCTGGCCCGCCAGCGGATGCTACGGCCCGCACGGTATCCGGGCAGCGTCGCGCTCCTCGCGTCCCGCGCGCGCAGCATCCGCTGCGCTTCCTCGCCGATGACGTAGAAGTACCGGTACGCGAAGAACACGGTCGCCACGAGGAGTCCCGGCACGCGGAACCAGCGGAGCGCGCGCAGGATCTCCACGATGCTCGTGGTGGAGACCAGCAGCGCCGCCACGCCCACCGCGATCCACGATCGCGCGAGGATCGTCGCGACCGCCTCGGCGCCCTCGCGGGACGCGGTCCAGCCGAGGAGCGGCACGGTGAAGATCGTCTCGCCCTCGCGCGTGAACAGCAGCGGCACGGCAGCGAGCACGAACGGCAGCGCGAGGAACGTCCGCCGCAGCACGAACCACGGCCCGAGCCGCGAGACGAACGCGCCGAGGATCACGGGCAGCACCAGCAGCGCGAGGGAGAGCCAGTCGCCCTCGCGCGTGGAGGTCACCGCGAAGATGTAGAGGACGGCGGCGGGTACTTTCGCACGCGCATCCGCGCGGTGCAGGACGCTATCGCGCTCTGCGTACCGCTCGACGATGGCGGTCAGCGCCGCCATGCACCGCTCCCGTCCGGGGCCTCAGGCGCGTTGAGGGTGGTCAGGGTCCGCACCATCCTCGGACCGGCGTCGCAGGAGGTACCCCGCGCCGAGGCCGACACCGAGCATGATCGCGACGCCGACGATCCCCGCGAGCGCGGTCGAGATCTCGCCATCGATGCCGGGGATCGTGTAGTCGGGCAGGATCTCGTAACCGGGATCCTCGGCGGTGTCGATGAACCCCTTGTCCTCCGCGACCCGCTCGAGTCCGTCCGGGTGGCTGGAGGCCAGCCATGCGGAGGAGACCGCGACCACGCCGGCGATCAGGAGGCCCACCAGGATCAGGCTGTTGCGCTTCGTCATCGCTGCTTCCTTCCTCAGTTCACCGCTCGGACGCGTCTAGGAACGGGCCGTCGTCACTGCCTCGCGGTTCGCGGTGGGCAGCAGGTCGGCGCGGGTGGACATGATGAAGCCGAGCGCGGCGGCGGTGATCAGGCCTTCACCGATGCCGATGAGGGCATGCACGCCCACCATCGCCGGGAGCGCGACATCGAGCGGTGAGGTGTCCGAGAGCGCGAGCTGAACCGAGGTGAGGATGGCCGCCGCCTCCACGGAGATCCACGCGGCCGCGAACGCGGCCACCAGCGCGACGGTCTGGCTGGCGCCGGCCACGCCCTGGATGCCTCGATAGACCGCGTAGCCGAGGAACGCGGTGAGGATGCCCATGTTGAAGATGTTCACACCCAGCACGGCGATGCCGCCGTCCTGGAACAGGAACGCCTGCAGCCCGACCACCGCCGCCATCACGATGACCGCCGCCCACGGCCCGAGGA
>JALOAM010000281.1 GCA_023228765.1 Dehalococcoidia bacterium
ATCTCCGCCCCGCGCGAGCGCCCTCGACCGGTGGAGGGCACCTCGCGCCGCTCGGTCATCGTCCAGGACGACGAGGACGAGTCCGTCCTCTCCGAGGACGACTCGTAGGGCTGGCGCCTTCCACTGGTCCCCGTGTTCCACCGCCTCTGATCCCCTCTCCCGGTTCCGGGAGAGGGTTGGGGTGAGGGGCCCGACTGCCGTCCTCGTCCAGCACCACGTTGGGGGCGCTTGAACCGCCCGCGTGACCCTTACCCCCGGCCCCTCTCCCGAAACCGGGAGAGGGGAGCCAGAATCGGAACGTGCGAGGCGGTCGAGGCGCCCTTCGCCATATACTGATCACTCCCTGCCCCGCGTTGATCCTCGAGGAGTCGCTATGCGCGCTGCGGTCGTCGTGTTTCCGGGGACGTGGAGCGACAACGACTGTGTCTGGGCGCTCGGCACCTGCGGCATCGAGGCGCGCAAGGTGTGGCACCGCGACGTGACCTCGTTCGAGCCGGACGAGCTGGTCGTCCTGCCGGGTGGCTTCTCCTACGGCGACTACCTGCGGACGGGCGCCATCGCGCGGTTCTCTCCAGCGATGGATGCCGTGGTCGCGCACGCCGAGGCAGGTGGCCTCGTCATCGGGATCTGCAATGGCTTCCAGATCCTGTGCGAGTCGCAGCTGCTCCCGGGTGTCCTCATGCGGAACGAATCGCTGCAGTTCCGCTGCCAGGACGCCTACCTGCTGCCGGCGAACCAGACTTCCCCGTTCACGGCGCACCTCGACGCGTCGAGGGCGTACATGGTGCCGGTGTCCCACGGCGAGGGGCGCTACGTCGCGGACGCGGAGACCGTCGCGATGCTGGAGGACACGGACCGCGTCGCCTTCCGCTACGCGACCGCCGAGGGCGTCGTGACGCCCGAGGCGAACCCGAACGGCTCCGCCGCGAACATCGCAGGCATCCTGAACGAGCGTGGCAACGTCCTGGGGATGATGCCCCACCCCGAGCGCGCCTGTGAGCAGCTCCTGGGCAACGAGGACGGCAACGCCATCTGGCGCTCCGTCCTCGCCTCGGTCGGGGTGGGGGTGTAGCCCAGCGAGCTCGAGCGCTCGAAGTACCAGCCCGACTCCTCCCTCGGACCGTTCCGATCGAGGACGGCGAGCCATGTCGCTCGCGCCGGGGAGCGTCGAGCGGGCTCGCCGTCCAGAGGTACCGGGAGGGGGCCGGTAACTCCGTCTCTCGCGGTGCTGTTAGCCGAGCTGCTTGCCGTTCCCGGCTGCGACGCGGTCGAGGATCTCGACAGACTGCTCGATCGCCCAGTCGACGCTCAACGGGCTGAACCCATCGCCGAGGGCACGACTGACCCGGACCGGGAGGACGTCGTACTTGCCGGCCTGCACGGCGGAGAGGCTCTGGAAGATCGGGCTGGCCTCCTGGGTCGTGAGGCCGGCGGGATCGGAGTCCACCGAGAGGACGATGTCCGCGCCCTCCATCAGGTTCGCCTGCTCGAGTGACGCGGGCGTGAGCGACGGCTCCGGGCCGCCGACGAAGTTGACGCCCATCTCGGACAGCACCAAGGCGGCAGTCGCCTCCTCGCCCCAGATGTAGAACGTTTCGCCGTACTGGAAGCCGACCATGACGGACTGGTCGCCGAGCGCCTCGAGCTGCGAGGTTGCCGCGGCCAGCTTGCCCTCCGTCTCCGCGATGTCGGCCTCGGCCTGCTCCGACTCACCGAGGGCGGCGCCGATCCAACGGATGCCGTCGCGCCACGTCGTGCCCCAGTCGATGAGGATCGTGGGGGCGATGTCCGAGAGCTGCTCGTACACCTCCTCGCCGGAGATCATGCCGACGATCAGGTCAGGCTGTGCTGCCGCGATCTGCTCCAGGTCGATCTCGCCGGTCGCGTCCCATGACTCGACGTCCGCGACACCCTCCGCCTGCCATGGCATGTTGCCGCTGTCCCAGGCGTTCGTGAACCCGTACAGGACGACCGGCCCGCCGAAGTTGAGGACGTAGTCCAGGTCCTGGAAGTCGCCGAGCGTCACGATGCGCTGGGGCCGCGCCTCGATCGTCGTGCTCCCGGCGGCATGCTCAATAGTGACGGGGTATGCAGCCTGCTCGGTTGCTTCCGGGCTCGCGCTGGCTGTCGGCGATGACGTTGCCTCGGTCGTCGCGTCTGTCGTCGCCGTACCCGTGGGCGTCGAGGTGGGCTCGGGCTCCTCGTCGCCGCCGCACGCAGCGAGGAACGCGGCGGCGAAGGCGGCTGCGCCCATGCCGCCGATGAAGCGCCTTCGGTTCAGCCGCCCGGTCAGCTCGGTCGGGAACAGGTTCCGCGAGTCGTCACCACCGATGGTCATGGAGGTTCCTCTGTTATGACTGAGTTCTGAAGTAAGTCATGACTAATGACAACAGGAAGGCTAGACACTGTCCTCGTTGGCAGCAACATCCCCAGGAGGCGGTCAGAGGCAGGCGAATCTCCTCCGACTCCCCCCAGACTCACCCCGCTGGTAGGCTCGATCTACTCCCTGGCTGATGCCCCCAAGACGCCCCATTGAGGCGAGGAATACCATGCCGGTCGGTGACGACGTCCTCCAGCAGGTCGCGATGTCGCGCGCGGAGTACGAGCGGCTGCTCGACCTCCTGGACCGCGAGCCGACCGATGTTGAGCTCGGCATGGTGGGAGCGCTCTGGTCCGAGCACTGCGGGTACAAGCACTCCAAGCCGCTGTTCAAGCACTTCCCCTCCGAGGGCGAGTACGTGCTGACGAAGGCGGGCGAGGAGAACGCCGGCGCGATCGACCTGGGCGACGGTTGGGTCTGCGTCTTCAAGATGGAGTCCCACAACCACCCGAGCGCCCTCGAACCCT
>JALOAM010000060.1 GCA_023228765.1 Dehalococcoidia bacterium
CGGAACAGCCAGAGGGACGCCCTCATCGGGAGCGAGGTGTAGAGCGCGACCGGGGTCGGGAACTGCAGCGCGATCGACTTCGGCACCAGCTCGCCGATGACGACCTGCGCAGCGGTGAGGCCGAGCAGGACCGTCGTGGTGGCGACGCCGAGGGCGGTCGCGGTGCCGATGCCGGCGCGGTCCTCCAGCAGGTCGGCGAAGCCGGGTGTGATCATCGCCTGGCCGTATGCGCCCAGGAGCAGGCTGGAGAGCGTGATGCCGATCTGGCAGGCGGCCACGTACCGGTCGAGGCTCTCGCCGTTCTCGAGTATGCCGAGCATCCAGCGGGCGTGGCGGTTGCCGTTCTCCGCCATCTGGCGGACACGAGTCCGGCGGGCCGAGACCGCCGCGAACTCCCCGGCAACGTAGAGGGAGTTCACCAGGACGAGCGCGATCACGACGACCGCGACGAGGATCATCGGTGTGTCCGGCCGCCGAGGAAGGCGGCCCGGAGTAGGGCGGGATCGACGTTCATCGCGCGCGAGTGTAACGCACACCCGCCCGGATCACGGACGGCGCGTGTCGCCACGGCGGACAGGCGGGCGTCCGCCTTGACCGAGGTGGGATGCCGATCGAGGCGGGGTGATGGCGTTCCAGGATCTACGCTCCGGCAACCCGCCCGTTGCCCTCCGCGGCCGCGATGATCGCGTCCGCGATCCGCGGGATCGCCCACGCCAGGCTGAGGGGCGACTCCAGGTAGGTGGCCTGCGAAAGCTCGGCGTCCGCGACGACCCAGTGGCCGTTCTGAGCGGCGGGCAGGCTCGCGAACAGCGGGTTCGCCGCCTGCTTGTCGATGTCCTCTGGGAAGAAGCCGGGCGAGAGGATGATGTCTGCCTCGGCGGCGTCCTGCCACCGCTCGGTGGAGCCGATGGTCATGTCCGGGCCCGGCGCCACCAGCTCCAGGCCGAGACCCTTCACCAGCTTGGCGATCGGCGCGTTCTCGCCGTGGATGTAGAACTCGTCGAAGAACTCGTAGGCGACGGCCACGCGCAGGTCCTGGTACTGGGCGACGCGCTCGCCCTCGGAGGCGAACAGCGCCTCGGTCTCCTCGATCTGCTGTTGCGCCAGCTCCTCCTGCCCCAGCAGCTGACCCACCAGCGTGTGGACCTCCTGCCAGGTCGTAGTGTCGGCCTCCTTGATGCTCGCCGTGGGCGCGACTGCGGAGAGGCCGTCGTACTGATCGCCGGCCAGCCACTGCCCCACGATCAGGTCGGGGGTCTTCGCGGCGATGACCTCCAGGTCTGGCTCCATGCGGACGGCCTCGTACGACTCGAGGCCCTCGACGTATGGCGTGATCCAGGCGGGCAGCCGGCCGATGTACCCGCCGACCATCCCGTAGAGCACCGGCTTGGCGCCCAGCGGCAGGAGGAAGTCGAGCACTGACTCTTCCACCGCGACGATCCGCTCCGGCGCTGCCTCCAGCTCGACCTCGCCGAGGGCGTGCGTCACCGTGCGAGGGAACGCGCTGGCTGCCTCGGTCGCGGTGCTCGTCGCCTCGGAGGTGCCGGTCGCCGTTGCGGCCCCCTCGGTCGCGGTCGGGGAGGCGGTGGCCTGCGGCTCGTCGTCCTCGCCCGCGCACGCCGCGAGGAACAGCCCCAGCGCCCCGGCTGCCGAGCCCGCGAGGAACCCTCGGCGGGTCACGGAGTGCCCGCCGAGGAGGCGAGAGAACGAAGCGGGGCGAGGCTCGTGCGCAGACATGGCGGTTCCTTAGTGCAAGCGTGATGGTCGAGTTAGATCACACTAAGTCGGCTCACCTGTAGAAGCATCTACTGAGCGGCGGCTTTTGAGAGGCGGGCCTGACGCCGGCGACGCGGTAGCATTCCTTCTCGGAGTCAGAACGAACACGGAGGGGTGGACGATGAAGGCAGCAGTCCTGAACGAGGCGAACCAGCCGATGACCATCGACGAGGTGGACCTCGACGCGCCGGTCGCGGGCGAGGCGAAGGTGCGCGTGGTCGCCGCCGGCGTCTGTCACTCCGACCTGCACTTCATCGACGGCGTCTACCCGACTCGCTTCCCCACGATCCTCGGCCACGAGGTCGCCGGCATCGTGGAGGAGGTCGGTCCCGGTGTCGCCAACGTCGCCCCGGGCGACCGCGTGATCCTCGGCTTCGTGCAGCCGTGTGGCACCTGTCGCTTCTGCGCGGAAGGTCGCCCCGCCATCTGCCAGAACCCGGCCCGCACCCGCACGTCCTCGAACCCCGCGCGCACGCGCAACGGCGAACCGGTCAGCGCGATGACCAACGTCGGCGGGTTCGCGGAGTACTCCATCACCCCGGCCACCGGCCTCGTGAAGGTGCCGGACGACGTCTCCCTGGACATCGCCGCCCTCGTCGGGTGCTCCGTCACCACTGGCTACGGTGCCGTCGTGAACACCGCACAGGTGCGCCCGGGCTCCTCGGTCGCCGTCATCGGCGCGGGGGGTGTTGGCCTCAACATCATCCAGTCGGCGCGCCTCGCCGGGGCGGAGCGCATCATTGCGGTGGACATGGCGGAGCACAAACTCGCCACCGCCCGCGAGTTCGGCGCCACGGACGTGGTCAACGCGAAGGAGGACGACCCCATCGTGAAGGTGAGGGAGCTCACCGGAGGCGGCGCCGACTACACCTTCGAGGCGATCGGCCTCAAGGTCACCGCGGAGCAGGCGTACGAGATGGCCGGCCGAGGCGGCACCGCCGTCATCGTCGGCATGATCCCGCCGACGGACCAGCTGACGATCGCCTCGAGCATCTGGCTGCAGGAGAAGACCCTGAAGGGCTCTTTCTACGGGTCCGCGCGGTTCCAGCTGGACATGCCGCGCATCCTCAACCTCTACCGCCAGGGCAAGCTCAACCTCGACGCCCTCGTCTCCCGCCGTTACCCGCTGGCCGAGATCAACGAAGCGTTCGATGCCCTCCGCGCCGGCGAGGTGTCACGGAGCGTGCTGACGATCGGGAGCGAGTGATTCGCAGCGACTGCACGCGCATCCGCAGCCTCGAACTCCTTCTCCTCTCGATCAGTAACTGTTCAGGTGTTTACGCAAGTGCCTGATTACGTTATGGTCGCTCTCGCGGTGGGTCGGGTTCGAGAGGTGCCGGATGCGATCCGCCGCCCGATCAGCGACGCGCAACGTCCTGCTCGCTGCGTCGCTCCTTACCGCCCTCGTCGTTGCAGCTCTCCCCGGGACGACGATCGCGTCCTCTGACCCGACCCTCCGCGCTGACATCCTCGCGCTGCACGAGACGCCCATCCTCGTACCGGTCAGCCTTGCCTCCCTCGTCCAGTCCGAGGGTGGCCCCGAGGCCGTCGAACGCCCGCAGCGGGCGGGTGGGCCATCGATCCTGGAGGACGCGACGGTGGTGTCTGTCTACGGGCACCCCGGCGTCTGCGTCATGGGCGAGCTGGGCTGCCACGGTGGACCGGAGGGGGCCATCGAGGCAGCCCGCTCGCTCGCAGCGGAGTACGACGCGCTGAACGGCGATCGGCCCGCGCTCGCGGCGCTGCACCTCATCGTGGACGTGGCGCAGGCGAACCCCGGCGACGATGGCCAGTACCTGGACCAGATGCCGCTCGAGGAGGTCGCGGAGTGGGTCGAGGCGGCCCGCGACGCCGATGTCCTGATCTTCCTCGACGTGCAGATCGGCTGGGGCGACCTGTTCGAGCATGTCCAGCGGCTGGAGGAGTTCCTCGAAGAGCCGTTCGTCCACCTCGGCATCGACCCGGAGTTCGCGACGAAGTCGCGTGGTGGCGAGCCGGGGCAGGTCATCGGAACGCTCACAGCGGAACAGGTGAACGAGGTGCAGGCCTACCTCGCCGAGATCGTGCAGCGCACCGGGCAGCCCTCGAAGGCGCTCGTGCTCCACCAGTTCCGCCCCGACATGCTCACCAACCCCGAGGCCTTCGAGGACGTCCCCGAGGTGGAGATCACGATCGACATGGACGGCTGGGGCGGCCCCTGGCCCAAGACCGAGGGCTACCTCGCGTACGCCCTCGCCCCCTACGCAGAACGACCGGCGCTCAAGCTCTTCTACAAGTGGGACGAGCCCCTGATGACCGCCGCGGAGGTCATGGCCCTCGCCACCCCGCCCGCCTACGTCATCTACCAGTAGCCCTCGATCGGTGCGCTACAGCTCCGGCAGGGCGAGAGGCTGTCGGCCTCGCGACCTCGTGCTGTAGACGGCGAGAGCGCGGAGTGCGGCGATGGCGAGGGCGAACGTCAGCGCCGCCACCAGTCCGATGCCGAGCATCACGCGCAACTCGTCTTGGAAGTCGTGGTACCAGGCGTAGGTGATGCCGGCTCCAGCAGCGGCAGCCACCGCCGGCACCGTGCCGATGAGGAGGTTGAACGTCGTCTCGCGGAGCGCTCGGTCCTCGCGCCAAGCGAAGTACGAACGGACAGCCATGAACGCCCCGCCCGCCACCGTCAGGCCGGCGAGCGCATACAGCGCGAGGATCAGCGCGGGCGGGGGATAGAACGGGACGAGCTCGACTGCGCCATCCGCCATCGTCTTGTACTGCCCAAAGCGTTCCCGAAACGTGTCGCTGGACCAGCCATACGCGAAGAAGAGCCCGAGCCCCGCGCCGGGCATGCCGCCGACGATGGCGAGGAGGCCGGTCACCAGCAGGTGCCACCGGGCGCGTGCCAGTCCGCGCTCCTCTGCCCACCGGCGCGCGAAGCTCGAGGCGTCACCGCCGACGTACTCCAGCGCCGTCGCGCCGTCGCGTTCGGCGTCCTGGAGGTCGCCCTCCAGCTCCGTTGTCATCTCGTCCCGGCTGTCCGCGGGGACGCCGATGCGCTTCCACTCGGTGCGGCACACGGACAGGACGTGCTCACGTTCAGGCTTCACGGGTCACCTCGATGTTGACTTCTGGAGTCTGAGGGATGTCTGCGAGGACGCGGTCGATCGCGGAACGCGTGCCCTCCCACTCGGCGCGCCACTCGACGAGGGCGACCGCCCCGGCCGGGCTCAGGCGGTAGTACTTCCTCGGCGGGCCGCCGTCGCTCGCCTGCCGAAACGTCTCGACGAGGCCGTCCCGCTGCAGCCGGCCAAGTGCCGGGTAGATCGAGCCTTCCGCCACGGTGGTCAGGCCTCGCTCGGCGAGGCGCTTCGTCATCTCGTAGCCGTAGGTCGGCCCGTGTGCGATCACAGCGAGCAGGCAAAGGTCGAGCGCGCCTCGGAGGATCTGGCTCTGTCGGAGCGATGGGGCTGTCATGCGATGCATGATAGTCGAATGAACCTTGCAATGCAAGGTAGTCCTGCTTACGAAGCCGAGGGGAGTCCTCGATCGGTGCGCTACAACTCCGGCGTGCGGTCGCTCTTGACCTCGACGCCGGCGAGGGACTCGAGGGCGCGGACGAGGGCCTGCGTGCCGATGTCGCTGCCGTCGCGGTGCTCCACGGCGCGGAAGAGCTGGTGCACGAGCGACGTGCCGGCGAGCGGGAGGTCGAGGTCATCGGCGGCCTCGAGGGCCAGGCGGAGGTCCTTCTGCTGGAGGCCGACCTTGAAGCCCGGCGAGAAGTCGCGCTGCACGACCTTCGGGCCGAGGTTGCTGATCTGCCAGGAGCCGGCGGCGCCGAAGGCGATGGCTTCAAGCATGACGGCAGGGTCGACGCCGGAGCGCTGACAGAAGACGAGGGCTTCCGCCATCGCGAGGTTGTTCAGCACGACGGCGATCTGGTTGCAGAGCTTCACGGTCTGGCCGGCGCCGCTGTCGCCGCAATGCGTGATGCGCTTCCCCATCGTCTCGAGGACCGGCCGCACGCGGTCCAGGGCCTCGGCGGAGCCGCCGCACATGATCGAGAGCGTCCCGCTGATCGCGCCCTGCTCGCCGCCGGAGATCGGCGCGTCGATGAAGGCGACGTCCCGCTCCGCGAGGCGCCCTGCGATCTCCCTCGTGACGGCCGGGGAGATCGTCGACATGTCGATGACCACGGAGCCGGGCCGGATGCCGTCGATGATCCCGGGCACACCAGGCTGGCCGAGCACGACCTGTTCGACATCGTCGGAGGCGCGGACGCAGGTGATGACGATGCCGGCGCGCGACGCGACGTCCGAGGGCGATTCGCCGCGCTGGGCGCCGGCGGTCTCGAGCTCATCGATCTTCGAGGGGGTGCGGTTCCACGCGACGAGGGGGTAGCCGCCCTTCAGGATGTTCTTCGCCATGGGCAGTCCCATGATCCCGAGTCCGACAAAGCCGACGGTGTCGCGGTTGGTGGTCGTCATGCAGAGGCCTTTCGGTGCGTGAGGCCACGATAGGGGAGCAGGGCGCGCTGGCGGGGAGAGAGACGGGCAGAGGCGGAGCAGACCCTCAACCCCAACCCTCTCCCGCTTCGCGGGCGAGGGGCCGGGGGCGCGGGCTCTGCCCTCCGGCGGTGGAAGGCCTCAGGCGGTGGGGACGCCTCGGTCCGTGGGGCGGGAGAGGATGTAGGTGGTGCCGATGAGGGCGAGGGCGAGGACGCTCGCCTGCGCCCAGTGCATCGAGGAGGGGATCGCGACGAGCACCGAGAAGAGGACGAACGGCCACATGATCGCGAGGGCGATGACCTTCGCGCGCAGCGGCATGCCTCCGGTCTCGCGGAAGCGCCGGACGTGCGGGCCGAATACGGGGTTCGCGAGGATGCGGTCGTACAGCCGCTGCGAGGAGCGCGCGTAGCAGGCGGCGGCGATGATGAGGAAGATCGTGGTCGGCCAGCCGGGGATCACGATCCCGATCAGTCCGAGCGCGAGCGAGAACGTCCCGAGGGCGCACCACAGCGCCCGCACCATGCGGTTCGCTGCCGGGTGCGCGACGTGCGCCCCGGAGATCGCGGAGGCAGACGCCACGGAGGGGAACTCCGGCGCGGGTGTCGCTCCCAGCGAATCGTCCAGCATGGCGCTCACAAGAGTGCTCCGACCAGTCACGTTCCTCGGAGGAGACGTGGCGAGGAGAGGATCGCCCTCGGAGGCGGATGACACCAGTGGTCTTGAATCTGAATCTCGACTCTTCTCCGGAGATTTGGCCAGAAGTCGCGCCGGTTGTCAGCATCGCCTCACCGGAACTCATCAGGAGGGGACGCTTCGGCGATCCTCGGGCATACTCATCGCTACCGGCGCCGCCCGGCGTGGTGCGGCCAGAGAGGGTCCACCGTGCTCCCATCCTCCGACCGCCCACGGCGATCAGACGTGCGCTCGCGCGCCTCGAGGTTCCTAGCGGTGCTGGTGGCCGGGAGCCTCGCGTTGACCCTCGCCTGCTCCGACAGCGCGGAGGGTGAGACGCCCGAGGACGACGACGTGACGGTGGCGACCCAGACGAGCACGCCCGAGACGGCGACCGCCACCGAGATCCCGACCGAGACGGCCACCGCGACTCCGACCGAAACGCCAGAGGCGCCGCTCTACGACCCGACGCTGGTGCGAGACGACGTGGACTGTTCGCTCGAGTTCATCTCCAGCGGCGGCGGCGAGGACTTCGCGGACGGGTTCACGTCCGGCCACTTCGTGGTGGACGGGGTCCTCGGCGAGCCGTGTCTCGGCGAGGACGACCGGCTGCTGCGCGCCTGGGAGTGGCTCCGCACCTTCGCGGCGCCCGAGGACCTCGAGGGCCTGATCCTCATCGCGGGGTTCGATGCGCCGAGCGACCTCCTCGCGTACGTCGAGGCCCTGACCACGAGCGACGGTGGCGTCGCCTTCCAGATGACCGTGAACCTCGGCGAGGCGGAACGCGACGACATCGAGCTGGCGCTGACGATGGCGCACGAGCTCACCCATGTCTTCACCGGCCTGCCGGGCCAGCTCGACCGCGGCGTGGACGAGAGCCAGTGCTTCACCTACCACGAGGGCGAGGGCTGCTACACGCCAGACTCGTTCATCGCGCGCTGGACGGACGCCTTCTGGGACGAGTGGATCACCCAGGTCGACCCGCTGAACCCGAACGACGATGCGGCCGTCGAGCGCTGCATCCTCGACCCGTCGTTCCTCGGGTCGTACGCGGCGACCAACCCGGAGGAGGACTTCGCGGAGACCTTCTCGGCCTACGTGTTCTCCGTCCCGGTGGAGGATCCCGGCCTGCTGGCGAAGTACGAGTTCTTCGACTCGGACCCGTACCTCTCCGCCTTCAAGGCCCGCGTGGACGAGGTGGGCGCAGGCCCGCTGCCCAACCAGTTCGAGGGCTGCGGCTACTAGCCCTCGGACGCTCCGCGTCCCGGACGAGGGTCGGCGTCAGGCCGGCACGTAGGTCAGCCTGAGCACGTCGCCGATCTGCTCGTGGCTCGCGAGGTGGAGCGGCGGCCGCGGGCCGGCGAAGAACGGCGTGCCGTGGCCGAGCACCACCGGGTGCAGGTAGATCCGGTACTCGTCGATCAGGCCGAGCTCGGTGAGACTGCGCGCCAGGTTCGGCCCGGCAACCTCGATCTCACCGTCATGCTCCGCCTTGATCGCGCGGACTGCCGCCTCAAGGTCGCCGCTGATCAGCGTGGCGTTCGGGCCGACCGAGTCCAGCGTGGTCGAGACGACCCACTTCGGGGAACTCCGCCATGCCTCCGCGTAGGCGCGTTCCGCGGTGTCCCACTCCGGCTGATCTTCGTCCCAGTAGCGCATGATCTCGTACATCTTGCGGCCGTAGAGGCTCCCCGTCTGCCGCTTCGACTCCTCGATGAAGTGCTCGAAGAGCGCGGGCTCGGGCCCGAACTCCGTGTGGTCGACGTAGCCGTCCAGGGACTGGTTCATACCGAACACGAGCGTCGCCATCCCCGGTTCCTCTCCGCGCGGCGCACCAACAGCGATGCGCCAGTGGTGGGTCAGTTATAGCCGCAGCGCCTGCCGATCTGGTCCCTGCTGGCACTCCGAGCCCGATGACGAAACCATCGCACTCGTCTAGTGGTCTGCACTACCTTGCGTGTCGGCAGGCCCGTTTCGGGGGAATCCTCGACGGATCCGTCGAGCGAACGCTCCCGTCCGAGCACGCGTTTGTTACCAGCAAGCGGGCATAGTCGATCCCGTCATGACCGCCGCCGGCGGTCGCTGGAAAGGACGGACACCGTGCTGGGATGGGCTTTCTTGTTCTTCCTCTTGGCCATCGTCGCGGCGCTCCTCGGTTTCGGGGGAATCGCCGGCGCAGCTGCTGGGATCGCGCAGATCCTGTTCGTGGTCTTCCTCGTGCTCCTGGTCGTCGCCGGTCTGGCACGCGCACTGCGAGGCTCCACGCCGTAGCAACATGCTGCGGACGCCCCGCCCTGTGAGGCACACCAACCGAAGGGGTCGCGAGCTCGAGCGCGACCCCTTCGTGGTACCCGCCGAGCGCTGTGCCCATCGAGCGAGCATGACCGCGCTCTGACCGGAGGACCTGATGTCGCAACCTCACCTGCACCTCCCACGGCACGGACTGCTCCTCCCGAGGCGGTCGCGCCGCGTCTTCCTCGCGGACCTCGGGAAGGGCGCGCTGGCCGCGCTCACGCTCCCTGTCTTCGCCGCCTGCGCGGACGACGACGACCCCTCCGAGGACACGCCGACCTCGACCCCGATGTCGACCTCGACCGTGCCACCCGCGCCCACCGAGGGTGCGGCCGCCACGACCGAGGGCTCGCCGGCGGCCACCGAGGGCACTCCGGCCGGTACCTCCGCCGGGAGCTGGGAACGAGTCGTCCTCGGCGGCGTGTCCGCGTACGTGCTGCTGCGCGATGGGGAGGCGGCTGTCGTCGACACCGGCAACCCGGGCAGCGCCGGCGACATCGAGGCGGCACTCGCCGGCCTCGGCGTCGGGTGGGAGAGCGTGGGGCACGTGGTGCTCACCCACGCGCACCCCGACCACCAGGGGAGCCTGCCGGAGGTGCTGGAGCTGGCGCCCGATGCGATGGCGTACTGCGGCGCGGGAGACCTGGGTGCGATCGTCTCGCCGAGGCCCCCGACCACGGTGGTGATGGGTGACCAGGTCTTCGGCCTCGACGTGATCGAGACGCCGGGACACACGCCCGGCCACATCTGCGTGCTGGACCGGGCGGCGTCAGTCCTCGTGGCGGGGGATGCCCTCACCGGGGCGGAGGGCGGCGGCGTCGCCGGGCCGAACGAGCGCTTCACGCCGGACATGGACACCGCGTGGGCGTCCGTCGGCGTCCTCGGCTCGTACGACTATGAGACGGTGTTCTTCGGTCACGGCGACCCGGTCACCGGTGGAGCGTCCGAGGCGGTCGCGGCGCTCTTCGCCGAGCAGGCGTAGGGCCGCCCGGGACCCCCAGGACCTCAGCCCTCGTGCGGGCCTCACACAGACGAGTCGCCGCCCCGGGCGGGGGCGGCGACTCCTGGGCGGGCGAGTAGCAGCTAGCGCTGGCGCTGCTGCTCCTCCTGCTGTTGCTGGTTGCCCTGCTGCTGCTTTTCCTGCTGCGCCTGCTGCTGTTGCTGGTTCCCCTGCTGGCGCTGCTGCTGCTGGCGTTCCTGCTCCCGCTGCTGTTCCTGGTCGCGCTCCTGCTGCTGTTCAGCCATGTCGTGTCCTTTGCCGCATCGACTCCCGCAGGTGCGCGAGTCTGTGGCGAACGTAGGCAGCCGGACGTTGCGATCTCACACCGCAACCCTCCGAGGCGTGACGCGGATATAGCGATGTGCGAAGCCGGCGAGGTTCGGTGAGGCTATGCGCCCGGCCAGAGGTTCCCCCACCGCCCGACGTGTACGACCTCCTCGACCGGGCGGCGCTTCGGCTCCGCCCAGCGGCCCTGCGCCGGGTAGCCCAGCGGGATGAGCGCCATGGTGAGGGCGTCCTCGGGAATGCCGAGGAGTTGCTTCACGTCATCCTCGTGCCCCGCGTAGAGGCTGGTGAGCGTCGCGCCGATGCCGTAGGCGCGCGCCGCGAGCATCAGCTGCTGCACCGCACCGTAGATCGAGGACCCCAGCCGTGGGCTCTGGCTCTTCGCCGCGCCCAGGAGCACCGGGAAGACCCACACCGGCGCCTCCTCCAGGTGGTTCGCGAGGTGCTCCGCGCTCAGGAAGTTCCGCTTCCCCAGGCCCTGGCCGTCCTCGGACGAGAGGATCGTCTCCCGACGGCTGCCGTACGCGCGCTCCCAGCCCTCGCGGTACCACTCGGCGATCGCGAGCTTCACCTCGGGGTCGGTCACCACGACCCATGCCCATGCCTGCGAGTTGCCGCCCGACGGCCCTCGGATCGCCGCGTCGAGGATGGCGCGCAGCACATCGTCTGGGATCGGGTCGGCCTTCAGGTACCGCCGCGCCGGGGTCGAGTGCAGCGCTTCAAGGACGGTGATCGCTTCTGGCTCAGACATGGGTGACTCCTCGCAGGGTGCGAGGGGAGTCTATGGGTGTCGGAGGCGGAGGAGACCCTCACCCAACCCTCTCCCGCTTCGCGGGCGAGGGGGTCGGAGCCCGAGGCCTACGTCACCACCGGCAGCACCACGACACCGATCATCGCGACGATGACGGCGGCAGCGGCGAGCTTCCCGACCAGCGGGAGCCAGTCACGCCCCTGTGGTGGATCCCACGCGAGATAGCCCGCCTCCTCGGTGAGGTCCGGGTCCAGGTCGCCCTCGGTGGACTCGACCCAGCCGTCGAGGCGGTCGTCGTCCTCGTGCTCGTCGTCGTACCGCATGCGTCCGAGGCTAGTGGACGCGGCGATATGCTGGGAGGGTTCGTGTCCCGTCCGAGTCCTGAGAGCCCGTCCGAGTCCTGAGAGAGGGAGCCGCATGATCCTCGTCCAGCGCGAGTTCACCGTGCCGCCGGAGAGCAAGGCCGACTTCGAGCGGCAGAGTCGCGAGGGGCTGTGGCCCACCTTCCTCCACTTCGGCGCGCAGATGGTGGCGTTCGGCTCATGGGCCTTCGGCGACGATTCCGTGCCGCTGGTCACCCACACCGCGTACGAGGACTTCGACCACTGGGAGGCCACCCGGGGCGCCTCCAGCCTGAACGCGATCAACCGGGCGCAGTCGTTCTACGACGACGAGGCGATCATGGCGGAGACGGAGGAGCTCCGCGCGACGTTCGCGGACCGGAACGCCCTCGTGACGTCCTCGCGCGCGATCCCGTTCGAGGTCGAGATGAGCGCGACGCACCCCGCGCCGTTCTACCGGCGCGCGGGACAGCGGCTCGCGGACATCCCGCCGACGTTCGGACGCGGCTCGGTGGTGTCGGAGCGGACCCTGACGTTGCAGCCCGGGACGCGCGAGGAGTTCGTGCGCCTCTCCACGGAGCTGATCTGGCCGTGGCTGGAGTCCCAGGGCGGGCGAGGCGTGGCGATCGGCCAGAACCTGATGGGGAACGCCCACGAGCTGACCACGTGGTTTGCCTTCCCCACCGTCTCGCTCTGGTACCGGTGCGCGCGACCCGCGACGGCGAACGCGCCGTCCGAGGTGGTCGAGGCGTACCAGCGCCGCCACGGGTTCGTGCAGCAGCAGCGCGGTCGGGTGCTCCTCGTCGGCACAGACTGGGGCCGGCGGGAGTAACCGTGACCTCCTCACCCGCCTCGGATGACCTCCTCCCGGACGACGGTCTCGAGCGGATCGAAGCCCTCGCTGCCGCGCTGGCCGCGGACGCCGGCGCCTTCGTGATCGACCAGCTCGAGCGTGAGGTGCTCGTGGAGTACAAGGCGGACGCCCGGGGCAAGGAGAACACGGGGGACCCGGTCTCGGAGGTCGATCGCAACGTGGAGGCCCTCCTCCGCGAGCGCGTCGCCGCCGAGTTCCCGGCCCACATCGTCGTCGGCGAGGAGGATGCGACCCAACCCTCCGAGGAGGCCGAGTACGTCTGGGTCCTCGACCCGGTCGATGGCACGTCGAACTTCGTGAATGGGTTCCCGCTGTTCGCCGTGTCGGTCGGCGTGCTGCGGCATGGCCGGCCTGTCGTGGGCGCGGTCTGGTGCGCCACGACGCACGCCCTCCACCCCGGCGTGTACCACGCGCACGAGGGCGGCCCGCTCCGCCTCGATGGGCGCGAGGTGTCGCCGGAGCGCGCGACGAAGGTGAAGCGCGCGCTGGCCGCGGCGCCAGGGGGATCCTCGGCGGGGACGCGCTCCTGGGACCATCGCGTGACCGGCTCGATGGCGATCGAGGGGGCGTACGTGGCGGCCGGGGTGTTCGCCGCCGCGCCGTTCTGGGTACCGAAGATCTGGGATGTGGCCGGGGCGATCCCCCTGATCCGCGCCGCGGGCCGCGAGGCATGGACGCGCGACGGCCACGGCTGGAAGCCGTTCGAACGGTTCGAGGCGCCCGATCGCCTGCCGCACGGCGTGAAGGAAGAACGTGCACCTTCGCTCCGCGACTGGCGCGGCGCGATCCTTGTCGGGACGGCGGAGGGCGTCGAGCTCCTCAAGCAGCGCTCCACGAAGCCACCGCTCTGGCGTCGAGCGCTGGGAGTGAAGTCATGACTGCACCGTCCACCGACCTGCGCGAGGAGATCCGCCGGGCGCTGCGCTCGCCCTTCCTCCCGGCCGCCATCGACCGGCTCGCCTCCGTCGAGGGCTATCTCGACGTGGTCTGGCCGCGGGTGCAGAGCTCGGTGGAGACGGCGGGGTTCCTCGGCAGCGCGCTCTACATGACCGACATGGCGCTCGACGCCGTCGAGCAAGTGTACGAGCCCGTGATGCCCCGGGACGCCCTCGTCGAGGCCGGACTCGCCGAGGGCGACCTCGATGCGCTGGGGGAGGTCATCGACGTCTTCCACTACGTGCAGCCGCAGGTGCTCCTCGTCGTCGCTGCCCTCGCCGAGGCGATGGGGCGCCCGGAGGTCGGCGGCTACGGCAAGCCCGACCCGCGCCCGCTGTCCGAGCGCGAAGAGCGCCACCTCGCCACCGCGATCCCGGAGGCGTCCGAGGACACCCCACCCCTCCCCGAGGTGCGCGAGGCGCTCGGGCTCGCCTCGACGCCGGGACTCTACCGCGCCGTGGCAGCATGGCCGGGCTACCTCGGCGTCGCGTGGGAGGAACTACAGCACCTCGCGGCGTACCCGGACTTCCGGCGGCGCGGGCGGGGCCTCTACTACTACGCGCGCTCCGGTGCCCGCTTCCTCGCGGAGCCGCTCCGCGCCGACCCGGACGCCCTCCGCGAGGCTGGGCTCGACGACGCGACGATCGAGGCGGCCCGGGCCGCCCTCGACGAGTCGTTGCCGGCGATCGCGATGATGATGATGCACGCGGAGGCGATGCGGCTGGGCCTCGGCATCGCCGACCGCGAGGTGGTCAAGAAGGAGTAGGGGTGACCAACACGCCGCTGCTCAATCCGTGGAAGCCGGGCGCGGCGTGGGTGGAGTCCGCCCTCGCGGAAGCGGAGTTCGGCGAGCTACGCCTGATCCAGCACTCTTCCAACTATGTCTTCCTCGCGGACCTCGAGCATCCGGAGCACGGGCATGGCCTGGGCATCTACAAGCCCGCCACCGGCGAGCAGCCGCTGTACGACTTCCCGGAGGACCTCTACCACCGCGAGATCGCGGCGTACGAGTTCGCGCGGCTCCTCGGGTGGGACATCATTCCCCCCACGGTGGAGGCGACGGGGCCGCACGGCGTGGGGTCGCTGCAACTGTTCATCGAACATAACCCGCAGCAGCACTACTTCGACCTCCGCGACCGTGACGAGCTCGACTGGCAGTTCGTCCGCTTCGCCCTGTTCGACCTGGTCGCGAACAACGCCGACCGGAAGGGCGGCCACCTGCTGCTGCAGACCGATGGTGACGAACCCCGCATCTGGGGGATCGACAACGGCCTCTGCTTCCACGAGGTCGAGAAGTTCCGCACGGTGGTCTGGGACTTCGCCGGTACCACCATCCCGGACGGTTGGCTGGAGGACCTCCGCAGGGTCCAGGGCTGCCTCCAGGCTGCCGACCCCACGGCCCAGCCGCTGCTCGATCGCCTCACGACTGCCGAGGGCGCCGCACTCCTCCAGAGGATCGCGCACTACCTCGACGAGCCCGTGTTGCCCGATATGGACACGTTTACGCGGCGTGTCGTCCCCTGGCCGATGGTGTAACGCACACGTATCGAAGCGACCTTCGAGGCCGGATACGCAACGCTTCTGTCAGCAGAGGCGTCATCGAGCGGCGCATCTTCGCAACTGACTGACACGTAGGTTTCCGTCACTCGCAGCGCACTGATCTCGCCCGGCGAGTGGGCGGAAAGCAGGTCACGAGTGAGTCACGAACACGTCCATCACACGTACCAGGAAAGCGGCGGCGGTGTCGGTACCGGAATGGTGCTCGGTGTCGTCATCGCGTTGCTCGTCGTGATCCTCGCGATGTTCTTCTACTTCGGCGGGTTCTTCGCCGGTGCGAGTAACGGCGGGTCGAACGGTGGCGAGGGCGGCACGGGTGGCGGGAACGGAACAGGCTCCGGTGAGTCCGCGCCGGCGTCCTACCAGTACGTGGTGCCGGACTACCAGCTCACCGTCCGCTAGCTGTTCTGGTCCCCACAATTCCGAGGCCGCCCCTCCCCGCGGGGCGGTCTCGTCTTGTGTGGAGTGCCGAGGAAGATGGGGCGTTACGCGTCGGAGTCGGACGCGACCGGGATCGCCTCGGCTGCGTCCTCACCGGGGTCTTCCGGCTCGTCAGCACGGTCGGTCGCCTCGGTCGGGGTCGGCACAGCCGCGTTCGGCGTCGCGGGGGCATAGAGGTCGAGGCGCTCCGAGCGGATGCCGGCGGGGACGCCCTGCTTGATGGCGTCGAACGCGTCGACGTCCCACTCGCAGACGAAGGTGATGGCCTTGCCGTCGCGGCCCGCCCGGCCGGTCCGGCCGATGCGGTGGACGTACTCCTCCAGGTTCTGGGGGACGTCGTAGTTCACGACGTGCGTGATCTCCGGGATGTCGAGGCCGCGCGCGGCGACGTTCGTCGCGATCACGGCGTCGATCTGGCCGGCGCGGAACTCCTGCACCACGCGGTCGCGCTGGCGCTGGTCCAGGTCGCCGTGCAGCGCTCGCACGCTCACGCCGTCTCGGCTCAACTCCCGCGCGAGGTGGTCCACGCTGCGCTTCATGTTGCAGAAGATCAGCGTGCGGCCCTTGAGCTCACGCTCGATGAGCTCGCGCATCGCCTTCACCTTGTCGCGCTGCGCGACTTCGAAGTAGATCTGCTCGATCGTGTCGACGGTGGTCGCCTCGGCGTCCACGCGCACGGTCTCCGGGTCCGTCATGAACTGCCAGATGAGGCGACGGATCGAGGAAGGCATCGTCGCGCTGAACAGCGCGGTCTGGCGGCGCTGCGGCGTGCGGCTCAGGATCCGCCGGATGTCCGGCAGGAACCCGATGTCCAGCATCTGGTCCGCCTCATCGAGGACGGCGTAGCGCACGTGCCGGAGGCTCAGCGTCTGGCGCTGCAGGTGGTCCAGGATGCGCCCGGGCGTGCCCACCACGATCTGCGGGCGGTCGTCCAGCGCTCGGAAGTCGTTCTTCAGCGACCGGCCGCCGAGGAGCCCGACAGCCTCGAGGCCCCAGGGAGCGGCGAACTCGGCGAGCACGTCCAGCACCTGCTGCGCCAGCTCCCGCGTAGGCACCAGGACGAGGCCCTGTACCTCCGGCAGCTGCGGGTCGAGCTTCTCGACCATCGGCAGGCTGAACGCGATCGTTTTGCCGGAACCCGTCTGTGCGATCCCGACCACGTCCAGGCCGTTGAGGAGCGCGGGGATCGCCTCCTCCTGGATCGGCGTGGGCTGGTCGAAGCGGACTCGCGCGAGTTGCTCCAGGCTCTGGCGATGTACGCCGAGCGCCGCGAAGGCGGCCGGCAGGGCATCCTCCGCAACCGGTT
>JALOAM010000282.1 GCA_023228765.1 Dehalococcoidia bacterium
GGACGCCCCCGGGGAGCCCCCCGGCCGCGCCGAGGGCGCCCGCCGCAAGGCCGAGGAGGGTGCGCCTCATCTTCGACACGATCCGGACTGGTGGTCGGGGTACGTGCAGCCGGGATGCAGTTCGCGCAGGTCGACGATGACGTGGCCGCTGCCGTCCACCATGACGTCGAAGAAGTCCATGGCGCGGGGGGACGGACCGAAGACGTGCAGGCCGTACTCGTCATAGGTCGATCCGTGGCACGGATCCCGGAACACACCGTCCGGGTCGTAGCGGAGGAAGTTCGTCCGCCAGGCGAGCGGGCAGCCAGTCCGAGGATCACGCGCGATGAACGCGGAGAAGGAGCCGTTGTCGTGGCGGGCGAGGGCGATCGTGACCTCGTGGTTACGAGCCCAGGCTGGTGTCTGCCGATCGTCCATCAACGCTCGCACTCCCCACCTCAGGTCTGAGGATTCGACAACCCCCTCGTGCATCGTGACGGAGCCGGGCTCGTACTCCTCCGCGACGCCGAGGTCGACGGAGTCCTGCACGGCGCCCGCGGGCCAGACGAAGCCGACGAGTAGCGCTCCCACGGCGGCGAGAGCAGCCGCGGCCGCAAGGCCGAGGATGGCACGGCGCGCGCGAGTCATCGGGCGCTCCAGCCCTCGACCGTCGGGGTGGGGCGCGCGCCGGCGGGGACGCCGTAGTGCGTCTCGCCGGCATGGAGGGTGGTGAGGTCCACGAGGACGTGGCCGTCGCCCTCGACGCGGACGGGGAGCCAGTCCATGTCGCGCGAGGACGCGCCCTCCACCCAGCGTCCATCGAGCGTGTACGTCGAGCGACGGCACACGTCGCGGAACCAGCCCTCTTCGCCTTCGTACCGGAGCGTGGCACGCCAGGGGGTCGTGCAGCCCTCGAACGGGTTGCGCGCGAGGAGGACGCGGACCGCGCCGTCCTCCAACCGCACGACCCACATGCCAGCGTGGTGCGCCCGCTGACTCGCGACCTCGGTGCGCACGCTCGGCCAGCGCGTGTCGTCATAGCCCTCGGCCGGTACGAAGACGGGGACGCCGACCTCGTACTGCCCGACTGGACCGAGGTTCAGCGAGCGTGGGTAGTTCGGAGCGTCGGGCCAGAAGAAGGCGGTGAGGAGCACGAGGGCGAGCGCGCCGGTGGCGAGCGACGAGAGGAGCAGGAGGGCACGTTGCGTGCGCATGAGGACCCCCGGTTGCTTCTCCGAGAGTAGTCCATGCGACAACACGCCGGGGAATACGCGTGGGGCGCCGGGATACACTCGATGCCCGAGACCCACGGCGACGCTCGGTACCGCACGAGGAGAGCACCATGCCCGACGACTTCGGCCAGATCAGCATCGGGATCGTGCACCCCGGCTCGATGGGGGCGGCGCTGGGCGCCTCGATCGTCGCGAGTGGCCGCCGCGTCGTGTGGTCCGGGGAGGACCGCTCCGAGGCAAGCCACCGCCGCGCCGAGGAGTGCGGGCTGGAGGACGTGTTCTGGCTCAACGGCGTGGTGAACCAGGCCGACATCATCTTCAGCGTTTGCCCGCCGCACGCCGCGCTTGATGTCGTGCGGGAGGTCCGCAACATGGGCTTCCAGGGGATCTTCGTGGACGCGAACGCTGTCAGCCCGGACACGGCGCGCGAGGGCCAGCGCATCCTGGACACGGTGGGCGCGGAGTTCGTGGACGGCGGCATCGTCGGCCTCCCTCCGACCAGGGAGGGCACGACTCGCCTCTACCTCAGCGGGGACGAGGCACGTCGCGTGGCGCGTGTGCTGGACAAGGGCCTCTTCGAGGTCATCGTCCTCGACGCTCCCGTGGGCGCAGCCAGTGCGCTGAAGATGTCCTACGCCGCGTGGACGAAGGGCACGTCCGCCCTCCTCGCGGACATCCTCGCGCTCGCACAGCACGAGCACGTCCTCGAGGCACTTCAGCAGGAGTGGGCCGGCTCGCAGCCCGGCCTCGACCGGCGCGCGGCGGGCCTCAGCAGCGCGGCAGCCAAGGCCTGGCGCTGGGTCGGCGAGATGGAAGAGATTGCCGCGACGTTCGAGGCGGCGGGCCTCCCGGGCGACTTCCACCGCGGCGCGGCGGAGGTCTACCGCCGGCTGGAGCAGTTCAAGGACGACCCGGATGCCCCCGGCGGCGCCGAACTCGCGCGACACCTGTTCAAGCCCGCGGCTACGGACGCTGCCCCCTCCTCCGTGCCCTCGTCGATGCCGGAGTAGCCCTCGCCCTCCTCCAGTCATGGCCCTCCAGTCATGGCCCTCCAGTCATGTTCACTCACTAGTTGCGCGGGTGAGGCGCGCCTTATGTGCGCTTACTCGCGGTACCCTAACTTGTACGTTAATGTCAATGACTTTTGACACTGCGTGCCCACGACAGCGAATACGTTTGCTATCCCCATAACTGGACAGGCCTACCACGAGGGGACGGTAGGCCAGTCTGAGGGGACTGATCATGATTACTGTACTGACGTGGATGCGGGCCAAGCCCGGGATGGAGCCGCAACTCCAGGAGGCGTTGGAGCGGATGGTGGAAGCCATCGCCGCGCAGGAGCCCGGCGTCGTCCGATACTCCGTCCATCGTGCGAGGAACGCCCCGGGCGAGTTCTACCTGTACGAGCAGTACCGCGACCGCGAGGCCCAGCGCGCCCATGGCGAGACCCGCCACCTGGCTGAACTCCGCAAGGAGCTCCGTCGCCTGACGAAGGGCCAGCGCGAGCACACCAACCTCGAGGTGGTCGCGGAGGCGGTCCACGCCATTGATGAGCCCGTGGCAGCCCCGTTGCATGCCGCCCCCGGATTCGCAGCCGGCTAGCAAGGCACCGCCCCGCCTTCTTTATTC
>JALOAM010000283.1 GCA_023228765.1 Dehalococcoidia bacterium
GTTCTCCAGCAGGTCGCGGATCGACTCCTCGTCGAGGGGTTCGAAGTAGAGGCGGTCCGAGGTGTCGAAGTCCGTGGAGACGGTCTCCGGGTTGGAGTTCGCCATGATCGACTCGACGCCGGCCTCTTGGAGCGCCCTCGCGGCGCGCACGGAGCAGTAGTCGAACTCGATGCCCTGGCCGATGCGGATGGGGCCGGAGCCGATCACGAGCATGGACTGGCGGCCGGTCGGCGGCGCCTCGTTCTCCTGCTCGTAGGAGGAGTAGAAGTACGGGGTGACGGCGTCGAACTCGGCGGCGCAGGTGTCCACCATCTTGTAGACCGGGCGGATGCCCCACTCCTCGCGGAGGGCGCGGACCTGCGTCGGGAGGTAGTCCGAGAGCGTCGCGATGTCGCGGTCCGAGAAGCCGAGGCGCTTCGCCTCGCGCAGCAGTGCGGGGCCGAGGTCCTCCGCGAGGAGGCGCTTCTCCATCTCCACGATCCGAGCGAGGCGTTCCACGAACCACGGGTCGATGCCGCTGCGGCGCGAGATGTCCTCCAGCGTGACGCCTCGGCGGATCGAGGCGAGCACCGCCCAGACACGCTCGTCGGTGGCGTCCAACGGTGGCTCGTCCTGCCAGTCCGGGTGCTGCCAGAGGATGGAGCGCTGGCCGAACTCGAGGGAGCGTACGGCCTTCTGCAGGGCGCCCTCGAACGTCCGGTCGATGGCCATGACCTCGCCGGTGGCCTTCATCTGAGTGCCGAGCTGGCGGTCACCGCTGCTGAACTTGTCGAACGGCCAGCGCGGGATCTTCACGACGACGTAGTCCAGCGCGGGCTCGAAGGCGGCGGTCGTGCGCCGGGTGACCGAGTTCTCGATCTCGTGGAGGTGCTTGCCGATCGCGATCTTGGCGGCGACGCGCGCGATCGGGTAGCCGGTCGCCTTCGACGCCAGCGCCGAGGAGCGTGAGACGCGGGGGTTCACCTCGATGACGTGATAGGGGAGGACCGTGGAGTCCTCCGCCTCTTCCCATGGCACCACGTCCGGGCGGGGGGCGAGGGCGAACTGCACGTTGCATCCGCCCTCGATGCCGAGCGCGCGGATGATCTTCAGCGCGCTGTTCCGGAGCATGTGGTACTCGCGGTCGGACAGCGTCTGGCTAGGCGCCACCACGGTGGAGTCGCCAGTGTGGACCCCCATGGGGTCCAGGTTCTCCATGTTGCAGATCGTGATGCAGGTGTCGTTGCCGTCCCGCATCACCTCGTACTCCAGCTCCTTCCAGCCGAGCAGCGACTGCTCGACGAGGATCTGGGTGATCGGTGAAGCGGCCAGGCCGCTCTGGCAGATCCGCTCGTACTCCTCCAGCGTGCGGGCGACGCCGCCACCCGTGCCGCCGAGGGTGTACGCCGGGCGGATGATCGCCGGCAGCCCGATCGTGTCGAGGGCGGCCTGGGCGTCCTCCCACGACTCGACGACCTCGGACGGTGGGACGGGCTCGCCGATCTCGCGGAGGAGGTCGCGGAACAGCTCGCGGTCCTCCGCGAGCTTGATCGTGCGCACGCTCGAACCGAGGAGGCGGACGTTGTACTTGTCGAGGATCCCGGCTTCCGCCAGCTCGACCGCGAGGTTGAGGCCGGTCTGGCCTCCGAGGGTGGGGAGTAGGGCCTCCGGCCGCTCGCGGGCGATGATCCGTTCGATGACCTCGGCGGTGAGGGGCTCGATGTAGACGACGTCGGCGACGCCTTCGTCCGTCATGATCGTGGCGGGGTTGGAGTTCACGAGGATGGAGCGGATGCCCTCCTCGCGCATGGCCTTGCACGCCTGCGTGCCGGCGTAGTCAAACTCGGCGGCCTGCCCGATGACGATCGGACCGCTGCCGATGATCAGGACGGACTTCGGCTTCTCGAGACGCTCTGGGCGATCGGCGGCCTCCGGTGAAGGTGCGCCAGCTGCATCGGAACTCGTCATCGTCAGTTGTGGTACCCCCCACGGTGAGCGGCGCCCAGCATCGGGATCTCGGCGACGACATCGATCTGTTCGTAGTAGCTGTGTGGCTGGATCGGCAGGCGCGCGAGCTTCGAGTGCGTCACGGCGATCTCGCCGACCTCGATGTCGCGGAACGGCTCCAGCGCCGCGGCGACCTTCGCGCGGTCACCGCCGCCCTTGAAGTAGCCGATGTCCACGACCGGGACGAAGGAATCGTTCCCGCCCGCGTCGATGAGGGGGTCCCGCTTCATGACCTCCCACACCTTCGGCACCCCGAGCTTCGCGAGGCGCCGCGCCTCGCGGTAGGTGCCGCCATCCTCGACGCCCAGGTAGATGCGCTCACCGTCGGCGACGGAGAGGCCCTTCAGCGTGAGGGTGAACGGCTCGATGCGGCGGAGGCGCGGGGCCGCGTTCACGTAGAACGACTCCACCTGTGACCACATGATGTCCGTGGACATCAGGTAGCCGACGCGCACCCAGGTCATGTGGAGCCAGTCGGTGGGGACGATGTCCACCTCCGGCATCCCGCGGAGGACGTCCAGCACGGGCTCCAGGTTCTGGAAGACGTCCGGGTTCTCCAGCCCCAGCGGCTGGAGGAACTCGATCGGGACGCGCCAGCCGAAGGAGCGCTCTTCCCACAGGCCCCAGAAGTCCCCGAGGGGACCGGAGCCGGTGACGAAGCTGTTCCAGTCGCGCTCGCGCTGCTCCGCGTAGGCCTCGGAGATCGCGTTCGTGTCCGTGGTCATGCGTCGTCCCCCTCGTCCCCGCCCTGGTAGATGGGCAGCTCGAAGCTGGTGCCCGGGTTGAACAACGGCACGAGGGCGCCGATGGAGGAGAGGTAGG
>JALOAM010000284.1 GCA_023228765.1 Dehalococcoidia bacterium
CGAGGACTGCGGCGACGTCCTCGCCAAACCCGCGCCAGTGGAACCGTTCCTCGATCGGCGGGCAGTCCGACAACCCGTGTCCGCGGATGTCGACGGCGAGGACGCGGAGGCCCTCCGGCAACGACGCGACGACCGGATCCCACACGCGGCCACACAGCCCCGTCGCATGTACGAGGACAACCGGGCCGCCCTCGGCTGTACCGCCCTCGGCTGTACCGTCGCCTGCCCACTCGTGGACGGCGAGTGAGAGGCCCTCGACCTCGACGAAACGGACTTCTGGCTCTCGCATCTCTCGCCCTCCCGGCGTCGCGCTCGCACGGTAGTCCTCGGAGCCGTGCGCCGGGGGGCGCCTACCTCGGGCGGAGCTCTCGTCGCATCAGGGACCACGCGATGGCAAAGGTGCCCAGCGTCGCCGCGCCCAGAATGGCGAGCGCCTCCGGCGCGCGCGTGACGCCTCGCAGCATCTCGTCCTGCATCAGCTCGATGCCATAGGTCGCGGGGAGGAGGTAGGCGATGCCACGGGCCGGCCAGACGATCTGGTCCAGGGAGAACGCAAACCCGCTGAAGAAGATCGAGGCGAGCAGCAGGATCATCGCGAGCTGCATCGCCTGCTGCGTCGAGGACGAGACGAGTGCGATCGTGAACCCCACGCCGAGCGAGCACGCGATCAGCAACGCCAGTGTGCCCGCCACCACGGCCCACGATCCCGAGACCGGCACATCGAGGAAGAACGTCAGCGCACCCAGCAGCAGTGCCGCCGCGACTGCACAGAGCACGCCGTACGCGAGGTAGTTCCCGGCGAGGGCCTCCCACGCTCGGATCGGCGAGGCGCGGAGCACCTCGGTCACGCGCAGCAGCCGCGACTCCGAGATCGCGAGCGCGCCGAGAGTGATCGCGAGGTGCTGCACCAGCAGCGCGACGACGCCCGGCGAGTAGAAGGCCGTGAAGGTCGGCTCGACCGGGGTGAGGTCCGTGAGGGTGAGCGTGAACGGCTCCACGATCACCTCGGGCGAGACGCCCATGAACGGCAGCGCCACGGACTCGATCTCGTCGAGCGACGCGCGCATCTCGTCGACCTCGGACTGTGTCGGGAGGAGGGCGTCCTCTCCGCCCTCGCCTCCCGCGAGGCGCTGCTGGATACGGTCCACGTCGTCGCGAAGCTCCTGCAGGTTGGCGTGGAGTTCCTCGATCTGCCCGAGGGAGGCGCCAAGCCCGGGGATGAAGAGCGCAACGCCGGGCGCGCGGCCCGCGATCGCACCGACCGATTCCACCGCCGGATCCAGGAGGCGATCCAGCTCGTCGATCTGGCCACGCGCCCGCTCCACGTCACCGCGCGCCTCGTCGAGGAGGTCGAGGTACTCGCGCGCCTGCGCGGTCATCTCGCGGATGTCGGGCGCATCCGTCTGCGCCTCACCGATCGCCTCGCGGACGGTCGCGCGATTCAGTGCGCCCACCTGGTCACGGAGGAACGTGCGCGCGTACGAGCGCCGTACGGGATCCACCTCGCCGATGAACACCTCCAGGGGCACCTGATCTCCCGCGGACAGGTAGCCCTGCACCGATCTCGGCACCACGACCACCGCATCGATGTCGCCACGTTCGAGGGCGGCCCGCGCCAGCGGCAGACTCTCCTCGTACCCGACGAGATCGACGTGCTTCTCCAGCTCCGCGACCATCGGTTCGATCGAGTAGTCGATGTCCGGTGGCTGCACGATCACGGTGCGGGGTCGCGGTCCGCCCAGCTCGATGCCCGTGCCGAAGGCGAGCAGCACGAGGAACGGCGCGATCACCAGCGTGAACAGCAGCCCCGGCCGGTGGAACACCTCGCCGGCCCACTGCTCGAAGAAGGACAGCACACGCCAGACCGCCCTCACCGCGCCCGCCTCACTGGGCAGTCGCCTCCGTCGAAGCTCGTTCCTCGTCGCGCGAGGACGCCTCCACCAACTCGAGGAACACCTCCTCGAACGAGGCTTCGCGAGTGTCCGCGCGCCGGACGGTGCGCCCCCGCTCGGCGAGGGCGGACGTAACGAGGGGCAGCGCGGACTGCGCGTCGTCCACCTCGAGACGGAGGCGGCCCGGCCCGGCGAGGCGCGCGTTCCGCACCCCGTCGAGCGCCCACACCGTCGCGACGTCCGCGCGGTCGAGCACGTCCACGTCGACCTCGACGACCTCCGCGAGGTCGACGCGACGGCGGAGCGCCTGGGGGGAACCGTGCGCAACGAGACGCCCCGCGCGCATGATGCCAACGGAGTCGCAGCGCTCGGCTTCCTCGATCAGTTGAGTCGTGACCAGGACCGTCGCGCCGTCCGCCTGGATGCGGCGCAGGTGCTCCCAGATGCGCTGCCGCAGCACCGGGTCGAGGCCCGCCGTCGGCTCGTCCACGACGAGTAGCCTCGGGCGGTGGAGGAGCGCGCAGGCCAGCGTGAGGCGTCGGCGCTGCCCGCCGGACGCCGCCCCCGCGCGGGTCTTGCGGTCATCGCGCAGATCGAGGAGATCGAGCACTTCGCGGATGCGCTTCCGTCGCCGCCACCAACCGATCCCGTACAGACCTGCGACGAAGCCACAGTTCTGCTGCATAGAGAGTGAAGGCCACAGGCTGAACTCCTGCGGCATGTAGCCCAGCGCCTGCCGGTCACGCGCCTCGAAGGCGGCGGGCGACTTCCCTCGGACGGCGATCTCGCCTTCGTCGGGGAGCAGGAGGCCCATGATCAGGCGGATGAGCGTGGTCTTGCCGCAACCGCTCGGGCCCACGAGGCCGAACAGCTCGCC
>JALOAM010000285.1 GCA_023228765.1 Dehalococcoidia bacterium
ATGAGCGTCGTCATGAGCCATCTACCTCCGCTGTCATGTGCTGGGTGCCCTGCGCCGTAGCCGCGAGGGCGTACGTCCCGTCGGCCGTCGCAGCGAGGGAGCCGGTGCCGTCCACGATCGCCGTGAGGTCTGCGATGGCAGGCGGCGTGTGCTCCCCCTCGGTGACCGTGCCGACGGCCGCCGCGACCAGCGCCCGCAGGGCGGACGCCACCGCGCCGACGTAGCGCTGCGCACCGCTCCCGGCCGCGACCAGGGGCGCGAGGACGCTGGCCGCAATCCCGGCCTGCCGCTGCGAGCCGGAGGCCGCGCCCTCGACCGATGCGAGGCTCGATGCGCCCGCCCCCGACTGCGCCTGTGTTCCGGTCGCCGCAGCCACCAGCGCCTGGAGGGTCGACGAGGCGGCCGCGCCAAGCAGGGCGACGGCGCCTGCCGCTGTACCAGTGACGGCCTGGAGGGTCGTGGCTGCGACGCCGGTGAGCGTCTGCCGGCCGATCGCCGCGCCCGTCACGGGCTGGAGCTGAGACGCCGCGACGCCGGTGAGGACCTGCGAGCCGGACGCCGCAGCCGCGACGGGCTGGACCTCCGACGCTGCGGCTCCCGCGACGGCCTGCCTCGAGGTGGCGGCTGCCTCGATAGGCGGTAGCACGGAGGCGGTAGCGCCGGCCTGCGCCTGCGTGCCGGTGGCCGTGGCCTCGACGGCTGGCAGTGCGGACGCCGCGGCGCCCGTGGCCGGCGAGTCGACGGAGCCGCTGGCCGAGCCGCCGACGCCCGCGACCGTGGAGGCCCCGGCTCCGGACTGTTCCTGCCCTGCGCTCGCCGCTCCGCCCACCGCGGCGACGGTGGATGCAGCCGCGCCGGTCGCGCCGCTCGACTCGGCCTCGGGGGTGATGGCGACAAGGGCAGCCGTGCCGTCACGGGACGCGCTCAGTGTCCAGCTGATCGACTGCGACCCCGCCGAGGCCGAAGAGATCTCCGCGAACGGCAGGGACGGGTTGCTGAAGTTCGTGGCGTTGTTCTCGCGGACCGTCCAGCCTGAGGCCGCGAAGGTCGCCCCTGACCCGGCCCCGGCCATCGCGAGGACGAGGTCGCCCGCGAGCGCCGAGCCCGAGGAGGAGCAAGCACCCCACGTCGTGCTGCCCGACGACTGGTTGAGCGACCCCGACGTGGACACGGTGGGCTCCGCCCCCATGTCGCTGTACTCGTACACGTCGATGCCGATGTCCGCGACGCTGGAGGGCATGTTGACCTGCCACCCCTGCGTGCCGGACGCGATCGCGGCGGCGTCCGCGCAGATCCAGATCTCCGAGGTCCACCACGGCACGCCCGGCGTCGGGGTGACGCGGGTATAGGTGTTGCTGACGCTGTCGACGACCGAGCTGGCGTACACACCCTGGGACGCCGAGACCACGACGACGAGCATGTTGCCCGCCGCCGTGGCCCCGGAGGCGACAGCCTGCCGGCTGGAGCCTCCGCCCTGTGCGCTCGCCCGCTTGGCGACGTACCCCATCGCGTCAGCTGCCCTGCTCCGGCACGTCGATCGTGAACGAGGACACGGAGACCGTGGAGCCGGCCGTGATGCTGGTCGTGTCCATGACCAGGTCCGCGTCCGAGGTCCCCGCCGTGCCTTGGCAGATCACGGTGCCCCCGTCCTGGGTGAGCACCCGGAAGAAGGCCGCGGTCCCGGTGGCGTTGGCGGACTCGTCGTCCGAGATCGAGTTCGCCGCGATGGTGGCCTTGCCGGTGCCGTCGGTGGCCGCGCCGAACGACGTCGAGCTCATCGCGAGCTGCGCGAGCAGCGTCTGGTCGTCGATCGCGACGTCCGCGTCCGCCGGGACGCCGGAGCCGGCCGAGTAGATGTTGAACACCGCGCCGGTGCCGGCGTCCGCCGCGGTGGTGATCGCGTTCGCCAGCGCCTGGGCGACGGCGTTGGTGAGGATGAAGTCCTTCGCCACGGCTAGCTCCCCTCCTGCTGACGGCGGGTCCCGTCGGTGACGCGGCGCGCCCCGATGTGCTGCGGCTCGAACGCGTGCAGGAGCCACAGGTCGATCTCGACGCGCCGCTCCTCGTCACCACGCGCCCGCGCCGCGTCGAGGAGCGCGACCAGGTCGGGGATCGCGAAGCCGCCATAGCGGGCCTCGAGGTCCGGGTGTGCCGCGACGTAGGCGTCCGCGAGCGCGCGGGCCTCCGTGCGGTCCTTCGTTTCGTTCGAGGCGATCCACGCCGCCTCGAACGCGGCCAGTTCCTCGCTCACGAGTGACCTCCCACGCTGCTGCGAGCCTCGAGCTGCTGCGCGGCGACGCTCTTGACGAGCGAGAGCACGGCAGCCAGCCCGGCCCCGATCCCGATGATGGCGGCCTGCGTGCCCGCCGTGCTGTCCACCACGCCCGAAGACGTGGTGCCCAGGAAGGCGATCAGCGGGCCAACTACGGCCTGCGCGAACGTCCAGCCCGCGCGCCTCAACACATCCGACCAGTCCATCTCCTCTGTCCTCTCTGCGGCCTACAGGGCCGCGGCCTTCACACGTAGTCGCTGGACCTTCGCGCTCAGGCGCAGGAAGTCCTCCGCGATCTCGTCCGCCAGCTCCTCGATCTCGGCGACCTTGTCGGTGGTGGGCGGTTCCTGTTTCGGCGCCTCAGGTGAGGAGCCAGAAGAGGAACCAGCGGGCGGCTTTGCGGTCCACACGACATCGCCCGCCTTGAGCACCGGCGTGTCCGTCCACCCGTTCCACGCGACGAGGTCGAGCGG
>JALOAM010000061.1 GCA_023228765.1 Dehalococcoidia bacterium
AACGAGCATGTGATGCAGGTCGCCGCGGATCGCCCGGACCTCCGGGTGTTCGTCGTCGCCGGCGTCTCGGACCTGCTCTCCTCGGAGGTCGTCGCGGCGCGCGATGGGATGCCGCCGCTGGTGCGCCTTCGCCCCGCGCAGCTGAAGCGGAGTGACTCCATCCTCAAGGGCGTCGTGGACGTCGTGGGGTCCCTGCTACTGCTGCCGGTACTGCTGGTCGTGCTCGTGGTTGCCTGGCTGTCCTGGCGCGGGCCGCTGTTCCGCAAGGTGAGCATCCTGGGGCGCAGTGGCGGCACGATCGAGATGCGACTGCTGGCCTACGGACCGCCGGGATCGCTCCGCTCTCGCCTGGCGGGCGGTCGCGCGGGCAAGCTGCCCGCGCTGCCCGGCGTGCTCGTGGGGAGGTTGAGCCTCGTCGGGCCGCGCCCGCTCCCGGCAACCGTCCCCACCGAGGTAGCCCCGTGGCGCCGGCGCCTGCTGCTGATGGCGCCGGGCCTCACCGGGCCGTGGGACCGCGACGGGTCACCTTCGGACGGGTTGCTGGACGACCTGACCTACATCCGCACGTACACGCCGTGGTCGGACATCCGGCTGCTCGTGGCCTCGGTGGGGCGGCTCATGACGCGCCAGACCGGCGTCCCCGCGCTCCGCGAGGTCGCCTTGGGCGCCGAGGTGCCGTCCGGCGCCGTCGAGGCGACACTGGATCCTCGGACCTCTCGATAGAGCACACACGACGATGGGAACGCCGATGCGGGTCGAGGACTTCGTGCGGGACGCGCGTGTCGGGGTGGACGCCGTGGACGTCGAGGCGACGCGCGCCGTCGCGCGGCTCCTCGCGGACGCGGCGGAGCGCGACGCGCGCGTGTTCATCGTCGGCAACGGTGGCTCCGCCGCCATGGCGAGCCACTTCCACAACGACCTCATCAAGGGTGCCGCCGCCGAGGGTAAGAAGCCGATCCGCGCCGCCTGCCTGATGGACAACGTCCCGTTGCTGACCGCCTGGGCGAACGACGACGCATGGGAGGTCGCGCTCGTCCGGGAGCTCGAGGCCCTCGGCGCGCCGGGGGACGTGCTGGTCGTGATCAGCACGAGCGGGAAGTCGCCCAACCTCGTGAACGCGGCGCGCTGGGCCGCCGAGCACAGCCTGACCGTCGTCTCCATGACCTGCCGGGGGGCGAACCCCGTGTCCGACGTCTCCCAGCACTGGCTGCCGGTTGAGACGGACAGCGTGCCCCTCGCGGAGGTGCTGTTCGACCTCCTCTGTCACGCGATCGCCTGGGAGGCGAAAGCGATCCGCGAGGGCGAACCGATCCGCTAGCGGCGGTCGGAGCTACGGCACGCCCGCGATCGGATCCACGCGGCGCTTGTAGATCCGCTCGACGAAGGTCAGGGCCGTGAGGGAAACGGCACCGACCTCCTCGAAGTCGCGTTCGAGGAGGATCGGGGAGATCAGATCGTCCAACTTCCCCTGGCCGTCGGTGCGGATGATGATCCAGCGGACGTACTGGGCCGGATCGCGGAGGGCGTCCTCCCAGTTCGGCGTGGTCTGCGAGACGCCCTCGTGCATCACGTCCTTCAGGTCGAGGTGGGTCGCCGGGATGAGCTGCGCGTGGTCGCGGAGCGACAGCAGTACGTCGCCGCCGTCGTAGAGCTGGTTCCACAGGTCCGCGGTGGCCTCGAAGTGCCGGTAGCCCGGTTGCGTCGCGTCGCGCACGGTGATGACCGGCTGCGACGAGGTCATGAACACGCCGAACTGAGCCACGATGAGCGCGATCGCGAGGATCGTGGGCAACCGTCCGAACGAGGCCAGCGCGCCGATCACCACCGCGGCGAACGGCACGGCGATCACGCCGTAGCGCGCATTCAGCAGCCCGAAGCCCTCGTACACCGCGTCGTGCCGGAGGACGGAGCCGCCCTGGTACAGCGACACGGCGAAGAACACGAGGGAGGTCGCCGGCAATAGCAGCGCGAGGAACGGCACGAACCGCCTCGCGACCACGGCGTACACCAGCAGCCCGGCGATCGTCAGGTAGGAGGCGATCCAGCCGACGTTGTCGAAGACCGTGTAGAAGAGATTGAGGGTGACGTTCTCGACGTTCCCGCCGAGGTCGAGGCCGGCGGACTGCTCGGCGACGGCGGTCTCGTTGTTGTTCAGGAAGGCGTCCGGCGCGCCGAAGATGAGCCAGTTGTAGACGATGAACAGGAAGATCGGGAACACCGAGAGTGACACGAACGCGAGGAGTTCGCCCTCCATGCGTCGCTGCCAGTCCCCCGTCGGCGGCGACTGGCTGAGGTCCATCCTCGCCACGACCATGAAGATCACGCCGGCGGGGACGAAGAGCCACGCCTCGTAGCGGATCATCGCCCCCGCGCCCACGAGGGCCCCGGCAATCGTGAGGGCGCGCTGGTTCCCGGCCGGATCCTTCGCCCACACGACGAGGTAGTAGAACGCACCGACGGTGAGTGCCGCGAACGGTGTCTCGGACATCGGCGTGCCCGCCATGAACATGAAGTTCGGCGACAGCATCAGCGCGATGATCCCCACCCAGGCCGCCGCCCCGGATCGCGTCAGGACGAACACGAAGCGGTGCGTGTAGTAGAAGCACGCGACCAGCGAGGCGACCGAGATGCCGATGCCGGCCGCACCGGAGCGGTAGGCCCAGTCGATCCAGATGAACGGCAGCATCAGCGCGGGGTGCAGCGGCAGCCACGTGTTGCCGAACTGGGTGAACCCCGGCTGCTTGTTGTCGATGATCGAGCGGGCGATGGTCAGCCTCGCGCGGCCGTCCGCCCACACCCAGTCGAGGTCAGCCTGGATGACGACCCAGAGGTTGACCGCCGCGACGAGCACGGCGAAGCCGATCACGATCTGCGTGTGCCGTCGCGAGGGCATCGCGAGGGGCATGTCCCACGCCTGCCGCGGCCACGTGGTCAACCACCGCCGCCCGAGTCCCTGGAAGACGCGCTCGAGGCCGCCGGCGCGATGGCCGCCTCCTCGGTGCACGCGCGACCGAGGGGCGATGCTCACCGGAGCTGCTCGACGGGACGGGGCCGCGGATGGCCGTGTCGCCGGCGGATCTGCCACAGCACCCGGGGCTGCTCGATGAAGTAGCCCGGCGTGAGCCGGATCGTCGACCCGTCGACGTGGACCCACTCGACCAGCAGTTCGCGCACGTCGAACCCCAGGCTCTGCGCGACGACGAGGAACTCGACATCGAAGTTCCAGCGGTCGACGAACAGGTGTGGGACCACCGCCTCCGATACCTCGCGGCGGAGCACCTTGAACGGGCACTGCGTGTCCGTGAACGACAGCCCGACGAGGGTGCGCTGGAGCCACCCGAAGAGCCGGCTCCCGGCCTGCCGCACCAGTGGCTGGGTCTCGCGCTCCCGTCGCCTGCCGGTGACCACGTCTGCCCCGCCCTCGATGAGTGCGACTGCCTCGCCGAGGTGCTCCGGGCCGACGGAGAGGTCGGCGTCGAACAGCGCGATCAGGTCGCCCTCGGCGGCGTGCATGCCGGTGCGCAGGGATGCGGACTTGCCGCGGTTGACCTCGTGCTGCACGAGGCGCACCTCCGGCGCGGGGATGCGCGCGAAGCTGCGCACCACCTCCGCCGTGCCGTCCGTGCTGCCGTCGTCCACGACGATGATCTCGGTGATGCCCGCCCCCGAGGCGGACGCGATCAGCCGCTCCAGCGTGACGCCGATGCGACGCTGCTCGTCCTTCGCGGGCAGGACGACCGAGATCGAGAGCGTCGATGAGGTCATCGGGCCGCCCTCGCACGCTCCGCGGTGGCGGCGCGGGTGAGCGTTCGATCGGGGCCGAAGACGAAGCGCTCGTAACCGAAGTAGTTCCACACCACGAGGAGCCCCATCGCGGCCATCTTCGAGAGGTTCAGCGCGAGCGGCGAGACCGCGTCCAGCAACGCACGGATCCAGAGGAGGTTCGCGTTATAGAAGACGAGCCCGAACGCCGTGAACACCACGTACGCGACCAGGCTCCGGCGCGTAGGACGCACCTCGAACGAGAACCGCGAGTTCAGGCTGTAGTTGACGGCCATCGCACACGCGAAGGCGACGGAGTTCGCCCCCAGGATGTGCGCCGTCCGTCCGTGGTCCAGCGACAGCATCAGCACGTTGAAGACCGCGAAGTCCACCGTCGCCGATGCGGCCCCGGCATACGCCACGCGCGCGAACCGATGCCCGAGCAGCGACCGCAGCCCGGCACGCGACCCCGTCGCGCGAGCGATCCGACTGTCCAGGAGGGCCTCCACAGGTCTTCCGCCCCACGAGCAAGAGCGGCCGCTTCATTTTCGGCGGTGCGAAGGACGGAGGAAACGCTGGGGCGAGTGAACTTACGGTAAACGAGGGAGACGCCCGGATGGGGGCAGATCCTCACTCCGACCCTCCCCCGCGGAAGGGGAGGGAACCTGAGTCAGCGCACGGAGGCGAGCCCGAAGGGGCTCTGGTGACGCGAGCCCTCTAGGAGTCGTCCCGACGCTGGTCGCGCAGGAACTTCTCCAGGTCGTCGAGCAGCTCGGGCGTCGACGGCAGGTCGAGGTCGGCGGGGGGCGCCAGCGGTGTCTGCGGCTGGTTGGCGTCGTACTGCTCTTCCAGCTGCTGCACGTACTGCTTTGCCTCGTCGGACTCGTCCAGGACCTGCGTCACCTGTTCCTCGAACGCCGCGGCTTCCTCGCGGAGGTCGTCCGTGGAGGTGGAGGTGCCGAACCCGCGGTCGATGAGTGACAGGAGCTGGATGGCGATGGAGGGGTTCGGGCCCACGGTGAGGTAGTGCGGGGCCATGCCCCAGAGGCTCGCGTTCCGCCAGCCGAGGCCCCTCAGGTGGACGTTCAGCACACCGACGATGCCCGTCTGGCCCTGGTAGCGGGAGGTCGGGGCCTTGAGGCCGAACATCTCCTCGAACTCCGTGTGGGAGGCGGACAGGTTCACCGGCAGCGGCCGCGTGTGCGGCACCGCCGAGGGCTGCGCGCCGAGCGTGATGCTCATCGTGGAGCCGGTCTCGCGGAGGAGGTCCTCGATCGCCTCGCAGAACGTGCGCCAGCGGAGGTGCGGTTCCACCCCGGCGAGGAGGACGAAGTCACGTTGTGAGCCCTCTGGGCTGGCGATGTAGATCCGGTTCTCCGGCCACTCCAGGATGCGCTCGCCCTCCTCGGTGCGGGTGCGCGGGCGCTGGACGGTGAAGTCGAAGAAGCGCTCCGGGTCGAGCTCCGCGACGGGCTGCGCGTCCCACTTCGAGATCAGCGCGCGCACGGCGTTGGTGGCGGCCCCGTGGCCGTCCGTGAAGCCCGTGAATGCCGCTATCAGGACGGGGTCGCGCAGCGCGCGTACCTCGCCCAGCGGTCGGAGCGCCTCGTGCATGGTCCCTCCAGACCCGTCGATCCTCGACCGGTCGCCTCAGAGTGTGAGCGTAGGTCGGCGCTAGATCTGAGAGTAGCCCGTGCCCGTGATGTCGATGCCGCGGCCCTTGCCGTCTGAGATCCAGCCGAACTCCTGCAGGAGCTGCTGGCTGTAGCCGACACGGCCCGTGATCTTGTCCAGCGGCTCACTGGCGCAGAGCAGGGCGCACTTCGCCATGATCTCCGGCGGCTCGCCTCGAGGGTCGTCCAGGCCATCCACCAGCTTGTGGAACACCGTCCCCGGGGTGGGCACCACCTGCGAGGGCGAGAAGCACGTCACCGAGACGCCGTGCTCGTAGACTTCCTGCGCGAGGCCCTGCGTGAACCGCTCCAGCGCCGCCTTCGACGCGCCGTACATCGTGCCGCCGCTCGCCTTCGCACCCGGGTACGGGCCGCGGCCGGGGCCGATCGCGGCGCCCGAGGAGATGCTGACGATGGCGCCGCTCTTCTTCTCGATCATCTTCGGCAGCACGGCCTTGGAGAGCATGAACGGCCCGTGCACGTTCACGGCGAATGCGCGCATCCAGCGGCTCGCGGGATAGTCCACGATCGGAATGTAGTAATTGAGTGCCGCGTTGTTCACGAGGATGTCGACGGATCCGAAGGCGGCCTCCGCCTGCTCCACGAGGCGGTTGCAGTCGTCCTCCGAGGAGACGTCCGCGGTCACGGCGACGGCCTCGCCGCCCGCGTCCTTGATGCGCTGCACGGTCCGTTCGAGGGAGCCCTCAAGCTGGTGGTCGCCCTCCTTGAGGGTGCGCGCGGCGCACACGACCTTCGCGCCTTCGGCGGCGAACAGCTCCGCGATCGCCTCGCCGATGCCCCGGCTGGCGCCGGTGACCAGTGCGACCTTGCCGTCCAGCTTGCCCATGGTTCCCCTCCTCAGGCGACTCGCGTCGTGTGCTGCCGCGGGAGTGTAGGCCCGCACGCCGGGTGACGCACTCCCGCCCTCGGGGGCGTCTCGGCCCAAGCCGGAGGAGGTGTGATGCCGATGACGAGCCGTTCCAGCAGCTTCAGCCGACCGGCGAGGGCGCGTGGTCATCCCCACTGAGGGAGCGGGAACGCCTCGGCGTGGAGGAGGGTGGGACGCTGGAGCTAGTCGCGACGCCCGAGGGCATCCTCCTCGAACGGCGCAGGACCGTCAGCGTTCGGATGGGTGACGATGGCATCCCGACCGTTACCACCGAGGATCCAGGGTGATCTCGGTCCAGATACTCGACGACACACAAGAACGGCCCCCTCACGGGGGCCGTTTCAGTTCAGATTGGCTGGGGATCAGGGACTCGAACCCCGACTGACGGAACCAGAATCCGCTGTCCTACCATTAGACGAATCCCCAGCGAGTCACCCATGTTAGGCCATGCAGCCGTATCAGTGAAGTCGCCCCGTCCGACGATCTCGCGCTAGCCCGCGAGGTATGCCGAGGCCGCTCGCAGCCGGTCCACGCACACGCCCTGGCCCACGATCTCCATCGTCTCGAACAGTGGGGGCGAGACACGGCGGCCCGTGACCGCGAGGCGGATGAGGGTGAACAGGTCGCCGGCCTTCACCTCCAGCTCGTCCGCGAGCGCGCGGAGTTGTTCCTCCAGCGGTGCGGCCTCGAACGGGTCGAGGGCGTCCGTCACGTCGGCGGAGCGGGCGAGGGCGAACGACGCGGCCTCGGCGCGGTCCTTCCACTTCTTCTGGAGGAACTCCTCGGCGGCCGGGACCGGCACCTCGGGAGCCCAGAAGAAGTCGACGAGGTCCTTCACCTCCGCGAGCGTCTGGATGCGCTCCTGGATGAGGGGCGTGACCTCCTCGACGAGCGCACGGTCGAGGGGGCGCGGTACCTCGGGCGGGAGGTCGACCTCGAGGCGGCGGGCGATGAGCTCGGCGAGCTCGGCGATGGGTGTCTGGCGGATGTAGACGCCGTTCAGCCAGGCGAGCTTCTCCATGTCGAACGTGGCGGGGTTCAGGCCGATGTTCTCGATCTCGAACACGTCGATCAGCTGCTCGCGACTCATCACGGTCTCGTCGCCGTAGCCCCAGCCGGTGATGCAGAGGAAGTTGAGCACGGCGTCCGGCAGGTAGCCGTCCTCCGCGTATTCCAGCATCGACTTCGCGCCGTGGCGCTTGGAGAGCTTGCCCCCGCCGGGGGCGAGGATGATCGACGTGTGCACGAAGATCGGCCGCTCGTAGCCGAGCGCGTCGAAGAGGAGCGCGTGACGCGGCATCGACGGGATCCACTCGTCGCCGCGGGTGACGTGCGTGATCTCCATCTCGTGGTCGTCAACGACGTGGGCCAGGTGGTAGGTCGGATAGCCGTCCGACTTGAGGATCACGAAGTCGTCGAGGGTGGAGTTCTCCACCTCGATCGGACCGCGAAGCAGGTCGACGGCGACCGTCGTGCCCTCATCCGGGACGGCGAAGCGCACCACGTGCGGCTCCGAGGCAGCACGGGCCGCGGCCTCCTCGCGCGGGATGACGCGGCACTTGCCCTCGTAGCCGGGAGGACGCTTCTCGGCGCGCTGGCGCTCGCGGAGGGCGTCGAGCTCCTCCGGCGTGCAGAAGCAGGGGTAGGCGTTGCCGTCCGCGAGCAGGCGCTCGACGGCCGCGTGGTAGAGCGGGAGGCGCTGCGACTGCACGTAGGGGCCGAACGGGCCGCCGATGTCCGGGCCTTCGTCCCAGTCCAGCCCGAGCCACTCCAGCGAAGCGAGGATGCGCTCCTCGGAGCCCGGCTGCTTGCGGCTCTGGTCGGTGTCCTCGATGCGTACGAGGAACTGACCGCTGGTGTGCCGGGCGTGCAGCCACGCCCACACGGCCGTGCGGATGTTCCCCACGTGCGGGTCGCCCGTGGGGCTGGGGGCGTAGCGGACCCGTGCCGGCTTCGTGGTCGACGGGGTAGTGCCCTCGCTCATACGGGTGATGCTCCGTGTTCAGGCGTTCCGTGGTTTCCGGGTGTCCCGGGCTCTCCGGGGTCCTCGAGGTGCTCGCGCCGCCGTGCGGCACGGAGGTCGATGGCGGGCGCGACGCCGTGATCAGCCCGCAGCGAGCGGATCGCCGCGCACAGATCGTCAGGCACCGGCGCGCGGAAGACGCGGAACTGGCCGGTGGAGACGAGCATGAAGCCGAGGCGCCACGCGTGCAGGGCCTGCCGGCCGATCCTCGCTGAGTCTCGTCCGTACTGGAAGTCGCCGAGGATCGGGTGGCCCACGGCGAGCATGTGCACGCGGATCTGGTGCGTGCGGCCGGTGAAGATACGCACCTCGCACAGCGCGGCTTCGTCGCCGTACTGCTCCAGCACCTGGTACTGGCTGCGGGCGTACTGCCCGTCTTCCACCACCGCGCGGCGTCGAGGATCCGCGGGGTCCGGGCCGAGGGGCGCCTCGATGATGCCCTCGGCTGGGTCGGGATGGCCCTCGACGATCGCGAGGTAGTACTTCTCGGTCTCGCGGTTGCGCCACTGGTCCTTCAGGACGGACTGCGACTCCTCCGTCTTGGCGAGTGCGATCACGCCCGAGGTGTCGCGGTCCAGCCGGTGGACGATGCCACCGCGCTCGGTGTCGTCGATGTCGGCGACCTCCGGGTAGTGCGCGCGGACGGCGTTGATCAGCGTCGCTTCGCGGACGCCCTCCCGAGGATGGACAACGAGGCCGGCCTGCTTGTTCAGCACCAGCGTCTCTTCGTCCTCGTAGAGCACCTCCAGCGGGATCTCGGCCGCCGCCAGCTCGTCCGGGCCGAGCGTCGGCTCCTCGACGCGGATGCGCGTGCCCTCCGCGATGGAGACGCCGGGCTTGAGGACGGGCGCGCCCTCCACGGAGACCGAGCCCGCCTCGATCAGGCGGCGGGCCTGCGCGCGGGAGAGCGCCGGGATCTGCTCGACGACCGCGCGGTCCAGGCGTCCCTCCGCGTGGGTGGTGAAGTCCGTCACGTTGCTCACGTCCGCGCCTCGGAGGGTTCGTGCTCGGCGCGCGGATCGAGGTCCTCGGACGGTGCGTCACCCGCCTCCTCCGGCGGGGCGAGGAAGGAGAGGACGACGATGGCGATGACGCCAAGGACGACGGCGGAGTCGGCGATGTTGAACGAGGGGTAATGGGTCGGGTCGATGAAGTCCGTGACATAGCCCAGGCGGACGCGGTCGATGAGGTTCCCGATCGCCCCGCCGAGGATCGCCGCGAGCGCGACGGGGTACCAGCGGCTCTGCGAGGGCAGAGCGAGGAGGAACACCGTGATCGCCATGATCGCGATCAGCGGCGCAACGACGAGGAACGTACCGGCCCCCTGGAGGATGCCGAAGGCCGCCCCGGTGTTGTGGACGTGCGAGAACCGGATCAGCTCCCAGCCCTCGGGCCAGGTCTCGCCCGGGTGCAGGTTGGCGCGGACCACGGCCTTAGTGACCTGGTCCGCGAGGATCACCAGCAGCGACAGCCCGAACAACCCGGCGAGGCGTCGGGGCGCCGGAACGGACCAGCGGCGAGGTCGGACAGAGGGTTCCATGGACGATCCATGTTACGTCCTCCGCGCCGCAGGTTCCTCGGCACCCCCTCGGAGCCCTTCGATCGCCTCGCGATGGTGGTCGGCCCCCCTCAGACGACTGCCGCAACTGCGAGGAGCACCCACGTGGGCACCAGCAGCAGCGCGAGCAGGGGCAGCATGAACCGCAGGTAGCGGTTGTACGCCACCCCCGCGAGGGCCAGGCCAGCGATCAGCACGCCGTTCGTCGGCAGCACCATCCGGATCCACCCCGCGCCCATGTTCCACGCCGTCACGATCAGGCTCCGGTCCACCTCGGCGAAGTCGCCGAGGGGGGCGAGGATCGGGATCGCGAGTGCGGCGTGCCCGGACGACGAGGGGATGAGGAACGCGAGCGGGACGTTCACGATGAAGATCAGGATCGTGAACACCACGCTGCTGGTCCCGCTGACGAGCGACTCCATCGAGTTGAGGATCGTGTCCAGCGTCCTCGTGTTGTTCATGATCACCGCGACCCCGCGAGCCAGGACGACCATCAGCGCGGGGCCGACGAAGTCCGCTACGCCGGCGCCGATGTTGCGTGACGTCCCGGTCTCTCCGAGGCCTCCCACGACGCCGATGACGATCGCCATGACGATGAACAGCGCCGTCAGCTCCGGGAACCACCACCCGAGCTCGAACCACATCGGCTGCTGGATGGTCTCGTGTGTCACGGGATCGACAGCCTCGTAGCCGATGAGGGCGCCCCAGGGGATCACGGAGAAGACGAGGAGGCCGAACGTGCCGGCGACGAGCACCAGCACGGCCTTCTGGCGTCCGGTCAGCGCCGTGAGGCCCTCGGTGGCCGGTTCGTGCGCGGCCAGGGTGTCCTCCGCCTCGCTCTCGGGCATGAGGGAGCGCGCGGGGTCCGAGCGGACGCGCCGCGCGTACCAGAGCGTGTAGCCCAGGGCGGTCCCGACGAGGACGAGCCACAGCACCACGCGGAGCACGATCCCGTCACCGATCGAGATCCCTGCCTCGCCCGAGGCGACCCCGATCGAGAACGGGTTCACGGTGGACGCCATCGTCCCCACGGCCGCACCCACGAAGACCACGGCCACGCCCACGAGCCGGTCGTAGCCGAGCGAGAGCATCATCGGCACGATCAGGGCGTAGAAGCCCAGGCTCTCCTCCGCCCACCCCATCGCCGTCGAAAGCAGGGCGAAGAGCACGAACATCACGGCGATCAGCACGGAGCCGCGCTCCTTCAGACGATGCGCGAGTCCTCCGATCGCCGTGTCCAGCGCTCCGGTGGCGAACGAGACCGTCATGAACGCGCCGATCGCGAGGACGAAGAGGAACACGCCCGCCGCGCCGAACAGCGGCCCGCTGTTGAACGGTCCCACCGCGCCGCTGTCCGGATCGACGATGCCGTAGAGCCCGTTCACGGGCGCGGTGACGAGGTCCTCCACGCGCTCGCCAAAGGTCTGCGGGTCGTCGATCCGCTGGTACGTCCCGGCGATCGGGCTGCCGTCCTCGTCCAGCTGGAACTCGCCGGGTGGGATGAAGAACGCAGCGATCCAGATCAGCACGGTGACGAGTGCGAGGACCGTCAGCGCGGAAGGGAACGAGCGTCCACTGGGCTTCGCGTCAGGCTCGGCGCTGGGTGTTGGAGCCGGTGGACCTGGTTCGGTTGGCTCGACGAGGTTGAGGCTCGGGTTCCGTGGTTCGGCCGGCTGGGGTTCGCTCGGTTGGGGTTCGGTCGGTTGGGGTTGGGTTGGTGTTGACGTCATCGTCGGCCGCCCTGCGCTGCGAACTCCTCGAGGAAGGCGACCTTCGCCATCAGTGACTTCTCGAACTCGTCCAGCAGCACGCGCTCGTTCGGGCCGTGGATGTTGCTGTAGGCGTCCGATGTGCCAAACAGCAGCAGTTCCGCCTGAGGCACCGCGGCTGCGAGCGAGCGCACGAGGGGGATGGCGCCGCCGGTCGCCATCGTCACGGGTGGCATCCCCCACGCCCGCTCGAGCGCGCGCCCGGCGGCCTGGTATGCGGGGCCGGAGGTGTCCGGCATGTAACCGTCGCCCACGTCGCCGCGCTCGATCTCGAGGGCGATCCCGAACGGCCGTTGGGCCTCGAGGTGGCGGACGACAGCGTCCTGCGCCTCACGCGCGGGCTGCTGCGGATGGACGCGGACGTTGAGGCGTGCCCTCGCCTGTGCGGGGACGGCCGCGACCGCCTCCGTGACGCTGGGCACATCGATGCCGGTGATCGTGATGGCGGGGCCGGACCAGATCCGCTCGCCGAGCGTCCCGGTCCCGAGGAGCGGCATCCCCGGGAGGATCTCGGCGAGGGTGCGGAACTCCTCTTCGGTCCAGGATGCACCGGTCCACGGCTCGCGCCGGAGTCCTTCCACGATGACGTTCCCGTCTTCGTCGTGGAGGGACGTGAGGGCATGCAGGAGCGTGAGGAGCGCGTCCGGCGCCGCTCCCCCGTACTGGCCGCTGTGCTTGTCCGTCGCGAGCGTCCGGACGCCCACGGTGAGCGCGGCGTCGCCTCGGAGGCCGATCGTGAGCGTGGGCTTTCCCGGCTGCACGTTGCCGACGTCCGCGACCACGATGGCGTCCCCGGCGAAGTGCTCCGGCTCCTCCTGCGGGAAGTAGTCGAACGGGCTGCCGAGTTCCTCCTGCCCCTCGAACACGAGGCGGAGATGCACGGGTGGATGGCCCTCGAAGGCGCGGACGGCTCCGATGATCGCCACCAGGTTCGCCTTGGAGTCGGAGGTGCCGCGGCCATACATCGCGCCGTCGCGGACGACCGGCTCGAAGGGCGGTGTCTGCCAGAGCGACTCGTCGCCGGCGGGGACCACGTCGTAGTGGGTGTACATGAGGACGGTGGGGGCGCCCTCCGGCCCGGCGATATCGGCGACTACGACCGGCGCGCGCTTCCCCTCCAGCGTGATGTCGCCGACTTCCTCGACGCCGGACGCGTGCAGGAGGTCGACTACCGCGTCGTGTGCCTCGAACAGTGGTTCGTCCGGGAAGCCGGGGAACGCGATCGAGGGGATGCGGACGAGCCGTTCGAGGTCGGCGTGCAGCTGGGGGAGGAGATCGGTCACGGCGCGGTGGGGTGCGGAGGTCATGGGCGTGCTCCGGAAGCGGTCGGCAGAGGGCCGAGGTGGAGCCTCAAGGAGTGAGGCGATGTGAGAGGGTCATGATGGCGACGCTAGGTATTGCCGTTCTCACGTCTGGCTCAGGCTGGCGCGCGGTGTCGCGGCCAGTGGTGAATCCTCGGTAGCGATGTATCGGTGAGCGTCGCGGCGACGGGGGGCACGAGTGCGTTACGGGAGCGCGGTAAACTGAGGACTACCCGATCCCCTCACGTGAACACCCCACGCGAACACGCAGCAACGGCACTCCCTCCTCGCGGAGGGCGTCCAGCAGGAGGACGCTCATGTCGCTCTTCCGCGCCGACCCCCGTACGAAGGAGGCCCGGCCCGACGGTCGCAGGCGGCTGCCCCCCGGGCAGCGGCTGACGGACGGCTGGCCCGTGCTGCACTACGGCAGCATCCCGAAGATCGACCTGGCGGAGTGGCGCCTCCAGATCTTCGGACTCGTCGAGGAGGAGAAGACGCTCACCTGGGATGAGCTCATGGCCCTCCCGCAGGCCGAGGCGCGCAACGACATCCACTGCGTGACCACGTGGTCCAAGTTCGACAACGACTGGCGGGGGGTCTCCCTCCGCGATGTGTTCGCGCTCGTCAAGGTGAAGCCGGAGGCCGCGTACGTGGTCTTCCACTCGTACGGCGGGTACACGACGAACGTGCCGCTGGACGAGATCCAGGGCCCCGAGAACATGCTGGTGCACACGCACAACGGCGAACCGCTCACCCTCGAACACGGGTGGCCGCTGCGGGCGCTGATCCCCAACCTCTACCTCTGGAAGAGCGCCAAGTGGATCCGCGGCATCGAGTTCGTGTCGCAGGACCGGCCGGGGTTCTGGGAGATGTACGGCTACCACATGCACGGCGACCCCTGGAAGGAAGAGCGCTACGGCTAGCCTCGGCTCCGAGGGCGCGCCGGGCATTCCTCGATGAAGCTCTTCGAGTGCCAGGTCTGCGGGCAGTTCCTCTCGCTGGAGGACACGCACTGCGTGCGCTGCGGCAGCGTGCTCGGCTTCGTCCCGGAGCGGATCGAGCTCTCCGCCCTCGAACCGCTGGGGCAGCGACAGTGGTCGCCGAGGCTCGCGCTGGGCGGGGTCTACCGCTTCTGCGCGAACGACCGGCACGAGGTCTGCAACTGGGTGGTCCCCGTGGAGTCGGACCACCTCTTCTGCCCGGCGTGTCGCCTCAACCGGACGATCCCTGACCTCAGTCAACCCAGCCACATCCTCTACTGGCGTCTGCTGGAGCGGGCGAAGCACCGGCTGGTCTACGGCCTGATGCGCCTCGGGCTGCCGCTCACGCCGAAGGCGGACCAACCGGACTCGGGCCTCGCCTTCGACTTCCTCGCGTCGGATGTCTTCGCCCCGGAGCCGGTGACCACGGGGCACTCGCGCGGCCTCATCACCATCAACATCCAGGAGGCGGACGACGCGGAGCGGGAACGCTTCCGCGCCAACCTCGCCGAGCCATACCGCACCGTCCTCGGCCACTTCCGCCACGAGGTGGGCCACTACTACTGGGAGCGGCTGGTCGAGGGCACCCCGCTCCTCGAGCCGTTCCGCGAGCTCTTCGGCGACGAGCGCCAGGACTACTCGGCGAGTCTGAACGCGCACTACAACGGCGAGAGCCAGGCGATGACGTGGCCGTCCCTGCATATCAGCCAGTACGCCTCCGTCCACCCGTGGGAGGACTGGGCCGAGACGTGGGCGCACTACCTGCACATGCTGGACACCGTGGAGACGGCCTACTGGTATGGCCTCGGCGTGGCGCCGAAGGCGGGGCGTGATCCCAGCCTGACCACGATTGCGGACGTGGACCCGTATGGGTCCGAGGACTTCGAGGAACTCGTGCGGATCTGGTTCCCGGTCACCTACCTGGGGAACAGCCTGAACCGCGGCATGGGGCAGCCCGACCTCTACCCGTTCGTCCTCAGTCCGGTGGTGCTGGACAAGCTGCGCTTTGTCCATCGTGTCGCACGCGGACTACCGGTCACCGCGGGCGAGTCGGGCACGCCCTAGTACGGACGCGCCTCCGTGACGCCCTCGGAGTGGAGGGCGGCGAGCGCGTCAGCGTCGAGGCCCAGCAGCGCCCCGAGGACCTCGTCCGTGTGTTCGCCCAGGAGCGGGGAGCGCTGCTGGTCCACCGCGCCGCGCATGCGGAGCGGATGACGCATCAGCTTCATCGATCCGTTCACGGGGTGCTCGACGTCCACGATGAACCCTCGCTCGGTCAGGTGGGGATCCGAGAACAGGTCCATCGTGTCGAAGACGTAGGAGCAGGGCACCCCCGCCGCGCCGAGGGTCATCATCACGTCGCGCTTGTCCTGGCAGCTGGTCCAGGCGGTGATCTCCTCGCGCATCGCGTCCGCGTTGGCGGCGCGTGCCGGCGCATCGATGAAGCGCGGGTCCTCGCCTAGCTCAGGGCGGTCCATCGCGATCCACATCGCATCGAGCATCCTCGTGGTGGCGGGGTAGATGAACACCCAGTCGTTAGGGCCGCCTCCGGCGCAGGGGTACATGCCACCGCCCGTGCGCCCTCGGTTCAGGCCGTGGCGCTCGGCGGGGGAGCGCCCCCAGAGGGCGTGGTCCGCTGTGCGCATGAACATCGTCACGGCCTCTTGCATCGAGATCTCGATCGTCTGGCCGAGGCCGGTGCGCTGGGCCTCCACGTACGCGGCGAGGATCGCGAGGGCGGCCTGCATGCCCGTGCCGGAGTCGCCCATCGTGGGGCCCACCACGGTGGGAGGGCCGTCGGCGTCGCCGGTGGTGGAGAAGGTGCCGGCAGCAGCCTGCGCGACCCAGTCGTAGACCTTGAAGTCCTTGTACGGCCCGCTGAGACCGAAGCCCTTGATGCGCGTGTAGATGAGCCGAGGATTGGCCTGGCAGAGCACCTTCGGCGTCAGGCCCATCGCTTCGATGACGCCCGGGCCGTAGTTCTCCACGAACACGTCGAAGTGCGGGACGAGGTCGAGCAGGACCTCGCGCCCACGTTCCGACTTCAGATCGAGGACGACGGAGCGCTTGTTGCCGTTGTAGTTGAGGAAGTACTGCGGATCGCCCGGGAGGCCGTTCGCGCCCTTGCCGGAGTAACGGCCGGGGTCA
>JALOAM010000286.1 GCA_023228765.1 Dehalococcoidia bacterium
GTCGCCCATTTGCGGAACTCGGTCGCCTGCTTCGTATTCACCCGGTAGCCAACCGCGAGGATCACGTCCAGGTTGAAGTGCTCGACAGTTCGCGCGACCTGCCGCCCGCCTTCGTCTTGAACTACTGAGATTTCCTCAGTAGTTCCCCCTCGCTCCAACTCCTGATCGTCGTAGATCGCGCTGATGTGCTTGATGACGTTTGTCTTGTCGCAGCCGAAGAAATCCGCGATCTGCTTCTTGGTGGCCCAAACCGTCTCGCGCTCAGGATCGACCTGTACGTTGAAGTCGCCCCCCGGCGTTCGGAAGATGGCAAACTCGCGGTCGTCGGGCATAGGGCGTCTCCACAGGGGAACACAGGGGTCAGCCCATTCTACCGATTCGCTCAGCAGTCTGCTCCATTCGTTTTGCACTTCCCTCCTCAGGGAGAGGGTGGGGGTGAGGGGCTCAGTTGGCGTTCCACGCCAGTCCCAGCCTCGGCGTCTCCGCGAGGCGATCCCCCACCACCTCAGCAGGTGCTCGCGCAACGTCTCTTCGTCCCTCTCCCCAACCCTCCCCCAGAGGGGGAGGGGGTCAGAGACAGAAGTCGAGGGCGGAGAGGCGGTGAGCCCTCAGTCCGCGGTCACGTCCGAACCGACCGCCGCAGGCTCGCCGAGCGCGAGCGCCGGGTGGGCGATGGGCGCCCATTGGAGGGTCATCGCGCCCCAGGTCAGGCCGCCGCCGAAGGCGCAGAGGAGGATGCGGTCGCCGGCGTTCAGGCGGCCCTCGGCGACCGCTTCGGCGAGGGCGATCGGGATGGTGGCGGAGGAGGTGTTCCCGTACCGCTCGAGGTTCATGTAGGCGCGGTCGCCGGCGAGGCCGAGGCGGTCCGCCATGGCGGTGATGATGCGGCGGTTCGCCTGGTGCGGGACGACGAGGTCGAGGTCGGCGGGGGTGAGGCCGGCGCGGTGGAGGACCTCCAGCGAGGCTTCCGCCATCGAAGTGACTGCGTGCTTGAAGACGGACGCGCCGTTCATCACCAGGTGCGCTTCCTGCGCGAGGATCTGCGCGCCCGGCCCGGCACCCGGAGCGCACGGCCCGGTGGCATACAGCAGCCCGGCCTGGCTGCCGTCCGAGTGCAGCACGAGGCCGTCGAGGCCTCCGGTCTCGCCCTCAGGGACGGCCTCCAGCAGGACGGCGCCGGCGCCGTCGCCGAACAGGACGCAGGTGCTCCGGTCCGTCCAGTCCATGATCCGCGTCATGGTCTCCGCGCCGATGACGAGGGCGCGGCGGGACTCGCCGGTAGCGATGAACTGGCTGGCGGTGCTCAGGGCGGAGAGGAAGCCGGTGCACGCGGCGTTCACATCGAACGTCGCGGCGTCACCCGCGCCGATGGCGTGCTGCACCAGCGTCGAGACGGCCGGGAACATCCCGTCCGGCGTGCAAGTGCCGGTGACGATCAGGTCCACCTCGGAGGCGTCGACGCCAGCGGAGGCGAGGGCGCGTCGCGCGGCCTGGGCGGCGAGGGTGCTCGTGGTCTCGGTCTCGGAAGCGACGCGGCGCTCGCGGATCCCGGTGCGCTCGACGATCCACTCGTCCGAGGTGTCTACGAAGGCGGAAAGATCGTCGTTGGTCAGGACGCGCTCGGGGACATACCGGCCGACACCCACGATGCGACTGCGCTGTGTCATCGCCGACCCTTCCGCTACGCCCGCGACCGGCCTCGGCGCGCGGTCTCCCGCGGCGGGCGTGGTGGAGCATCGTCCTGCACCTCGGCGAGCCGGTCTTGCAGCTCACGCAGGGTGCGGTGATGGAGCGCCTTAATCGCGCCCTCGGTCCGGCCCATCATACGTCCGATCTCGGCGTTGGTTCTCCCGTCCACGTACTTCAGTGCGATCAGCTCCTGGCGGTCCGCCGGCAGCGAGGAAATGGCGCGCCGCACGATGTCGATGCTCTCGTTCGCGACCAGGCTCGCCTCCGGCCCCGGGATCGAGGCGGGGATCGTCGCGGCGGCCTCCAGCCCCTCCGTCGGAGGGCGTCGCCCGCGATCGCGATACCAGTTGATCAGCAGGTTGTGGGCGATGCTCATCACCCAGGACTGGAACTTCGCCCCACGCCCCCGGAACTGGTGCAGCCGCGTGAGCGCATTGAGGAACGTCCGCGACGTGAGCTCCTCCGCCTCCGAGGGGTCCGAGGTGCGAGACAGGAGGTAGCGGTAGACGCGCGGGGCGTGTGCCTCGTACAGCGCCGAGAAGGCACTGCGGTCCGTCAGGGCCTCGCGCGCCAGTCGTTCCTCCCGCGCCGCCTGCTCCGCGCCCGCCTCGTCGCCGGCGGTGGGCTTCTCGGACCGGTGGGCGGCGGCAGATCGGGAACGAGCGATACGAGGCCTCCGAGAGAAAAGCGTGCCCGAGTATAGGCATGCCTTCGGCCGGTCGCGTACAGAAGGAAGGAACGTCTCATCGCGCGCGAGAGCCCTCGAGGCGCCGCGAGGGATGGGTGAAGCGTCACACAACCCATCGAGGTGGCCCAGACGCGCTCCGTCGGCAGCCCCCGACGGACTCCGGCGGCGACCCCCAGACGTTCAGTACGCAACAAGTGGCTAACACCGGGGCGCTCTACACTCGTGGTCGTGGGGGTGCCACCGAGTCCCTCCGCTACAGGAGACCCATGCGCGCCCTTGCCGGCTTCAGCCTGGCGGCGGTGTTCTTGCTTGTTGTGAGCCTGCCGTTCACCTCCTCGCCACGGCCGGCGGAGGCGGCTT
>JALOAM010000287.1 GCA_023228765.1 Dehalococcoidia bacterium
CCACAACACCGGGGATATGATCAAGGCGGCGCTGGCGATCGGCGCGCAGTCCTACGGGCACTGGTCCGGCGCGCACGCCGTGGCGTGGGACATGATGGCCCCGCCCACCGGCAACCGGCGGATCGGGGACCTCTACCAGAAGCACTCGTATCCCCTCGGGCTGATCGTGAACACCCACGGGGAGCGCTTCGTGGACGAGGGCGCCGACCTGCGGAACTACACCTACGCGAAGTACGGCCGCGAGATCCTCAAGCAGCCGCACGCGGTGGCGTACCAGCTGTTCGATCAGCAGACGGTCCACCGCCTCCGCGACGAGTACCGCATCAAGGAGGCGACCAAGGCGGAGGCGGACTCGATCCCCGAGCTCGCCGCCAACCTCGGCATCGACGTCGGGGGCCTCGTGCGGACGATCGAGGCGTACAACGCGGCGTGCCAGGAGGGGCACTACGACCCCTCGAAGCTGGACGGACTGGGGACGGTGGGCATCGAGCCGCCGAAGTCGAACTGGGCGCTGCCGTTCAACCAGCCGCCGTACGTGGGCTACGCCGTCACCTGCGGCATCACGTTCACCTTCGGTGGCCTGAGGATCGACGCGAGGTCCGCGCAGGTCCTGGACACCGAGGACGAGCCGATCCCCGGTCTGTATGCCGCGGGCGAACTCGTCGGCGGGCTCTTCTGGCACAACTACCCGGGCGGCACCGGCCTGATGGCGGGCGCCGTGTTCGGCCGCGCGGCCGGCGACTCCGCCGGGAAGGCCACGAGCGGCGCCTGAGGTGCGCGAGGGCGTGAGCCCTCGACGTTGCGGTGCGTAGACCGAAGGCCCCTGCCGCGCACGCGCGGCAGGGGCCCTCGTCTGTCCCTGGGCGGGCCTACTTGATGTCGAGGAAGTTCAGCACGCCTCGGGCGCCGCGGGTGCCGCGCGCCACGTCGGCGGCGCGATCAGACAGCTCCCGCGTCGCCACGGTGCCTCGCAATTCGACATACCCCCCCACGGCCGAGGTGCGGATGGCAGCACCTGTGTCGCCCAGGGTCTTCTGCAGGCGGAGGCGGGCGCGGGCAGAGGTCCCGACGTCCCCCATGCGCAGCGACTGGAACCGCAGCCAGGCCGCAGCCAGCGGATTCCCGCCCCCGTTGCTCGTCGTCGTCGTGACGTTGGTGTTCGTTGCCATGGTGCCCCTCCAGCCCTTGTCCGACGGTCTGACCGTCCTGCATCCACTGTGGCCCGCCGGGGCTTTGGGATTCCTGAGCACCGCCTTCGAGTTCCCTGAGACTCGTACCCGCCCTCACAAGGCCGAGGGCGCGAGGAGCGCGTCTCGCCGGTACGCTCTCGGAGGGCTCGTGTCAGCATCGACGGATGTCGTCTGAGGAGGCGCGCATGGGCAAGGTGACCTGCAACATCACGGTCTCGGCCGACGGGTACTCGGCGGGGCACAACCAGTCCGAGGAGCGCCCGTTCGGCGACGACGGAGGCGACGGCTGGGGCGACCGGCTGCACGCCTGGTACGTCGAAACGCCCGAGGAGAACCAGGCGGAGATCGCCCAGGGGACAGCCGCCAGCGCCTACATCATGGGGCGCAACATGTTCGGCCCCGTGCGGGGCGAGTGGGACCGCGTGTGGAATGGCTGGTGGGGTGACGACCCGCCGTACCACGCGCCGGTCTTCGTGCTCACGCACTACTCGCGCGGCCCGCAGCGGATGGAGGGCGGCACGACGTACTACTTCGTCACCGGTGGGATCGAGTCCGCGCTGGCGCAGGCGCGCGAGGCAGCCGGGGACGGTGACGTCGCGGTCCAGGGCGGCGCGACCACCGTCAACCAGTACCTCGCTGCCGGCCTGATCGACGAGCTGCATCTGCACATCTCTCCGCTCACGCTCGGTGCCGGCACACGGCTCTTCGAGGGCGTCCCTCCGCTGAACCTCGAACAGGTGTCGTCGCGGCCGGCGAAGCTGGTCACGCACGTGACCTATCGCGTCCTCCACTCGTAGCGACCGACCGCACGAGGCGGCCGTTCCGCCGGGTACGCTGTTGCTGCCGTCCGAGGGTGCGCGGCGGAGGGCCCATCTCCGGGAGCGTGGTGTGAACATCCTGCTTGTCGACGACGACCAGAGCCTCGTGCGGGTGCTCCGGCAGGGCCTCGTCACGGAGGGCTACACGGTGTCCGCCGCGCACGACGGCGCCGAGGGCCTGCGCCTTGCCGTCGCGTCCGACCTCGACGTGATCGTCCTCGACGTGATGCTGCCGGAACTCGACGGGCAGGAGGTCCTCCGCGCGCTGCGTGCCGAGGGCATCACGACGCCGGTCCTGCTCCTCACCGCGCGCGACGCGGTCTCCGACCGCGTCTCCGGGCTGGAGGCCGGCGCGGACGACTACCTCACGAAGCCGTTCGCCTTCGACGAGCTGCTCGCGCGGGTACGCGCCCTCCACCGCCGCGCGGCCCTCGCGCAGCCCGACGTGATCGAGGTCGGCGAGGTGCGGATGGACCGCACGAGCCACGAGGTGCGCGTGCAGGGCCGGCGGATCGACCTGACCCCGACGGAGTACCGGCTGCTGGAACTCCTGATGCAGAACCCGGGCCGCCTGCTGTCGCGGCCGGCGATCCTCGCGCGTGTGTGGGGTTACGACATCGAGGTCGCCCCGAACGCGGTCGAGCAGTACGTCCACTACCTGCGCGCGAAGCTCGCGGACGCCCTCCAGATCACCACCGTCCGAGGCGTCCGCGAGC
>JALOAM010000062.1 GCA_023228765.1 Dehalococcoidia bacterium
CCGATACCCGCCACCGCTACTTCCGAGAGGTGCGCTGCTTCTTCAACTGGCTCGTCGACGCCGGGTACCTCGACCAGACCCCGTTCCGCGGCATGAAGAACATCCGGCTCCCGCAGCGCATTGTTCGCCCGTTCGCGACGGATCAGGTCGCGACGCTCCTCGCCGCGTGCGAAGACGGCCCGATCGGCGTCCGCGACCGGGCTCTCCTGATGACCCTCCTCGATACCGGCGCGCGCTGCTCCGAGATCGTCCAGCTCGACCTCACCGACCTCGACCTGGAGCACGGGCGTCTGCGCATCCGCTTCGGCAAGGGCAACAAGCAGCGCGTCGTCCCCTTCGCCGCCACCTGCCGCGCCTCGCTTGAGACCTACCTCGCGGTCCGTGGCGACACCCCGGGCTCGCTCTTTCTCGCCTCGAACGGACACGGCGCGCTGATGCCCGGCGTCGCGCTGAGGCCCAACGGTCTCAAGCACATGCTGCGACGGCTCGGACGGAAGACGGGGATCGAGAAGGTGCACGCTCACCGCTTTCGTCACACGTTCGCCACGTGGGCGATCGAGCACGATGCGCGCGAACTGGACGTGCAGTACCTCCTCGGTCACTCGTCGCCCGACATGGTGCGCCGCTACTCGTCGAGCTACCGCTCCGAGCAGGCCGCGACCCGGCACGTGAGGTTCTCTCCAGCCGACCAGATGCTAGGCGTCTGAGCCCCCCACTCACAGCCTCGAGGGGACGGCGAGAGCTTGCCACCACGGGGGCTCATGGCGTGACGTGCTCATCTGCTGCGCCAGCAAGAGCGCCAGATCGGCATACACGGCGGCGTGATAGAAGTGATCCGGCCGTGCCCCTTCGTCGTACACACCTCGCGGGTTGCCGTTGGCGTCTGGGCGGAGCTGACGGACCGGCGCCTGCAGATGCGCGAAGAGTCCCGGGACGGAGGCTGCGTCCGCCGGGAACGTGATGTTCCCCTCCCGGACGTCAGCAGCCACCGCGTCCATCGCCGCTGTCCGGTCGACCTGCACCCGGTACCGGCGCTTGATGTCCGGTTCGTTGCCGTGGATGTAGAGCGGTGGCAGGCGGTCCTTGACGTAGTCCGCGAGGTAGACCCGTCCCGCCCAGCGGTGCTGGAATCGCTGCGCCGCGTGAAGCTCGGGATGGGCGTCGACCACGCAGCCCTCCACCCCGAAGCGCCGCATCAGCAGATCCAGGTCATCGAACCCGTCGACCTCAAGCGCCCCCACCAGGTAGCGCTCGGGCTCGGGCGTCCAGCGGTCAGAGGCCCATTCGATCCAGACGTGGAGCCGCGCGCCAACGTCCACTCCCATCCAACACCCCTGCACGCCCGCGACGTCTGCGAACGTGAAGGGGGCCAGGCAGCGACGCTGCAACTCCTCCAGCGAGAGCTGGCCGCCCCGGGGTGCATAGGGCAACCCGAGATGCTGGTTCCAGGCCTCGCGGGCGGTGGTCTCGTTCGAGGAGGTGAGGACGGCGGCGATCGCGTCCAGGTCCGCTGCTGGCCGGTAGAGCTGCCCGAGGTGGTAGGAGTGATGGCGGCCGTCCGGGTTGGTCGCGCGCCACTGACCAAGCGATTCTTCGACCCAGGCAGCGGCGATCAACGTCTCCAGTGATTCGCGGCAGCGGACGCACACGCGCAGATAACCGGCATCCCGCTGGAGGACATTCTTCTCCCAGTCGAGCGGCTGCCAGGTCCCGCACTCCGGGCAGCACAGGAAGTAGCGCCGCTGGTCGCCCGCCAGGTACTCCGGGTCGATGCCCGCTCCGGGGTAGGTCGGGGTCGACAGCACGCGCACGAGCGGCGCCGTGGAGGAGTCGAGCCGGTGCCGCGCGAGCGCGAGTGTGCCCTCGGGCATCTCGTCGTACTCGTCGAGCACCAGCGTGTCGACCGGAACGGACTTCAGGCCCGAGCGCGAGCCAGCGGTCCGCCAGTACGTATAGCCGGGGCCGACGCGCCGCAGCCCGACCTTGTCCGGGTCGCGGGTCGAGCCGGACAACCGCACGCGGCCGGCGAGGTAGGGGCTCTGGTCGATGGCGGGGTTTACGCGCGCCTGCACGAAGTCGCCGACATTCTCACCACCGGGCTGGACGTAGAGCGACGTGCCCCGGCCCGCGCGTCCAGTGTCCGCCGTGTGGAGCGCGACGTTGATAGCCCACTCCGAGAGCCCCATCTGCGCCCCCTTCATCACGACGACGTAGGGGCTCTCGTCGCGGTAGAGATCTCGCAGCGGGGCCGGGATCCGCATCGGCTGCTCACCGAAGCGGCGATGCGCCTCGCTCCACGCGAGGAGGTCCGTCGCCGCCGCTGATGACGATCCGATCCCGTGGGGGCGGTGTCGCTGGAGGAGGTCGGCGGCGCGGACGCGGCGGACCATCGCTCACCCGGCCCGGACGAGCCAGGCCCCCGCGACGGGGGCCTGCGGTCGAGGGCATGAGAGCTGCGGATCTACGCGGCGGCGGTCGCGCCCTTCGGTTTGCGCTTCGCGGCGGTCAGCACCTTCGGCGGGGGGTCTGACTTCGAGGGTTCGTCCCCGGGCGCCTGTGTGGCGGCCCCGGCCACGCGCCAGAAGCGCCAGCCATTGCAAGCCACCCCACCCATCACCGCGCTCCCTGCCGCCGACGGGCTCGTGTACTCCGTCCCGTCGGTGAGGCGGTAGCGCAGCCTGCCGTCCTCGCCCGTGACCACCTCCGCGCGGTGCTCTTCCTTCTTGTAAGTCGCGGCAAGCACCATGCCCGCCGTCATCTGCTTGCGCTGCGTTGCGTCGATCGTCATCCGCCGTCTCCTTCGCTCGGTCCGGTTGGTGGCGGACATCACTCACTCGGACGCCCGACGAAGTCAACGACGCACGGATCTGAGCGACGACGGCGGTCATGAGCCGGACTCCTTCACTGCCGTCAGTCCGGTGAACACCTCCCATCGCATCACCGCGACATCCACGAAGCGCGGTTCTTGGTCGATCGCGAAGCAGCGCCGACCGGTGCGCTCCGCGGCGATGATCTGCGTCCCTGACCCGCTGAACGGTTCCAGCACTACGTCGCCCGGGTCAGTGTGCGCCTCGATCGGGCGGATGAAGAGCTCGACCGGCTTCTGCGTCGGGTGGATCCCAAACTGCTCGCCCTGCTGCCCGACCTCCCACACGGTCGAGGAGCCGGACGGTGGCTTGCGCTCGGGCTGACCGCCGTTGCGCCAGCCGTAGAACGCCGGCTCGTGCTGCCACATGAAGTGGCTGCGGGTGAGCACCGCCCGTGACTTCACCCAGATCAGCTGCTGGTGCACAAACAGACCCGCCTGCTTCCACGCCTCCTCGACGAGCGCCTGACGGCGGTGTGCGTGCCACTGGTAGACCGGGACGCGCTCAGTGCAGTGCGCGAGGGCGGCGCGCAGGAACGAGACGAAGAAGTCCACCGAGACCTCCGGGTCGTGGTACTCGTCCCAGTTCCGGTCCTTGGTCTTGCGGCCGCCGATCGCCTTTGAGCTGGGATGCTGCCCGCCCGTGTAGTCGACGAGGTACGGCGGGTCCGTGGCGAGGAGCGCGGCCCGCTCGCCCGCCATCAGTCGCTCGTAGGTCGCGGTCTGGGTGCTGTCGCCACACAGCAGGCGGTGGCGCCCGAGCACCCAGAGGTCACCCGGCTCCGTGCGCAGGGGCACGCGTTCGACATCGGCGAGTGCGGCGTCGATGTCGAACTGCTCAAGCTGGTCGCGACGCACGTCCGCATCGAGGGAGGCGAGCAGGGTGTCGAGCTCACGCGTGTCGAACCCAGTGAGGGTGAGGTCGATGTCGTCCTGCTGGCCGAGATCCTTGAGAAGCTGCGCGAGCAACGTCTCGTCCCATTCGCCCGAGATCTTGTTGAGGGCGACGTTGAGGAGCTTCGCCTGCTCCTCGCCCAGGTCCACGAAGACCACGGGAACGGTCGCGAGGCCGACGCGGCGCGCAGCCAAGAGGCGCTGGTGTCCGCCGATCACGACCCGGTCGGCGCGACGGGCGATCAAGGGGTCCACCAGCCCGAAGGCGCGGATGCTGCGCGTGAGCGCGTCGAGTTCGGCCTCGCCGATCCGGCGGGGGTTGGCGGGGTCGGGGTACAGGCTCCCGATCGGGACGTGCTCGATCCGGATCCGGGTCGAGTGCGGCTTCCTGTCCGCGGTCTTCGGGTCCACAGTGCGCTCGTTGAGTCTCGTGGTCATCAGCTGCCTCCTTCGGCGATCGCGCGGAGGTGCTCGTCCGCCAGGCGGTCGACGACCTCGACGAAGCGCTCGGTGCGCATCGCCGGGTCCGGAAGTTCGTTCAGGTCGAGGAAGGCGGGCACGAGCTGGAACGTCAGCCGGTTCCAGATCTCGACGGCCGCGCCCTGGCGGTCGCGTTGCTCCGTCCCGGCGCGGCGCTCCATCTCAGCCCCGGCCTGCCCGGCCCGGGCGATCGCAGCGATTGAGGCGCGACCCAGTCCCTCGGGGTCACGCAGCCGAGCGTCGGCCGCACGGGCCGCGAGCGTTTGAAAGACGCGACCGAGCTGTGCGTGGCGCTCACCCTGGGCGGCGAGTGTCTCGACGGCGCGCTCGTGGCGACGGGCGGCCGACTCCGCCTCGACCTCGAGGACGCGCCTCGTCCAGTCGAACTCCGAGCTGTACCGCTTGAGCGTGCCGAGCGAGACGCGGACGCCGGCGCTGACGATGAGCGCATGCAGGCGCTCCAGCGAGCGGTCCGGCCCCAGTTCGCTGTAGAGCAGGAACAGCAGTCCTTCGCGAGACTTCGCACTCGACGTCATCGGACACCTCCCTTCATGAGATGCCCCGACGCTAGAGCCGCTCGCTGCCCGATCCAGCGTGCACGCTTGAGATGGTCAGCGACTTTGCTCGCTGGCCCGGCGGAGCGCGGTGCGGACGACCTTGGCCGTGAGGACGCCGTCTGGCTTCCACCGTCGGTAGAGACGCGCCGCCTCGGCGTCCTCCGTGATGAACTCGATGGAGACACCTGCGGATCGCCGCGCGGCAACGTAGCTGACGAAGTCGCGGCGGGTGGTAGTCGGTGCGCGGGTGCCCTGCTGGCGCGGTGCCTGGACATCCACGCCGTGGCGACGCTGCACGGCCAGCGCGAGGCCGGCGGACGCACGCGCGACGCGGAGCGGCACCCCGCCGGGCATCGCGAGGTCCATGCGCCACGGACTGGCGGAGGGGTCTCGCGGCGGGACGAGTGACGGCGCGAACGGCCGCATCCACTCGGCCAGTCCCGGCTCGATGAGGAGGCCGGCAGCGAGTGCTCGGTGCCACTCGTCGTCCAACTGTCCGACGGCAGCTAATGCAGTCCTGACGAGGTCTTCGACGCGCGGACGGAGGAAGTCCACGGAGTCTCGCATCCCCGACGGAGCGCCGACGAGTTCGCCATCCGCGATCACCGGCTCGCTCAGGTCGAGGACGGCGCAGAGCATTCCGCGATACGTGCGTCCCGCTTGCCACCACAGGTGGGGTTGTTCCTCGTACTCAAGGAGCACGCGCCCGAACGCCGGGGCCTGCGCGACGAGCGCATCACGCACGAAGAGGCCCTCGACGCGCCAGAGGCCCCAGTCCGGGTGCGCCCTGCAGAGAACGAAGTAGCTCATCCTGCACTCGGCGGGTGTGCGATTCGAGCGTAGCCCGGTCAGATGGCGTGAGATCGCCGTCCCACCGATCAGCCCAGACGAGACCGAAGGGGGTACTCATGGGGCGGAGCGTCCTGAGGGGAGAACCGGAGTCTACCGCACGCTCATGCGGCCTCGGTCATCCTAGTGGCACGCAGCGTCTGAGCGAATGTGTCGGTCTCGGTCGCAGTTTGGTCGCAGTCGTGATTCTGGGATGCGACCACGGCGCGGTCGCATCACGTACTAGAATGCTTCCCAAGCAAAGGGTCGCGGGTTCGAATCCCGTCCCCCGCTCCACTCCACCATGGTCGCGTAGGCAAACGTGAAGCCCGCCTGGCGGCGGGCTTGTTCGTGTTCCCAGGTGAGAGCGTCGGCTCCGTGAGCCACGCCTGACATCTTCGAGCATCCTGCCGTCCTCGACCTCGGCATCCGCGCGCCCTACTGGCCCGTGAACTGCGGCGGCCGCCCCTCGAGGAAGGCGCGACGGGCCTCCTTGCCATCCTGGCTCCCAAAGGCGCGGCCGATGCTGAGGAGCTCGTAGCGCATGTGCCCCTCCATGTCCGCGAGCTGGGCTGCGTGGCGGACGACGCGCTTGGAGAGGCGCGCGGTGATCGGGGAGAGCTTCGTCAGGCTGTCGCAGTACTCATCGAAGCGCGCGGCGAACGCCTCGTCGTCCACGACCTCGCCAACCATGCCGAGCCGGTGCGCCTCCTCCGCGCTGACCGTGCGGTTCTCGAGGAGGAAGCGGAGCGCCTGCTCGTAGCCCATCGCCTGCAGGAGCGTCCACGAGAGGCCTCCGTCCGGAGAGCCGCCGATGCGCGGGTAGCCCGCAATGAGGCGAGCCCTCCGCGACATGATCTTGAGGTCGCACGCCATGGCAAGGCCGAGCCCGGCCCCGACCGCGACACCGTTGATGCCGGCGACGATCGGCTTGTCGCACTCCTGCCGCAGCACCATCGGGAAGCGGCTCACCCATCCGAGCTCGTCCAGGTACTCGTCCTGCGGGTTCATGCGCGTGTACGACTCGTCCGTCGCATCGGGTGTGAGGTCCAGGCCGGAGCAGAAGGCATCCTCGGTACCCGTGATGCCGATGACCCAGACGTCCTCCTCGTGCGCCGCCTCGGACACGGCATGCACGATGGCCCATGCGAGTTCCCGTGAGAGCGCGTTCTTCTTCTCCGGGCGAGTGAGGCGGATCACCCGCACGTGACCTCGGTTCTCGATGCTCAGCACGTCTGACACGGTCATCTCCTCTGTTTGGCCTCACCGGTACCCGCCGGGTGGCACGGCGAGACGCGAACGCTACACGATCCCGTACTCGATACTCGATGGACCGGGACGCCGGCCATGATCTCCTGCATGCGCTCGTACACTCCCGTCGCACGCCTGGGACCGGGGCCCCTACCCGAGGTACCAACACCGGAGACGCCCGGGAGCAGATGGAACATGCACTTCTACGGCACGCTCGACGGAGCACCCGCAACACTGGAGGGCGAACTCGATGGCGAGACATGGCGGGGCCGTGCCGAGGTCGGCGGGAGCACATACCAGCTCGAAGGCCTCCTGCTGGACGGGCAGGTCCAGGGCATCGTGACCGAGCTGGGGAGCGGGGCGACGATGCCGCTGCTCGCGAGACTCGACGACCGTTCGATCGAGTTCCACGCCCCAGTCACGGGACGCCTCGAAGTGTCCTCGGCCGGTGAGAGCGGGACGAGCGGAGGCTCCGCATCGGGCGGCCCCGCGGATGCAGACCTCGACCGCGCGTCACTCGATCAACGGCTCGTCGGGCACTGGCTGTGGACTGACGGGAGCTTCAGCGGCGACATCAGCATCACGCTACAGGAGCGCCTCGTCCTGAGTCCGGACGGGACCTACCAGTACGGCGACGCGCGTGCGGTGGGGAGTGGCACGGGAGTGTCGTTCAACAGTGACCCCGGCGACGTACAGCAAGGCCGTTGGCGCAGCGCGGGCGGTGTCCTGTACCGAAGTGACCTCGGCGCGGTCAGCTTCACGCCGTACGCACGCTATGAGACAGACGGGTCGTCGCTCCTCCTGCTGTTCCCTGACGGATCGAAGCGACTCTGGAACCGGTCTGCGGGTGCTTAGACCTCGGGCGGCGCGCCCGACGTCACCGGACCGCAGTCCACCTGCTGATCGGCCTGGCGGGATCCATGGTGATCGTGCTCGTGGTCGGCCCGTCGACGGCGGCCGCGCTGGCCGCCGGCACACTGCTCGCGTTCACGCCGCTGCTCCGCCCCGTGGTCACCAGCGGGGTGATGCGCACGTACATATGGGTCATGCGGCGCATCGCGCCGAGGCGTGCCGTGCTGCCACCGGCGGTCGCGCGCAGCGTCGGTGTGATCGGAACGGCGGGCGGGCTCGCCCTCGGCTGGCTGCTTCCAGGCGGCTCCACCCTGCGGCAGCTGCTCGGAGTCCGCGCGGGCGTGGGAGCGGTGGTGCTGGCCCAGCGAGGGAAGGCGACGGCGAGACACCGACGGCGGTGATCACGATCCTCCTCGCGCTGTCCGCGGCGCTCCTCGCAGCACTGCCGGGTGACGTCAACATCGCGTTCGTGGACGACGGTGGGTTCCGCGAGTGCGGGCACCCCCGGCCTCTGGCAGTGGATCACCGCCTGCGATGGCTCCGGCTCCGTCGTCGGGCAAGCTCCTGGCGCGGCGACCAGCAGCGCCCCGGGCGCGACCGATGCGCCCCGACGCCGTTGGAGATCGTGGTGAGGTCCGTCGCGCCCTGTCGCCAGAGCGCGGCGAGGAGGTTGATCGGCACGCCGGGGCCGAACCCCGGAATCATGATCGACGACCCGTCTGCAACATCGGCGACGGCTTCGTCCATCGTCTGAAAGATCGTCGGTCGGGGCATGAGATCCCTTGCTAGCTCACCACGCCGGAAGCACGCAGCTGCGCGATCTGCTCGTCGGAGCGGCCGAGGGCGCGCAGCACCTCGTCGGTGTGTTCGCCAGTCTGCGGCGCGGTGGAGCGGACATGGCCCGGGGTATCGCCGAACTTCGGCCCGATGCCGACCTGGCGGACCGTGCCGAGCACCGGGTCAGCCAGCTCCGCGGTCATCGAGCGCGCCTGGGCGTGCTCGTCGTCGAGGGCCTCCGCGATGTCGAGCACCGGGGCGATGCACAGCTCCACGTCGCGCAACTCGACAAACCACTCGTCGCGGCCCTTCGTCCGGAAGAACGCCGCGAGGTGATCCTCGAACTCCTGCGAGCTGAGCATCTCCGCCTGCCGCTCCAGGAGGTCCTCCCGGCCGACGAGGCGGCAGAGGGCGGCCCAGAACTGGGGCTCCAGCGAAGCGATGGAGATCCATTTCCCGTCCGCGCACTCATAGACGTTGTAGTGGGGGCCGCCGCCGTTGAGCAGCTGCGATGAGGGTCGCGGCACCTCGCCGCCCGCGAGGACGTCCGCGGTCTGCATCGCCAGCAGGTACAGCACGTTGTCGCTCATCGAGATGTCGATGTGCTGGCCTCGGCCGGTGCGGTCTCGCGCGAAGACGGCGCACATGACGGCGTACGCGGTCATGAGGCCCCCGGCGGCGAAGTCCGCGATCGTGTTGAAGGGGATCGCGGGGCGGCCGCCGCGCTGGCCGATACCCGAGAGCACGCCGCCGACCGCGATGTAGTTGAGGTCGTGGCCGACGAGGTCGCGGTACGGCCCGGTCTGGCCGTACCCGGACAGCGAGGCGTACACGATCCGCGGGTTCGTCAGCGCGATCGCCTCGTATCCCACGCCGAGCCGGTCCGTGACGCCGGGCCGGAAGCCCTCGAGCAGCACGTCCGCCTCGCGCGACAGGTCGTGCACCAGCACACGTCCCTCGTCGCTCTTCAGGTTGACCACGATCGAGCGCTTGTTGCGGCCGAGCGGGTTGTGGGCACGGCGGCGTTCTGCCGCCTCCCCGCCGGGGCGCGCCGAGGTCTTGATCGCGCCGGCAGGCGGCTCCACCAGCGTGACCTCCGCGCCGAGGTCGCTCAAGAGCATCGAGGCGAACGGCCCCGGCGCGAGGCGCGAGAGGTCGAGGACACGGAGGCCCTCCAGCGGTCCGGTGCTGGCGGCGGTGCTCGGCGTGTTGGTCATGGGGACTCGCTCTGAACTCCGGCTGACGCGGGGATATCGAATACGCTGTGCCACCGCGAGTCTGACACGCGCTCGCGGCGCGCCGGGCGGGTTGTCGCTGCAAGCCGCCCGCTGTTACCGTCGGGCTAGAATCAAACCACCGTCAAAACTGACGCGCCACTCCCCCGTGTCGGGACCGGACGACGAGGTGCCTCATGGCCGCGATCGCGAAACCACTACCTCAGCCGACACCGGAGACGCAGGAGTACTGGGACGGTCTCCGTCGAGGCGAGCTGCGCATCCAGCGCTGCAACACCTGTGGGCGAGGCTACTTCTATCCGCGTCCGTTCTGTCCCAGGGCCGGCTGTCATTCCCGCGATGTCGGGTGGATCACGGCCTCCGGCAAGGGCACGCTCGCCACGTACATCATCACCCACCGCGGACACCCCGCCTTCGAGGCGCCATACGTCATCGCCCTTGTCGAGCTCGAAGAAGGCGGGCGCATGATGACCAACATCGTGGGGCTCGAGGACCTCGAACCCGCGAACCTCCCGGTCGGTGCGCCGGTCGAGATCGTGTTCCAACCCTCGGAGGAGGACATCACCCTCCCCATGTTCCGGCTGGTCTAGGAGCGCCCCATGTTCGACACACGCGAACTCCGCCACAAGGTGGCGATCGTGGGCGCCGCCGAGACCAACGAGGTCGGCGTCCTTCCCAACCACTCCCAGCTGCAGCTCCACGCCGAGGCCGCCTTCAACGCCCTCGACGACGCCGGGCTCACGCTCGACGACATCGATGGCTACGCCGGCGTGCAGGGGGCAGCGGTCACCGAGTACCTCGGCATCATGCCGAGGTGGATCGACGCGACCGGCGTCGGCGGATGCTCGTTCCTCATCCACGTCTCGCACGCCGTCGCGGCGATCGCGGCGGGCTACTGCTCGACGGTGCTCATCACGCATGGCGAGTCGGGACGCTCCCGCGTCGGCGTGGGTGCGCCCTCGGGCGGGCGAGGCGAGCCGGGCGGGCAGTTCGACGCCCCCTTCGGCGTCGCGGGGCCGCCCTCACGGTTCTCCGTCCCCATCGCCGCGCACATGGCGAAGTACGGCACGACCGAGGAGCACCTGGCGGCGGTGTCCGTGGCGACGCGCCAGTGGGCATCGCGCAACCCGCGGGCCATGATGCGCGAGCCGATCACCGTCGAGGACGTCATCAACAGCCGCCTCATCGCATGGCCGCTGCACCTGCTGAACTGTTGCCTCGTCACAGATGGCGGCGGCGCCCTCATCCTCACCAGCGAGGATCGCGCGCGGGACTTCCCGAAGCCGCCGATCTACGTGCTGGGCCGGGGCGAGTCTGCCCAGCACCAGAACATCAGCCAGATGCGCGACCTGACCGGGTGGTCCGCCGCAGCCGAGATCACCGGCCCCGAGGCGTTCCGCATGGCGGGCGTGGGCCACGACGCCATCGACCACCTCATGCTGTACGACGCGTTCTCCCACACGCCGATCTACGCCCTCGAAGCACTCGGGTTCGTCGGCCCCGGCGAGGGCGGGCCGTGGTTCGCGGAGATGAACTCCGCCCCCGGCGGCACGCTGCCGGTGAACACGAACGGCGGCGGCCTCTCCTACACGCACACGGGGATGTACGGCATGTTCGCCATCCAGGAGGCCGTCCGTCAGCTCCGCGGTGAGGCCGCGGCCCAGGTCGACGGCGTCCGCACCTCCCTGGTCCACGCGCCCGGCGGGATGTTCTCCGCCACTGCGACCTTGATCTTGAGTAACGAGTAGCCCGCCGAGCGATCCGCTGCCTGCGGTACAGTGCAGCGCGGATCGCGCTGGGGAGGCTTCGTGACGAAGGTTCGTGACTTTGACCAGGTGCTGGAGGTCGCTGCGCGCCTCTTCGGCGAGCGGGGCTACGAGGCCACTCGGCTCGACGATGTCGCGAATGAGCTCGGGGTGCTCAAGGGCAGCCTCTACTACTACACGTCCTCCAAGGCGGAGCTGCTGCTCCACATCAACGGACGGCGCCTGCAGAAGCTGATCGGCAACGCGCGGTCGATCCTCGACTCGGACGGTTCCGCCGTCGAGCGGATGGAGGGGATCCTGCGGGCGCACGTCCGCTCCATCGACGAGTACTACCCCGAATCGTCGCAATGGTTCGTGCCGATCATCGTGAAGCCCTCCCGGAACCGCCGTGGGCGGTCCAACCCGCCCCCGGACTCCGGACAGCTCCACCGGGAGTACGCCGCGATCGTGAAACAGGCCGTCGAGGACGGCCAGGCGTCCGGAGAGTTCCGCACGGACCTCGACCCCAAGGTTGCATCGCTGGGGCTCCTCGGCGCCTGCAACTGGCTCACCCGCTGGTACGAGAAGGGCCTCCGCTACGACATCGACGACATCGCGGACATCCTCCTGAAGCTACTCCTCGACGGCCTCAAGGCGACCGACCGCAAGGCGTCCACCTAGGTCACGACCACCCGAGGATCCCCACCCTCCCGCACGCAAGCGTCGAACAGGAGCGGACAGAACCCGTCCTCCGGAGATCGCTTGCCGCCCTTCTGATAATACGAGCGTGATGCGTGGTCGCTCGTGGTGAAGGGTCGTTCGATGCCGGGACCACTGGAAGGCCTGCGTGTGCTGGAGGTGGCGGGCGGCGTCTCTGCGGCCTACGCAGGGAAGCTGCTCGCAGATCACGGCGCCGATGTCATCAAGGTGGAGCCACCGGAAGGTGACCCCGCGCGACTGTTCGGCCCGTTCCGCGGGGACCAGGTTCACCCGGAAGCCTCGGGGCGGTTCCTCTTCCTCAACACGAACAAGCGCAGCATCACCCTCGACCTGCAGACAATGGACGACCGGGGGCTGCTCCGCAAACTCGTCGCTCAAGTCGATGCCGTCATCACGGACTTCGAGCCGTGGGAGGCGCGCGAGCACGGGCTGGACTACGACCAGGTCGACGCCGCTCGCGCGGGGATCGTGCTCGCATCGATCACCGCGTGGGGGCAGGACGGACCGTACGTCGGGTACCGGCTCACGGACCTGGTCGCGCAGGCGATGGGCGGTCCGATGATCTGGACCGGCAGCCCTCACCGCGAACCGCTGCGCCTGGGCGGAGGTGGCGCCCTTGCGCTCTACCAGGCCGGCGCCGTCGCCGCCCTCGCCGTCACGATGGCGCTCTTCCGGCAGGAGCGTGACGGGGTTGGTGACCACCTCGACATCTCGATCTATGAGACCCAGGTCGCCTCGCGCGATCGGTCGATGCCCTACCTCGTCAACTACATCTACAACGGCACGGAGCCCCGGCGGCAGGAGGCTGGTTCGCAGCTCGGGGTCGGCATCCGGCCATGCCTCGATGGGTTCGTGGGGATCCAGGGCGGCGGCCCGCGGCTGCCACACCTCCTCCGTCTGATCGGGATGCACGACCTGGCTTCCAGCCCGACGATCGACCAACGCGTCCGCGATCCCGAGGTCGCGGCGGAGATCGACGCGAACTACATGATCTGGTTGAGCGGGCAGACCAAGCGTGACGCAGCGGCACTCGCGCAGCAGGAGCACCTTCTCGCGGCGCCTGTGAATACGATCGCCGACCTGGTTGAGGATCCACACTTCCGCGACCGTGGCTGCTGGGAAGTGCTTGGACATCCTGAGGCGGGGCCGCTGGAATACCCGGCACGTCCCTTCGTCCTCGGCAACTCGCCGCGTCCGCCCGCCCGTCGCGCTCCGCTGCTCGATGAGCACCGAGCGGAGGTCGTCCGGCTCACCGAGGATGCGCCACCGCAGCGGGTACCCGCGGACCGACCTCGGACGCTCCCCCTCGAGGGCATCCGCGTAGCGGACGTCACGGTCGTGTGGGCGGGACCCCACGTGACGCAGTTGCTGGCCGAGTGGGGGGCGGAGGTCATCCGCATCGAGCCCCTCACGCGGATCCAGCCCTCGACGCGGGGTGCGGAACGTCACACCGACCTGGCGCTGGAAGCGCAGCGAGGTGCCGCGGGGATTGCCACCGGCGGCTCGTATCCGGAGTACGACCCCGGACCTGACCCGTGGAACCGGAACTCAGGATTCAACAGCCACGCCCGGAACAAGCTCTCGATGACGTGCGATGTCATGATGGCGGAAGGGCGCGAGCACTTCCTCCGTCTCATCGAGCAGTGCGACGTCCTCGTGGAGAACAACGTCCCCGAGACGATCGAGCGCGCCGGCATCACCTACGAGGAGGTCCGGCAGCGACGGCCGGACCTCGTGATGCTGCGGATGCCCGGGTTTGGACTCACCGGCCCGTACCGGGACTACCGGGCGTTGGGGACGCACATCGAGGGCCTCGTTGGACACCACCAGGCCCGAGGCTACCCCGGCGGTACTCCGGACGAGGGCGGTGACGTCTTCACGGCGGATGCAGCTGCCGGCGTGCAAGGGGCCCTCGCGGTGGTCATGGCCCTCCGTCACCGGCAGCGGACGGGACGTGGCCAGCAGATAGAACTCTCGCAGGCGGAGAACTTCCTCCCGTTCCTCGGGGAGCTCGTGCTGGACTGGCAGATGAACGGCCGAGAAGTCTCGTGGGGCAATCGCCACCGGTGGCACGCTCCACATCAGGCGTATCCCACGCGCGGGGACGACGAGTGGATCGCGATCGACATCGAGACCGACGAGCAGTTCGCTGCGCTCTGCGGGGTCCTCGGGACGCCGGACCTCGCGCGTGATCCTCGTTTCACCACCGCGGAGCGGCGAAAGCAGGCGGAGGCGGAGCTCGATGCCTGCATCCGGCAGGCGACGACGGCCTTCGAAAAGTTCGACCTGTTCCATCGGCTGCAGGACGCAGCGGTGCCCGCCGGGCCGCTCCAGCACGCGGGCGACCGCTGCCGCTGCCCACAACTCGCTTCGCGGTCGTTCTTTGTTGACCTCGACAGCCCATCCGTGGGGACGTATCCGTACCCGGGGACCATGTGGCGGATGGCGCAGACGCCGAACCGCCTGCGTCGAGGGCCCGTCACGCTCGGACAGGACAACGAGTACGTCTACCTCGATCTGCTCGGTATGCCTCGGAGCGAGTACGACGACTTAGTGGCTCGCGAGGTGGTCGGTACGGCGTATCCCAAGCAGGTCCTGAGACCCTCCGAGTAGCTCGCGGAGTACGACGGGACCACGGGCGTGGATTTGTTACGGGTCTGATATAACAAACGTGTTAGGTTCCGCCTGGGGTTGGCAGACGGGACTAGGGCATGACGACTCGGACAGTCCGGCAGAACCGATCATGGTCACGGCGCTCTGTGCTACGCGGCGCGGCGATGGGTACTACTGGCGTGATGGCGGCGGCGCTCGTCGGCTGCGGCGGCGAGGACGATCCCGCCGAGGGCAGCCCCGCGAGCACCAGCACGGGGGCGGGCGGCGCCCAGTCCCCTGCCGGCGAGGTTCGCATCGCGCCCGGCATCTACGACGGCACGATCGCACCGACGGCGGCCGAGGCAGACCCGCTCACGTACGGCCGGCACGGCGGAACGCTGCTGACCCGGTATCTCGACCCCCCGCACATGGACTTCAACCGCACCCTGTCATGCACGATCAACACGACGCATGACTACGTGAAGAACAAGCTCACACGGGCGACCCTGGGCGCCAGAGCGAACATCACCGCCGTGGACATCGAGCCCGACCTCGCTGAGTCGTGGGAGATGACGGACGACGCGACCCGGTTCACGTTCAACCTCCACCGGGGCGTGAAGTTCCACAACGTCGAGCCCGTCCTCGGGCGTGAGTTCACCTCCGATGACGTCCGGGCATCGATCGAGCGGTACCAGGCGGGCGGCGCTCAGAAGGACGTGTTCTCCGAGGTCGAGTCCATCGAGACGCCCGACGACTACACCGTGATCTTCAACCTGGACCAACCGCTCTCTGACTTCCCCCGGAACATCGCGGCCTGGTCGCACATCGACGCGCGAGAAGTGGTCGAAGACCCGGATCTCATGGAGACGCGCGCGATCGGCACGGGCCCCTTCATCCAGGACGAGTGGGTCCAGAAGGAGCGCTCCGTCTTCGTGCGGCATCCGGAGTATTTCGAGGATGGACTGCCCTTCCTCGACCGGATCGAGACCTACGTGGTGGACGATCCATCCACGCAGCGGGCGGGCTACCTCACCAACAACTTCTTCAGCTGGGCGGCGCGCGACGACACCGAAGTCG
>JALOAM010000288.1 GCA_023228765.1 Dehalococcoidia bacterium
GGTCATCACCTGGTGCAGGATGTGGCCGAACTCGTGGAACAGCGTCTCGACCTCGGAGTGGCGGAGCAGGCTGGGCACGCCGGGCCGGGACTTCGTGAAGTTCGCGACGATCGAGGAGACACCGGGCTCGTAGGTCCCGTCCTCGTTGAGGCGGCCGGGGTGCAGGGTGAACGCCGCGGCGTGGCCGTACTTGCCCGGACGCGGGTGGAGGTCCATGTAGAACGAGCCGATGTGGTGCCCGTCCCCACCCTCCCCTGATGTTGAGGAAGGCGAGGCGTCCTCGACGTGGTAGAGGCGCACGTCCGGGTGCCACGCCTGGGGATCCTCGACGGGCACGAAGCGAGCACCCACGAGGCGCTGGTACACGTCGAACATGCCCTGGAGGGTGCCCTCCAGGGGGAAGTACTCGGCGACGGCGAACTGGTCGACGTCGAACTGCTCGCGGGTGACGCGCTGCTGGTAGTAGCGCCAGTCCCAAATGTTCACCTCGGCCGTGGGATCACCGGTCTCCGCGCGCTTCGAGGCGGCCGCCTCCTCGAGGTCTGACGCCGCCTTCACCTTCAGGCGCGCCTCCAGGTCCACGAGGAAGTCGAGGACGGCCTCCGGCGTCTTCGCCATCTTCGTCTCGATGACGTACGCAGCCCACGAGGCGTACCCGAGCGTGGTTGCGATCTCGTCACGGACGGCGATCGCCTCCGCCAGCAGCGGTGCGTTCTCCTCGGCGGCCTTGTTGTGGTTCTTGATGAACAGCTCGCGCCGGAGCGATTCGTCCTCGGCGCCTTCGAGGAACGGGTACATCTCCGGGTAGTCCAGCGAGACCCGGTATCGGGAGCCCCCACCTTCATTGGCAGGCGTCTCCTCCTGCTGGAGGAGGTCGATGTACGAGTCCGGCATCCCGGCGAGCTGCTCACGGGTGAGCAGGAGGGCGTCCTCGTACTCGTCGATGTTGCGGCGGAAGCGGACGCCGAGGGTGACCAGCCGCTCCTTCAGCTCCTGCACGCGCGCCCGCTGCTCGGGCGACAGCTCGAAGCCGTTGCGCCGGTAGTCACGCAGCGTCCGTTCGAGGAACCGCGCGGCAACGCCCTCGAGCGCCGCGGCCTCCGAGGTGTCCGCGTACGCGCGTACGGCGCGATACGTGTCCTCGCGGAAGCCGAGCGAGGTGCCATAGGTCTCGAGGCGCTGTTCGCACTCAAGCGCGGCCGCACGGAGCGCCTCGTCGGGGTGGACGTAGGCGAGGAAGCCGTAGCGCCCGCCAGCTCGTCCGAGGACGTTCGCGACCTCGTCCAGCGGCTGCATCGTGTTCTCGAAGGTGCGCTCGCCGTCCGGGATCGAGGCAATCCGCTCGAGGATGACCTCACACGCCGCGATCGCGTCATCGGTGGCGGGGACGATCTCCGCCTCCGCGACCGACCGGTAGTCGAAGGGGATGCTCGTCATCGCGGCCTCACTGTCTGCGCTGCGATCTGGTTGGGCTAGGTCTTGGTGCGACGTTAGTGCGTCCGCAGGCCTTCGAGGATCACGCCCAGCACCTCGCCGACCCGGCGGCGCTCGGCGGGGGCGTCCGCGGACGAGACGATCATGTGGGACGCCTCGTTCGCCACGCCTCGCAGGAGGTGGGCGAGTTCGTCCACCGGGAGGGCAGCGGAGACGACACCGTCCGTCTGCATCCCGGCGATGGCGTTCTGGAGCATGTCCAGCGTGTAGTCCAGCTCCCGCCAGCGGTCCCAGCCGAGGACGGCGGGGGCATCGATCAGCGTGATGCGCTGGGTGGCGGGATCCATCGAGCGGTTCAGGTACTCATCGAACCCCGCGCGGAAGCGCTCCCAGCGGTCGCTCCGGGAGTTCGAGGCAGCGCGGATGTGCTGCCGTGTCTCCGCCTGGATATCGACGAAGACCGCCTCGAACAGCTCACGTTTGTCGCGGAAGTGGTGATAGAGGGCGCCCCGGGTCACGCCCGCCCGATGCACGACCTCCTCCGTCGAGGTGCCCGCGTAGCCGAGTTCGGCGAAGAGGCTGCGCGCGACGGCAAGCAGGGTCGCGCGGGTGCGGTCGGACTGCTCCGCTTTGCGGCTCCGGACCTCCGTGCCTGGATCGGTGCCGGGGGCCTCTGAGCGGAGCGAGGAACTCGTGGTGTCTCGGCCTCGTGCCCCGGTGGCGGTGTCGCCCTGCTCGGTCATCCGCGTGCGATGGCCTCAGCCGACACGGATGTGGCCGACTCGACGGCGGCCCCCGGCGGGACGGGCACCCAGCGGTCCGCCCAGTCCGAGAGGCATTCGATCACCGGTGCCAGCTCGTGGCCCATGGTGGTCAGGTGGTACTCGACGCGCCCGGAGTCCCGGTGCGCCACGCGCTCGACGAGGCCCTCCATGGTCAGTTCCTTCAGGCGCTCGGAGAGCAGCCGGTCGGAGAGGCCGGGGACGGTGGAGGCGATGTCCGAGAAGCGCGTATTCCCCGCGAACATCGCGCGGAGGATGGCGCCCGTCCACCGTCGCCCCACCAGTTCCACCGCGTGGTGAAACCGGGGACAGAACGGTGTCAGCGATTCGGACTCGTGTAGTCGCTCCATGATCGCCCTCATCGTACTGCTCGCGCGCACGGAGTGTTAGCGCACCCGAACTCGTCGGGCCTCACCTCCACGTGCGGTAGCATGCCGGACGATCACCGCGCGTCCGCGGGACGTGCCGAGGCAGGAGCATCGATTGAG
>JALOAM010000063.1 GCA_023228765.1 Dehalococcoidia bacterium
CGGCAGGCCGTGGTGATGAAGGGCCGCAACCGCGACACGACCTGGCTCTCGATCACCGACGCCGAGTGGCCCGCCCTCCGGGACGCCTTCGAACAGTGGCTCTCGCCCTCGAACTTCGGGGAGGACAAGCGGCAGGTGCGCTCGCTGCTGGACTTCCAGCGGGAGTCAGGGGCGAGAGGGTAGGAGCTACCGAAGCCACGTTCGCCCCCGTCTCTCCTCTCCCGCTCCGCTTCTGACCCCCTCCCCCGGCTCGGCGGGAGAGGGTTGGGGTGAGGGCAAACACGCTTGTCATCCCTCAGGCGTCGGTCATGCAGCGGCAGAGCAGACCCTCACCCCCGCCCTCTCCCGCTTCGCGGGCGAGGGGGCCAGAGGCAGAGCGTGGAGAGGTAGAGAGGTCAGGGAGTGAGGCGGCAGGCCCCTCATTCCCCCGTCAGTGCCTCCAGGTCGTGCTTCGCGTCCAGGATGTGCGCCCACAGGTCCCCCACCCGCTCCACGCGTTCGTGTGCGTTGAGGATGGTGAACTCGGACGGCATGACCTTGCCGAGTTCGGTCCACTTGAGGGGGATCGAGACGGGGGCGCCGGGCTTTGCCCGCGGTGAGTAGGCGCAGGCGAGGTTCTTGATGCGGGCGTTCTGGTTCGCGTCGAAGAAGACCTTGCCGCGACGCTTCTCGCTCACCCACTCCGTGGTGACTTCCTTCGGGTGCATCCGCACGAGGAACGCGCCGAGCGTGTGCGCGACCTCGCGGATCGTCTCGTAGTCGTACTGGCGGAGGACGGGCACGTAGATGTGCAGTCCCGTGGCGCCCGAGGTCTTCACGAAGGAGGACATGCCGGCGGAGTCCAGGAGCTCCTTCAGCCACCCTGCCACGTCGCACGTGGCCTCGAAGGCTCGTCGGTTGTACTCGGGCTCGCCGCCCTGCTTCTCGTCGCCCCGGTAGATGTAGGGGTCGAGGTCGAAGAGGACGAAGTCTGGGTAGTTGAGCAGGGACGCCTCGACGTTGGCGCGTGAGCCGGAGAACTCCAGTGAGTGCGCGTGGCCATCGGGCTCCGGGGACACCCTCGCGAGGCTGGTGTGGATCGCGAGGTCGGCCATCTGCGCGAGCCACACGAGGGTGGCGACGTTGTTCACGAGCAGGAACTGCTGGTCGCCGCCGCCCGTCTCGGTGTGGACGAGCACGGAGTCGATGAAGTCGGGCGGGTCGTCCACGTGCTTCTGGTAGAAGAACTTGCCGTCCACGCCGTTGGGGTAGCGCGTCATGGTCAGGGGCCGGTCGCGCACCTGGTTGATGATGTAGGGCGCCATCCGCGCGTAGTAGCCGATGAGGTCGCGCTTCGTCAGAGCACGCTGGCCCTCGTGCCCATCGTCGGGTTGCGGCCACATCACCTTGTCGAGGTTCGACACCGGGACCTGCGCCCCGCCGACCTCGATCACGCCCTGCTTCTTGAGCGACTCGAGCTGTCCGAGGACGGCGGCGCCGTGCTCCTCGATGCTGCCGCCCTCACCGGAGTTGCTACCGCTGAGGATGGCCGGTGGTGCGATCGGAGGCACCGAGCGCACCTCGCTGGGGGCCTTGTCCTCGCGGAGGCGGATGAAGACGGGGGCACGCAGGTTCCCCTCGGAGGTGCGGTGCGTGTACTCCACCTCGACCACGAGCTCCGGGCGGACCGGGGTGAGGTCCTTCCTCAGCTCTCGCGAGAGCGGGACAACGGGCTCGTCGATCGCCAACTGCTGGAGGCGTGGCAGCAGCCGCTTCAGCATCTGCTCGTCGAAGCCGGAACCGACACGTCCCACGGGGGAGAGCTCGTCGTCCTCGCCGTCGCGAGTAGCGATCGCGAGGGCACCGAAGGTGCTCGAGCGGGAGTTGAGGCCCTTCGTATAGCCGATGACAACGAACTCGTCCCTCGTACGGTCCTTCACCTTCACCCAGGCGTGGGAGCGTGCGCCGCTCGTGTAGGTCGATCCTCGCCTCTTCGCGACGAGGCCTTCCAGCCCCAGGTTCACGACGGCGTGGTACGCCTCGACGCCGTCCATCTCCAGCTGGTCCACGAGCTGCACGTTCGCCTGCGGCATCAGCGTCTGCTGGAGGAGGCGTCGACGTTCCTCGAGGGGCGCGCCGCGCAGGTCGACACCGTCGAGGTAGAGGAGGTCGAAGACGAAGTAGACGACCGGGACGTCCTTCTCAGCCTGGCGGATCTCCACGGCGTTGGTGAGGTTCATGCGCTGCTGGAGGCGCTCGAAGGACGGCACGCCCTGGTCGTCGAAAGCGACGATCTCCCCGTCGAAGACCACGCTGTTCGCCGGCTGCCGCCCGAGGGCTGCTGCGAGGCCGGGGTAGCCCGGCGTGACGTCGTTGCCTCGGCGGGTGATCAGGCTGACCTCGCCGTCGGCGAGCGTGGCGACGGCGCGGATGCCGTCCAGCTTGGGCTCGTACACCCAGCCGGGGTTCGAAAACGGCTCGCGCGTCTGCTGTGCCTGCATCGGTTCGACCGACCTCGGTACGGGCCCGCGCTTCGCGCCCGTCACCTGGTGTGCGAGGAGGACGGGCGCGTCCGTGGGGGGGATCTTCCGGCCTCCCTGCAGGTCGGCGATGGTGAGGCCGCTGAGGACGGAGTCCTCGTACTCCTCCGCGAGGTCGAGGCCGGAGACAGCCTCGTCCTTGTGCTTGATGAGCAGCCACGAGTCCTCCGACTGCTGGGTCTTCACGAGGGCCCATGAGCCCTTCATGCGATGGCCGCGCATGGTCACGGAGACCTTGCCGTTCATGATCGCCTGCCGCATCCGGCGGTTTGCCTCGGCGCGGTCCTCGAAGACCAGCGGGCCGTCCTCGTCGGGGGAGAAGGTGCCGCGGTCCCAGACGATGACCTCGCCCGCGCCGTACTGGCCCTTCGGGATGAGGCCCTCGAACACGGCGTAGTCCATCGGGTGCGGCTCGGTCATCACGGCGAGGCGGCGCTCGCCGAGGATGGCGGCCGGGCCCTTCGGGACCGGCCACGAGGGCATCGCCCCGTCCACCTCCAGCCGCAGGTCGTAGTGGAGGCGCGTCGCGCGGTGCTTCTGCACGACGAACGTCAGCGGCGCGTGCGAGTCGCTGTGATCCTCGTGCGCCGCGCCGGAGGGCTCCGGCGTGCGCTCGAAGTCGCGCATCGAGCCGTACTGCTCGAGCGCTTCCTCGGGCGTTTGCGCGTCGGGCGCAGGCTGGTCCTTCCGCCGGCGCGCAGGCATGGTGCGCCCCCGCTAGCGGGCGGCGGCCTTCTTCCTCGTGCGCGTGGACTTAGCCACGGGCTTGTCGTCGGAGCTCTTGGAGGCAGCGGCCTTCGATGTCGCGCGCTTCTTCTTCGGCGCCTCTTCCGGCTCGTCCTCTGGCTCGTCCTCGGCATCCTCGGACTCGGTGGCCTTCGAGGCCTTCGCCCCCGTCGTCGATGCGGTGCCGGACTTGCGAGACTTCGTCGCCTCGATCGAGGCGCGCAGGGCGGCCATCAGGTCGACGGTCTGCGCCGGGGCTGCTTCCTCGTCGGCCACGACGACCTCGCCGCCCTCGAGCTTGGTGGTGATCATGTTCATCAGGACGTCGCGGTACTCGTCCTCGAACTTCTCGGGGTCGAAGGGCTCGTGGAGCATGTCGATGAGCGCGAACGCCATCTTCATCTCCTCCTGGGAGACCTCGACGCCGGAGACGTCGATGCCCTCGAACGGTCGGACCTCGTCCGGGTAGAGGAGCATCTCCACCGTCAGGTGGTCATCGTGCGGGCGGATGGCGACGAGTTGCTCTTTCTGGCGGAGTGCCAGCTTCCCGATGGCGATCAGCCCCTTCTCCTCCATCGAGCGGAGGAGCAGGGTGTAGGGCTTCATGCCGGCCTCGTCGGGGTCGAGGTAGTACGCCTTCTCGTAGAAGATCGGGTCGATCTCGGCCTGTTCGACGAACTGCGTGATCGAGATCGTGTGCTTGCTGGGGACCGGCAGGCGGTCGAAGTCCTCATCCTCCAGGATGACGAACTGGTCCTTCGCGTACTCGTACCCCTTCTTGATCTCGCTGTACTGGACTTCGCGGTCCAGGGTGGGAGACCACCGGAGGTACTTGATCGGCTTCAGGTCCTCCTCCGCCAGCTGGCGGAAGGAGACGTCGTGACTTTCGGTGGCGCTGTAGAGCTTGACCGGGATGGAGACCATCCCGAACGAGATGGCGCCGCGCCAGATCGCACGAGGCATGCCGCGCTCCCCTCTGATTCAGCCCGCTCCCACCCGTCGAGGGTAGGCGAGCGCCCGAGGCACGCGTCGCTGAAGACGCGACGAGTTATGCCCGAGTCGTTACAGAGTATAGGTGGCGTGCCGGCTGCTCCGAGGGCGTCCTGCCACTCCGGAGGGCGTCGAGCGCGAGGCTAGCGCGCAATCCCCAGCATCGCCTCGATCGTCGCGATCGCCTCGCGGGCGTCCTCGTGGACCTCGATACGTCCGAGGAGCATCGGGGCGAGGGCCTCGATCACGCTCGCGAGCTCGGTGTCGGTGCTGAGGAGCGCCTCGTGGGCTTCCTCGGGCGTACGACCGTCCACCCAGTAGGGAGCGAGGGCCTCGATCACGAGCGCGCTGGCGAGGGCGTGGAGGCGCTCCTCCCGGGCGAGGCGGGACTGGTCGAGCAAGGCGTGGAGCGCCTGGGCGAGCTCCTGGGGGGTGGAGCGTCGGAGGTCGGCACGGAGGAGGTCGCGTTTACTCGACCCGCTCGCCGGCACCGTTCGTCGATCGCGTGGTTGCTGCGCCATGATGGGACCTCACCCCCGCCCCTCATGCCGTCCGCGACACCCAGGACTGCCTACTCCGCATGGGCAGATGAACAGTTCTGATGTTCTATCGCGACGTAACGATAGGGGGCGCTCAGGAGGCTGACAAGAGTCGGAAGTCCCGTTGGCGGTGAGTGGAACGTTACCCGCCGGCGATCGCGGGGAGCAGGAAGATCTCGTCGCCGTCCTCGACGGGCTCGAGGATGCCGTTCTCAGTGATGACCGAGTTGATGGCGATGGCGACCTCGCCGCGGAGCGCGCCCTCGTCCAGCAGCACCCGGCGCATCCCCGGGTACGCGGCGCCGAGGGCGTCCACGATGGCGCCAAGCGAACGGCCGGGCACCTCCACGGTGTCCCGGCCGTCCGTCAGTTCACGCCAGTGTGCAGGGATGTGCACCGTGGCCACAGCGCGCAGTCCTCGCTGTTAGTCCTCCCGCGGGAGGGTCTCCTCCAGGATGTGTCGCGGCGACATGGGGGTGCTGTACATGCGCACGCCGATGGCGTCGTAGATCGCGTTCCGGATCGCCGGGGTGGGCGGGACGATGGGTGCCTCGCCGACGCCGCGGACGCCGTACGGGTGGCCGGGGTTCGGCACCTCCACCAGCTCCGTGTCGATCATCGGAAGGTCGTTCGCCACCGGCATCCGGTAGTCGAGCAGGGACGCGTTCAGCACGTGGCCCTCGGAGTCGTAGAAGTACTCCTCGTTCAGAGCCATGCCCACGCCCTGGGCCACGCCGCCCTGCATCTGGCCCTCGACGTAAGCGGGATGGATCGCCGTGCCCACGTCCTGGATCGCCGTGTAGCGCAGGATCGTGACCTTGCCGGTCTCGCGGTCCACCTTCAGGTCCACGATGTGCCCGGCGTACGCCGCGCCCTGCGTGTTCCGTCGCGAGGTCGCCGAGACGGCGATGAGGCCGCCCGTGCGCTGGAGCTGCTTCGCGATCTCCTTGAAGGTCATGGAGCGCGGCTTGCCCTCGTCGTCGTCCGGGCCGGTGATCGTGCCGTCGGCGTAGGAGACCTGGTCGGCCTCCACGTTCCACATGCGGGCGGCGCGTTCCACCACGCGCTTCTTGATCTCCTCGCCCAGGTCGTAGGCGACCCACCCGCCGGCGAACGTGGTGCGGCTGCCGCCGGTGACGCCCGTCCAGCCGACGCTGTCCGTGTCCACCATGTGCGGGTTGATGTCGTCCAGCGTGAGGCCCAGCGTCTCCGCCAACTGCATCGCGAGCGCCGCGCGCGAGCCGCCGATGTCGATGGAGCCCAGGATGAGGCTCACCGTGCCGTCCGAGTTCACCGTGGCGCTGGAGGAGGACTCCATGCCGCCGTTGAACCAGAAGCCCAGCGCGACGCCTCGGCCGGTGTCCTCGCCGTGGAGCTCGCTGTTGTAGTGCGGGTGGTTCTTGATCGCCTGCATCACGGCTTCCGCACCGATGCGCGGCCACGGCTGGCCGGCAGAGTTGGTGCCACCCTCCTTCGCCGCGTTCTTCAGCCGCAGGTCCATGGGGTCGATCTGCAACTGCTCCGCGAGCTCATCGAGGGTGGCCTCCACGGCGTACTCGGACGCGGGGGCGCCGGGGGCGCGGTAGGCCTGGGTCTTCGGGGTGTTCGTCACCACGTCGAACCCGTCGATCCGCTGGTTGGCGACGTCGTACGGGCCGAGGGCGCAGAGCGCTCCCGCGCCGACGGGGGCGCCGGGGTAGGCGCCCGCCGCGTACGCGAGGTTCACCTCTGCGGCGACGATCGTGCCGTCGCGCTTCGCGCCGATCTTGACGCGGTTGTGGGTGGCGGAGGTGGGACCGGTGGCGCGGATGATGTCCGCGCGCGGCATCCACATCTTCACCGGGCGGTGTGACTTCCTCGAGAGGAGCGCCGCGACCGGCTCGAGGTAGACGGTGAGCTTGCCGCCGAAGCCGCCGCCGATCTCCATCGGGATGACCTTGATGCGGGACTCCGGGATGCCGAGGAGCGCGGAGCACTGTGCGCGCACCGCGAACGAGCCCTGCGTGGAGCACCAGATCGTCAACTGGCCGTCACGGTTCCAGAAGGCGGTGCCGTTCTGCGGCTCGATGTAGCCCTGGTGCGCCTGGCTCGTCGAGAACTCGCGCTCGATGACGACCTCCGCCTCCGCGAAGCCCGCCTCGATGTCGCCCTTCTCGATGCGCATGTGCAGCGCGATGTTCGTCGGGACGTCCTTCGGGGTGTCCGCACCCTTCGCGCGCACGTTGGTGCGCAGGTCGTCCAGCAGCACCGGCGCGTTCGGCAGCATCGCCTCGCGCACGTCGATGACATGCGGGAGCACCTCGTACTCGACCTCGATGAGGGCGAGCGCGTCCTCTGCGATGTGCAGCTCCGTGGCCGCGACGGCGGCGACGGCGTGGCCGTGGTACAGCACCTTCGAGCCGGCGAGCATGTTCTCGGACAGCCACACCGGGTTCGCTGAGCCCTCGCCGAGGTCGATCGAGCCCGCATCGGGCTTCGGGAAGTCCGCGTTCGTGGCGACGGCCTTCACACCGGGCAGCGCTTCCGCCTTCGACGTGTCGATGCGCTTGATGCGTGCGTGGGCGTGTGGGCTGCGGAGGACGGCGCCGTAGAGCACGTTCTCCAGCTTCACGTCCGCGCCGTACTCGGCACGCCCGGTGACCTTGTCCATGCCGTCCGGGCGGATCGGCCGGGTGCCGATGACCTTGTACGTGGGCTTCTCAGGAGTGGCGACCATGGCGGTCTCCTTCGTGTGCGCTCGACCGTTCGAGGGCGATCCAGCCGCTGGGGCTAGGAGCGCATCTCCTCCGCGGCCTTCTCGACCGCGCGGATGATCTTGTCATAGCCGGTGCAGCGGCAGAGGTTGCCCGCCAGCCAGAACCGGATCTCCTCCTCGGAGGGGTCCGGCTTCCAGTCCAGCAGCGCCTTCGAGGAGATGAGGAAGCCCGGCGTGCAGATGCCGCACTGGAGCGCGGCCTCCTCCAGGAAGGCGGTCTGCAACGGGTGCAGCTGGTCGCCCTGCGCGAGGCCCTCCACCGTCGTGATCTCGGCGCCGTTGCACTCGGCGGCCATCACCAGGCAGGAGTTCACCAGGCGGCCGTCCATCAGCACGGAGCAGGCGCCGCAGTTGCCGTTGTTGCACCCCTCCTTCGCCCCGGTCAGGCCGAGGCGTTCTCGCAGGGCTTCGAGGAGGGAGTCACGGCTGGACGAGAGCCACTGGCGCTCCTCGCCGTTGATCGTGGCGGTGACGATGATGCGTTCGTCGGTGGTCATTCGGTACTCCTCGCCCTTACTCGTCGCCGCGCGCGCGGGCTGCAGCCTGGTTGAGCATGCGCTTCACCAGCACGGCGACCAGGTGCTTGCGCTGCTGCTCGGAGCCGCGCATGTCCGAGATCGGTGTGGCGGCGTCCTTCGCGGCGGCCGCGGCGGCCTCGATCGTCTCGTCGGTGAGCGGCTTGCCGATGAGGGCCTCCGCCGCGGCGGGGACCAGGAGCGGCGTCGGCGCGACCGCGCCGATGGCGACGCGCGCCTCCGTCACGGTGTCGCCGTCCAGCGCGAGGTACACGCCGGCGTTCGCGACGGCGATGTCCATCTCATTGCGGGGGATGAAGCGCTCCCAGGCGGAGCCGCTGCGTGGCGCCGGATCCGGGAACGAGAGGGTGACGATGAACTCGCCCTGCTCCAGCACGTTCCGGCCGGGGCCGGTGCAGAACTCGGTGATGGGGATGTCTCGCGCCCCGTTCGGGCCGGCGGTATGCGCGATGCCGCCGAGGGCGATCATCGCGGGGATGCCGTCCGCGGCGGGTGAGGAGTTCGCCAGGTTGCCGCCGAGGGAAGCGCGCCCCTGGATCGCCGTCCCGCCGATGACGTGAGAGGCCTCCACGAGCGCGGGGTAGTGCGCCTTCACGTCCGGGTGGTTGTAGACCTGGTAGAGCGGAGTGGCCGCACCCACCGTGAGGCCCTGCCCGGTGGCGTAGGTGATGCCGGTGAGGTCTGGGATGTGCTTGACGTCCACGAACAGGTCGATGTTCCGGCGCCGCTCCCGGGCGAGGACGATGAGGTCCGTCCCTCCGGCGAGGACGCGCGCGACGTCGCCTCCATCACGGAGCATCTGCACGGCCTCGTCCACGGACGTGGCACGCGCATACTTCACTGCCTGCATCAGGCGTCCTTCCTCAAACCGGCGCTTCCGCGCTGGCCGGTGGGGCCGTCACGAGTCCGTCACTCCGTGCCACGCGCTTCGGGCGCGTGCCCCCCAACGACGGGCCAACGAGGCCGATTATGCCACGATTCAGAACCAATTCGCCGGGACACGTTACACAACGCTGCCGAGCGTCCCCTGACGACGCTGCGGAAGGCCGCGAGGGCGTCCGAGAGCGGGCAAGGATACGACTATTGCGCCGTGTTGTGCTCGGTCGCCCGGTCTCTGCCGCGGAAGAGCGCGGAGAGGATCACCGCGACGCCCACGGCGATCGCCGCGATCGGTAGCACGATCTCGAACCGCAGTTCGGCCACGTCCAGCGCATCCAGCAGGAACGCGGCGCCAAGGGCGATCACGATGAGCCCGACGAGGGCTGCCCCAAGGTCGTAGCGCATCAGCGGATCCTCCCGGAGCCGAACACCACCGACATCCGGATGTCGAGGCGTCGCGCGGCCTCCTCGTACCCCGGTGAGGTGTATGTGCGGCTGTTCGCCACGCCCTGGGCATCCATGTCGGGCCCCTCGATGCTGCCGAAGACGCTGTCCGCCTCGATGCGGTGGGGGATATCGGGCGGCAGGAACAGCTCGCCGTTCCCGAACACCACGCTCATCTCGAGCGTCGTCGTGCCCTGCGGGACATCGAGCTGCCGGAGGTCCACGGTCAGCTGGCCGAAGGCATGCGAGTACTCGTCCTCCAGGTCGTCCACGCGCCGGACCACGTGCGAGGAGTCCCCGAAGGCGCTGTCCGCTCCGAAGCTGAAGTTGGTGACGGAGGAGAGCCCGAGCAGCAGCGTGAGGATCACGGCGAGCGTCAGCAGCCCACCGTTGAATCCACGCCGTGCCTCGATCAGCATCAGCACGCCGACGAGGATGAGCGCGACCGAGAGGCCTACTTCCCACGGCGGGAAGTCGATGTCGAGGTCGAGCTGGGAGAGCAGCACCAGTGTCCCGGCGACGATGAGGAGCCCGCCCCAGATGAGGGCGCCCGTCGCGCCTGAGCGCCGGCGCGGTGCGCCGTCTGCCGTACCGCCCGTGAAGCCCTCGTGCGCCTCCGGGATCACGATCCACGCCACGACGTACGCGACGACCGCGACCCCGGCCGAGATGAACGCCGCGACCACGAAGGCGATCCGGATGAGGGTCGGGTCCGTGTCGAAGTAGTCAGCGAGGCCGCCCGCGACGCCGCCGAGCCAGTCGTCACGCCTCGACCGGTACAGCCGCCGAGGGGCAGCGGGGGCGGGCGGCAGCGCAGGCTCGGTCGGCGGGGTCGAGGTGGGTGGAGGTGCGATGTCCTCCGGCGGCAGTCCGGGTGCCGGGTCGGTGGACTCTGGTTCGTTCGTCATACTGCCTCGAAGTCTCCGCTCTCGCGGCGGCTGGTCAGGCGGTGGTCACACCCTCGATGTGCTCCGGATGCTCGTGACGCTTGCGGCGGCGGAGTGTGCGCCACACGGCGAGCCCCACGATCGCGGCGGCGCCACCGAAGGCACCGAGGATGGCGACGACGACCGGAGCGATCGCCGCGCCCGCGATGCCGAGGAACCCGCCGAGGATGCCCACCAGGATCGACTTGAACACGCGTATCTCCCTCTCTTGATGCTAGCGGGTCAGAGGGCAGGAGTGATCCAGATCGTCACTCGTGCGAACTACCTGCACACGGAGGGTCGACGGACGCACAATGGATCGGCCGCCACACCACGAGGAGCCGCGGTATGCCTCGCAACCGACTGATGGACGCGCTCGCCGGGCTCGCCGCCGCCGCGGTGGCCCTCGGCGTCGCAGAGCTGCTCGCGGCGCTCGCGGGAGCGGCGTCCCTCGTCGTGTCCGTAAGCAACGTCGTGGTGGACCGCACGCCCGGACCCGTCGTGAAGTGGGGCATCGATCTCCTCGGCACGAACGACAAGCCGTTCCTGCTCACCACCGTGACGGCCGTCTCGCTCCTCCTCGGCTTCGTGCTGGGCCCGGCAGCGGGGAGGCGCCCCGTCGTCGGACAGGTCGCGTTCGCCGTCTTCGGCCTCGCCGGCGTCCTCGCGGGGGCGAGCGATCCGCTGACCGGGTACGGCGCCGCGTTCTGGATCGCCGTCCCGGCTGCCCTCGTCGGGTGGCTCACGCTCCGCGCGCTCCTCGATCTCGCGACGCCCGAGGCGTCCGCCAGCTCGGCGGTGATGCCGGGCCGAGGGGTGGCGGGGCGCCGCAAGTTCCTCGCACTGGCGGGGACGGCGACGGGCGGCGCAGTGGTCGCGGCGGTCGGCGGGCAGATGTTCGGCTCGCGCGTGGACGTGGAGGCGGAGCGCGCCTCGGTGGCGCTGCCGGAGATCGGCGGCTCCGCCCCGCCGCAGAACGTGGGGTTGATGGTGGAGGGGCTGCCGCCCTACATCACCCCGAACGAGGACTTCTATCGCATCGACACCGCCTTCGTGGTGCCGCGCGTGGACGCCTCCGGCTGGCGGCTCAAGGTCCACGGTATGGTGGACACGCCGTACACCCTCACCTTCGCCGACCTCGCGGAGATGGCGACGCTGGAGGAGTGCGTCACGCTCTCCTGCGTCAGCAACGAGGTGGGCGGGGATCTCGTCGGCACGGCGATCTGGATCGGCGTCCCCCTCGCGACCATCCTCGATCGGGCCGGGGTGCAGCCGGGCGCGACGCAGATCGTCGGGCGCTCGGTGGACGGGTTCACGGTGGGTTTCCCGACCGCGGTCGCCGTCGATGGGCGCGCGTCCATGGTGGCGATCGGGATGAACGGCACGCCGCTCCCGGCGGAGCACGGCTTCCCGGCCCGCCTCGTGATCCCCGGGTTGTATGGCTACGTCTCCGCCACCAAGTGGCTCAGCGAGATCGAGCTGACGCGGCTGGAGGACTTCGACGCCTACTGGATCCCGCGCGGCTGGTCCAAGGAAGCACCGATCAAGACCCAGTCGCGCATCGACGTTCCGCGCGGGAACAACGTGAACGCCGGCCGCATCCCCATCGCCGGCGTGGCCTGGGGTGGCATCCGTGACATCTCGAAGGTGGAGGTGCGCGTCACCCCCATCGAAGACGACCGGGAGGCAAATCCGGAGTGGCTCCCGGCGCGGCTCTCGGACGCGCTCTCTGACTCCTCGTGGCGGCAGTGGGTGGTGGAGTGGGACGCCAGGCCCGGGACCTACAACGTCGAAGTCCGAGCGACCGATGGGGAGGGCGTCACGCAGACCTCGGAGGAGGCGCGCCCCGATCCGGACGGCGCGACCGGCTGGCACATGCGTCGCGTCACCGTGCGCGAGGCGGGGGCGTAGGCGCGCGCGTCAGCAGCTCGCGGGACTGTGGTCCACGTTGATCACGTACTCGCTGAGGGTGTGAAGCCGGTCGTAGTCGAACGAGACGCGTCCGCCGTCGCGGCAGTACGACGTGATGACGAGCGGTGGCAGGTCGAGTGAGATCGGGCGTCCCTGCGCGTCCAACGTCGCACCTGCGACGCCGACCACGATGTCATGTTGCTGCCAGCCTTCCACAAATTGCGGTGCGTAGAAGGCGCGGAGGTCCGCCTCCGTCGTGCCATCGGGGGCTTGGAGGATGACCTGCGTCTGCCAGCCCTCGGGCCGAAGGTAGAGGATCGCGGAGTCCGCACCTGAGTAGCTCGTCGCCTCACGGGAGACCTCGACGGAGCCGGGGTGCAACTCGATCTGGTCGAGGTAGGCGTTGTTCGCGCGGACGTACGCCCACTCCCGGACGCCCAGCGTCCCGCACTGGTCGAGTGCGAACAGCGCGACGAGGGCGACGACTACCGTGATGGCGAGGTTGCGCGCGATCGCCCGGGTCATGCGCGCATCCTACGCACGAGCGCAGCGCCCATCGAGAGGACGATGACCATGCTCCAGCCTCCTGCCAAGGAATACAGCGGACCGCGTGGCGTCGGGATCCGGATGACGGAGCCCCTGACGCCAGGCATGGGCGGCGCGTACAGCGAGACCGGCGCCGACCTGCTGGAGGCGTACCACCTGTTCGACAAGGCCCATCTCGTCATGCTCGGCGAGGAGGACCTCATCCCGCGCGAAGCCGCCGCGAGGATGCTTGCCGCCCTCCGCGAGATGGAGCGTGACGGGGCCGTCGATGTGCGGCGCCAGGTCGGTGGTGGGATGCACTCCGGGGAGCAGTACCTCGTCCGGCGACTCGGCTACGACATCGGCGGGCGGATCCACCTCGGACGGAGCACGGGTGATTTCGGCGCGGTGTCGCGCCGCGTGCGGGAGCGGACGCGGCTGCTCGAGCTGGCGGGCGCCGTCAACACCCTCCGCGCCGCGCTCCTCGACACCGCCGAGGCCCACCTCGACACGGTGATGCCCGGCCACACCGGGAGCCAGCACGCGCAGCCCACGACCTTCGGGCACCAGCTGCTGGCGTGGGTCGCCGCCCTCGACCGGCAGTTCGAGGGCATCGCGCAGGCCTTCGCGCGCGTGAACCGCAGCCCCGCGGGGGCCGCCATCCTCACGGGGTCGAGCTTCGCGGTGAACCGGCAGCGCACGGCGGACCTGATGGGGTTCGAGGGCGTCCTGCGGAACACGCTCGACGCGATCCAGGGCCACGACGACGAACTCGACGCGCTGTCGGTCGCCGTGTCAGTCAACGTCTGCCTCGCGCGGTGGGCGAACGACATCAACTTCTGGTCGACCTCGGAGAGTGGCTACCTCCGCGTCCCGGACCGGTTCTGCGGCACGAGCAGCATCATGGCCCAGAAGCGGAACCCCGCCATGCTCCCCGCGATGCGGACTGCCGCCGCCGAGGCCCTCGGCGCCTTTGCGACGACCGCCGCGGCGCTCAACGCGCCGTCCGGTGACTTTGGTGGCGACGGAGGAGCGGGCCTCCACCGCACGTTCGACGCCGCCGTCCGGGGTGCCGCCTGGCTCGCCGAGCTCGTCCCGGCGCTGGAGGTGGACCGCGAGCGGATGCTGGACGCTGCTGGAGCACACTGGGCGCAGGCGACCGACGTCGCCGCCGCGCTCGTCGAGTCGCAGGGGTGGCCGTGGCGCGTCGCGCACCAGGTCACGGCGATCCTCGTGCGGTTGTCCGAGGAACGGCGTGTCCCACCCCGCGAGGTCACCCCTGCCCTGCTGGACGAGGCGGCCGTGCTCTACCTCGGTGAGCCCGTGGGGCTCTCGGAGGACGCGCTTCGTGACGCCCTCGATCCCGCGCGGTTCGTCGAGCGCCGCACGCTCTACGGCGGTCCCTCGCCCGAGGCTGCCCGCGACGAACTCGCGGAGGAGCGCGACCACCTCGGGCGGGACGTGGCATGGCTCGACGCCGCGACCGAGCGCCTGCGCGAGGCGGAAGCACGGCTCGAGAGTGCCATCGACGCGCTCGTAGCGGAGATCGGCGCGTAGCCCGCGGACCCTGATGAGCTCGGACGCCTCTGGGTGAGGAGGACCCTCGCCGGCTACCGGCGAAGTGGCTGGTGGGTGATGCCGTAGATGGCGGTGTGGGGCTGGAAGGCACGCCAGCCGAACCAGTAGGCGAGCTGGCCGGACATGCGCGGGGCGACCTCGCCCGAGGGCGACACGAGCGCCTCCTCGGTGACGCGCCATGCCTCGCCGTCCTCGTCGAGGACGATGTCCGGGGTCGGGCCGGGGGCGAACGTGACGCCCGGCGGGCGCTGGTAGGCGCGGACGGCGCCGCCGACGAAGTAGCGCACCTCGCCCAGCTGGGGGAGCTCCACGCGGATGCGGATGCCGCGGCCCTGCCCGTCGCCCACGACGACCAGTTCCACGTCATCGATACGGTCGTTGACGACGTGCTCGTCGAAGACCGTGCGGACGGGGTACGCCTTCGCAGCGGAGCCGACGACGACGCCATAGACCCACGACTTGGTGAGCTGGCGGCCGTCGCGCTCGGCGACGGGGTAGATGGTGTCGCCGGAGCTGAAGTACTCGAGGTGCGGGAAGCCCGGGGCGTACCCCCGCCCGAGCCCTACGTCCTCGGACAGGACGAGCGTGTCCGGGTGGTCTCGCAGCCAGTCCTCCCACCGCGCCGTCACGATCGGGATCGTGTCGAGCCACGAGCCGGTCGTGCCCGCCGCGGCGGTCACGAGGGGGCCGAGGACCGGGCGGCCGGTGAGGCTGTTCCACAGCGTCTCCGTCTGGCGGTCGTACATCAGGCGGTTGCTCTGGTAGACGAGACCGGTGCTCGAGAAGTCGTATGTCTCGCCGTCCGGCGCTCGGCGGTCGTAGAGGACCGAGGACCCCGTGAGCGTGCAGTAGGCGAGGGTCACCGGGACGCCGCCCACCTCGTCGTTCGCGATCTCGTGGACGTCCATGATCCGCAGCGGGTAGGCGCGCGCCTCGCCGTTCACGTACACGCCGAAGACCGGCTCGCCGGGCTGGAGGTAGCCGGCCTCCTCGGAGTCGCTGGCGACGAAGGCGGGCTGATCGAGGGGGCGGGTGTGGTCGGGGGTGACGCCTGACCACACGATCTGCTCGACGCGGAGGTCGGCCGGCTGATCGTCGCGGAGGTACTCGGCGTATCGCTCGTCCAGGCCGGAGAGCAGGCGTCCCTTCCACGTCGTGAACCCGGGCGGCGGGACGAGGCTGGTGGTGCCGTACCACTCGAACCACCGGTCCCACGCCTGTGGATGGACGGCGCGGCTCAACGCCTGGAGGGCGGCCGCATGTTCGGAGTCCAGCTCCGCGAGTTGCATCGGCCCCGCGCGCATCAGCTCCACGAGCGGCGCGATAAAGCGCACGTCCCGGTTCCGCACCACCTCGTCGAGGGCGTCCTCGAGCATCACGGGGTCAGGGTCGCGGAGGAGCAGCAGCGCGAGGATCTCAGCGACGCGGTCGTCAGGCAGCGGGCGCCCCATCGGCGGCGTCCCTGTGGGACGCCCGAGGGGCACCGTGCGGACGCTGGTG
>JALOAM010000064.1 GCA_023228765.1 Dehalococcoidia bacterium
GATCCCCGCGAGGAACACCGCGAACGGGATCAAGAGGGCGCCCAGGCCCTGGTCGCGATACCACGCGATGGACATGAGGAGCCCACCCGCCGTCCACAGCCCGACGAGCAGCCACGACTGCACGAAGATCAGGTGCAGCTGTGACGCCGAGTCGAACAACTGGCCCTCCTGCACCTCCCGCGGCCAGCCGGCGACGACATACAGCCCCGCCTCCAGCACGAACGTGACGGTCACGAGGAGGCTGATGCCCGCGGCATAGATCGCGACGAACACCACCGCCTGCCGCATGAACTCACGGCGCGTGTGCCCGTGCGTGATGTGCAGCTGGAGGTAGTCCGAACCCACGTAGACGCCGATGAAGAGCGCAAACCACCGTGCGGCCTGGCTCGCCTGGTCCCAGACGCTCACCTCGACATGGACCCAGTTCGAGGCCACCACGGTGGCGATCGCCACGAACGCGACGAAGCCGGCCCATACGAGCGCTGCGAAGGCGATCTGCTCTTCGAGGAGGAACCGCGGGAGCCACGAGGGCGTCCGGCGCGGCTGTACGTTCGTCATCGTCGCCATCACTGTCCTGCTCCCGTCGCCCCACCCGAACCGGCCGCTGTCATCGCCATCTCCGAGGACGTTGCGCCCGTGAGGTGGACGAAGAGGTCCTGGAGTGGCAGCGGGCCTACCTCCAACCCCGCGTCTGCAGCCTGACGTCGGTGGTCACCATCGAACGTGCCGTACACGACCACCGACTTCGTCGGGCCGAGCCGGCGCTCGTTCAGCACCTGGAGTCGGGTCGCGAAGCGGTCCACCGCCTCGGCCGGGCCGGTCACGGTCGCGCCACGGGTGCGCAGCGTCTCCGCCTCCGCCTGCATCAGCAGGCGGCCCCGGTCGATGATCACGACCTCCTCCAGGAGGCTGCTCACCTCCTCGATGTGGTGCGTGGAGAGCATCACCGTGCGCGGGTGCTCCATGTAGTCGCGCAGCAGCTCGTCGTAGAACGCATACCGCGAGGGTGCGTCCATCCCCAGGTACGACTCGTCGAACGCCGTCACCGGCGCGCGACTCGCGAGGCCCAGCGTGACCGCTAGAGCGGCCCGCTGTCCCCGGGAGAGCTGGCCGACCTTCTTCTTCGGCGAGAGCTGGAACCGTTCCAGCAATCCGAGCGCGTAGTCGTGGTCCCACCGGGGACGCATTCGTTGCGCGAAGGAGAGCGCGGCCTCCACGTTCTCGCTGCCGTCCACGGTGTCACCGCCCTCGCGGATCAGGCACACCTGAGCCATCGCGTCGGGGTCCTCGAAGACGGGCCGGCCATCCAGCAGGACAGCTCCCGCCGTCGCCTTGCGGAACCCTGCGAGGACGGAGAGGAACGTGGTCTTGCCGGAGGCATTCCGCCCCAGCAGCCCATAGATCCCGGGATCGCGGAGCGAGAACGTGACGCCGTCCAGCGCGGTCACGTCGCCGTAGCGCAGGGTGAGGTCCTGCACGTCGATGGTGGCCATCACTCGACCTCCTCTGCCAGTTGCTCGATGTGGCGGACGACCTCGGACAGTGGGATGCCGATCGCCTGCGCCTCGCGCACCATGGGCTCCAGCACGTCGCTGAAGAACCGTCCGCGGTGCTCGCTGCGCAGGCGCTCGGCGGCCTCGGGGCTCACGAACATCCCGACCCCGCGGCGCTTGTAGAGGACGCCCTCGTCGACCAGCTCCTGGAATGCCTTCGCGGCGGTGGCGGGGTTGATGCGGTAGAAGGACGCGTACTGGTTGGTGGACATGACCTGCTCATCCGCCTGCAGCACACCACTCAGCACGTCCGCCTTGATGCGGTCCGCGATCTGCCGATAGATGGGGCTGCGTTCATCGAACATGGGACACCTCTGCCCATTGGTTCATTACTTGACTAAAGAACCATAGCGGTCAGAGGAAGAGACTGTCCAGCCCTCCCTCACGAAAGAGGTGAGGGGAGGGGATCCGGAAGAGAGCCCTCACCCCCGGCCCCTCTCCCGGAACCGGGAGAGGGGGGACAGAGGCGGAAGGCGGAAGGCGGAAGGCGGCGAGCGGAGGGCGGCGAGCGCCGGTCTCCGGGCGAGGGGTGGCGGACGCTCAGTCCTACCGACGGCGGCGCTGGTCTGGTTCGCCGTTCGCGAAGTTGGGCTTGTAGTCGGGCTCGCGGCCCTCGATCTGAGCGCGGTGCATCCGGTCGTGCCGGTAGTACGAGCGCAGCCACTGGAGCACCGACAGCGTCCCGAAGCTCTGGTGCGACGCCGTCCGGTCGTAATCCGACGGCACGATGCCCTCGATCACCGCGAGGGTCCGCGCACGCTGGTCCAGCAGTTCCGCGACGTGCTGCGACACTGTGGCATCGTGCGCGTCCTCGAGGGGGTATGCGACGGGGTCGACGGCCGTGCCCGAGAGATCGGGCGACTCCTCGGCGAGGGCGCGCTCCACCCAGGCGCGATAGCGCGTCTCCATCTCCGCGAGGTGCGAGAGTTGCTCCTTCACGGACCAGCCCTCTTCGCCGGCCTGGTCGGGCGGCTGGTACTCCGCACGCTCCTCGTCGATGCCGTCGAGCAGTGCGAGGAGTGCCTGGCGCTCCTGTGTCATCTTCTCGATGAGGTCCTGAACGTCGGCATTCGTCGCCATGGCATCCTCCTCGGCTGGCGTCCCGACGACACGTTACGGGAAGTGGGGCGTCCGCTTCTCCCGGAATGAGGTCGAACCCTCGATCGCCTCGGGGCTGACGCGCAACGTCTGCTGCACCGCCGACTCGAGGTCGAGGTGCTCCTGCAGGAGCGACCGCGAGGCACGCTGCACGAGCCTCTTCGACCACATGAACGTCCCGCGGGGCCCGACGGCGAGCTGCCGGGCGAGGGCCAACGCCGCCTCGTCCGGATCCTCCACGAGCGTCCCGAGGCCGATGCGCTCCGCCTCCTCCGCGCCCACCTCGCGGGTGGTGTAGAAGAGCTCCAGCGCCCGCGAGTGCCCGACGAGCTTCGGGAGGTGGAAGCTCAGCCCACAGTCGGGCCCGACGCCCTGCTTCGCGAACGCCGTGAGGAACCGCGCGCCGGGCCCCAGGAAGCGGATGTCGAACGAGGCGGCGAACCCGAATCCGGCCCCAGCGCACACCCCGTTGATCGAGGCGATCGTCGGCTTGTCGATCAGCGGCATCGCCTCGCCGATCGCGTACACGAACTCACGGTTGCTCACCGCGGACTCCGGCTTGCTCCGCTCCGCGCGGCTGGGGTCCGTGACATCCGCACCCGCCGAGAACCCTCGACCGGTGTGGGTGCAGACCACCACGCGCACGTCCGGGTCGCGCTGGAACTGGCGACACACCTCCACCACCTCGCGATAGGTCGTGGAGCGCAGCGCGTTCAGGCGATCCTCCCGGTCGATGCGCAGCCGCGCGATGCCCTCCTCCACCGAAACGACGATGTCCTCGAACCCCTCGTACCCCACGGCGTGCCCCTCCCTACGTATGTGCGCGCGGATCGTACCGGGTGTCGTGGGGGCGGCCGCGGATTCGTCCGCACGCCCTCGGAGCCGCGGGTGGCGCTGTCTCCGCCATCGGGGCGTTGAGCACGACGTGAGTCCCGAGCGCGACACCCTGCGCGGAATGTGAGCGGGGGCCACCACCGGAGTTCCATGCATGTCGACGGACTACGCCCGAACGCACACACCGATCAGCCCACCGGTCAGCCCGTGGGACGTGCTCGCCCGCGCGGAACCCACCCCGATCAGACAGCCACTCGTCGAAGCGGACGGAGGCGATGACGGGGTCGATGTCCTCCTGCGGCGCCTGGTCGAGCACTCGCCGGACGCGCTGTTCTACTACGAGGTACTGCCCACCCCGCGCTTCCGGTACGTGAGTCCGGCGATCGAGGGCGTGACCGGACGCCCGCCTGAAGCATTCCTGCGGGACGGCACCCTGGGCATCACGATCGTGCACGAGGAGGACCGCCACCACGTCGCGCGGGCGCTCCGCTCCGGCGTGGATGCCTCGATCCGGGTGCGGATCCTCCACACCAGCGGGGAGGTGCGCTCGGTCGAGTACCACAACATGCCCATGCGGAACGCGGCCGACGAGGTAGTGGCGGTGTGCGGGAGCATCCACGACGTCACGGGGGGCCAGGACGCCTTTGCCTCCCTGCGGATGCGCGAGCGGTACCGCCAGGCCTTGCTGGACGCGATCCCGGACACACTGCTCCGCATCGGGCGGGACGGCACCATGGTCGACCATGTCCCGGGCGAGGTGACGAGCACGCTGCGGATGCCGGTCGGCGATCGCATCCACCTCCGCGCGGTGCTGCCCGCCTCACTCGTCGACCCGATCCTCGAACTGACGCAGGCCGTCCTGCGGACGGGGGCACCTCAGCAGGCAGAGCTCCGCGTGGACGTCGCTGCCCGCACCCTGACGTACGAGGCGCGCTGCGTCCCGTTCACGAAGGACGAGGCGTTGATGTTGCTGCGCCACGCCACGACGAGGCGGCCCCAGCGCGAGGAGGCCCGCGACGACTTCATGCTCCAACTGAAGTCGCGGAACGGGAACGCCTATGGGCTCACCTCGCGCGAGCTCGCCGTCCTCGACCTGGTCGCGGAGGGGCACGCCGACAAGCAGATCGCGGAGGCGCTGGGCATCAGCACGTACACGGTGAACAAGCACGTGGGGAACATCCTCGGCAAGATGCACGCCGCCTCCCGCACCGAGGCGGGCGTGCGCGCGATCCGCGAGGACTTGATTGCCTAGTACCCCTCGGGACCGGCGCAACGGCACCCCCGAGCGTCCCGCTCCGGCTCCGAGCCAGACGGGGCGCTGGGTGCTGTCGCTGGTGCTGGTCGCCCTCGGCGGGATCGCCCTGCTCCTGGCGAACGCGCTCGTGTGGATGGACCGCACCGTGCTGGACAGCGAGGAGTTCGCCGCCGTGGTCCGCCGCGCCCTCCACGATCCCGAGGTCGAACAGCGGATCGCGACGGTCGTCTCCGACCGGGCAGTCGAGGCGAGCGCGCTCGACGCGCGGATCGCCGACGAGCTCCCGACCGAGCTCAGCTTCGCGGCGCCCATCGTCAGCGAGCAGGTCCGCGCCGCCCTCGAGCGGGTGACGCTGCGGATCCTGGCGTCGGACCTCCTCAGCAGCGAGGATGGCACGCTCATCGCCGCGCTTCACGAGCGCGTGATCGCGCTGCTGGAGGACGACGGGCTCATCCGCGCCCAGGACAACCAGTTGGTGCTCGACCTGGGCGGCATCACCGACCGCGTCTTCGACCGCATGGGCGTCGAGCCGTCCGAACGCGTCCAGACCGCCCTCGATGAGCGGACGGAGGTCGTGATCCTCGAGGATGCGACCCGCCTGAACCGCGCCTCGTTCTTCGTCCGCCACAGCGAGGGCCTCACGATCGGGCTGCTGATTGCCGCGCTCGTGGGCCTCGGCGCGGGGTGGGCGCTCGCCCCGAACCGAAGGCTCGGGTTCCTCGCGTGCGGCGTCGCGCTGATCCTCGTCGGGTTCGTGACGCTCCTGGGCGTGCTCGCGTCCGAGATGCTGGTCGAGTCCAACACACCCGGCCGCGTCCTCCTTCACCATCTCGTCGATGGGTTCGAGCAGAGCCTGAGGCGCCAGTCCGCCCTCCTCGTCGTGGTCGGAGCGGTCGCGGCGGCCTCCACGGACCTCCGAGTGCGCGGCTACGCCGCCTCGGCGCGCGACCGCTCCTCCGAGGCGGTCCAGCGCGTGGGTGTGGTGCCCTCGCTGCTCGCGGGGAGCGCCGTGCTCCTCGTGGCGTTGTTCACGCTGTCCTGAGTGCGGGCCTAGACCCGGACGATGCAGCGGAAGCCGACGTGGGACGTGGAGCTGTTCACGTCCTGTCCTTGTCGGGCGGCGGGCCGGTACCTCAGGCAGTAGTTCGGCGCGCAGAGGTGCGACCCACCCTTGATCACGTGCCTCGTGATCTCCGTACTCACCCCGGGGATCGGCAGGAGGTCCGCCGAGGGCGCGTCCACCCTCGGGTTGTGGGGGACGCAGCAGGCGTGCTCGACCTCCGAGGTATGCCCGTCCGCGGAGTGGTTGCGCGTGAAGAAGTCTGACGTCCACTCCCAGACGTTGCCGGCCATGTCGAACAGGCCGTACCCGTTCGCACGGAAAGAGCCGACGGGCGAGGTGCCCTCGAAGCCATCGGTACGCAGGTTCTGCCAGGGGAACTCGCCCTGCCAGGTGTTCGCCATCATCCGCGCGCGCGGCGCGAACTCGTCGCCCCAGATGAACGTCGCCTGGTCGAGGCCGCCCCGCGCCGCGAACTCCCACTCCGCCTCGGTCGGCAGCGCCTTCCCCGCCCACGTGGCGTACGCCTCGGCATCCTCGTACACCACGTGCGTGACCGGGTGCCGCTCCCGCCCTGCCGAGGTACTCCCGGGGCCATCTGGCCGGTGCCAGCAGGCGCCGGGGACGTAGCGCCACCAGCGCCGGAAGTCGCCCAGGTCCACCGGCCCCGCGGTTGGGTGGAACACCAGCGACCCGGCCACGAGGTCCTCGGACGCGGCGTCCGGGTACATCGCCCGGTCGGGAGTGCGTTCCGCGAGCGTCACGTAGCCCGTGTCCCGCACGAAGCGCCGGAACTCCGCCACGGTGACGGGATGCTCGTCCATCCAGAACCCGTCGAGGGTGACCGTGTGGACGGGGCGCTCTTCCGGGTAGAAGTCCTCGCTCCCCATCCGGAACTCGCCGCCCTCGATCCAGACCATGTTCTTCAGGCGTGGCTGGCGAAGCGAAGTGCTCATGCGCGGAGTGTCCGCACGGCACGGGAGCGCTCCAACCCTAGTTTCCGGCAGCGCGGGGCGACGCCGGCCCGGACGGGGAGATGGCGAATGTTCGGCTGTTGGCCCTTGATGCGCGCGGGCTCTACTGCCCTGACGGGGTCACGTGAGGAGCAAACGATGGCAGACCTGGTGATCATCGGTTACCCGGACGAATCGACAGCCGAACTCGCCCTGACCGAGGTCGAGCAGCTACGGCAGCAGATGGTGCTGCAGGTGGACGGCGCCGCGGCCGTGATCCGGCACGCGGACGGCAAGGTGAAGGTCCATGCGCCGGAGGGCGGCACGGCCGTCGGTGGCGGCGCGATGTGGGGCGTCCTGTGGGGGACCCTCTTCGGTGTGCTGTTCCTCGTCCCGATCATCGGGGCGATCACGGGTGGCGCACTCGGCGCGCTGTTTGGGGGCCTCGACCGGTCCGGCATCGACCGCGCGTACCGGGACCGCGTGAAGGAGCAGCTACAGCCGGGGACCTCCGCGCTGGTGATGGTGATCTACAAGATGACGCCGGACAAGGCGGTCACCGCGCTCTCCCGCTTCGGCGGCACCGTCCTCCAGACCTCGCTCTCAGAGGAAGCGGAGCGCCACCTGGAGGAAGCCCTGAAGGGCGAGTACACGCCCAGCGCCGTCGCCTGAGCGACCGCGCACGGTCGAGGAGTACGGAGAGGAGGACGAGATGGCGTACGGACAAAGCGCCTACCGCGAGACCACCCCCCGAGGCGCCGCGAACCCATGGGCCGTGGGCGCCACGGTGGCCGCCGGCGCGTTCATGATGGTGGCCGGAGCGTTCGAGGCCATCCAGGGGTTCGCCGCGATCCTGCAGGACGACTTCTTCGTCGTGGGCTCGGACTACGCCTACGAGATCGACGTCACCACGCTGGGCTGGGTCCACTTCGTCATGGGGATCATCGTGATCGTCACGGGCGTCGGGGTCCTCTCCGGGATCCTGTGGGCTCGCATCGTGGGCATGGTGCTGGTGTCGCTCATGGCGATCGCCAACTTCTTCACCATCCCCTACTACCCCGTCTGGTCGATCGTCGTGATCGCCGCCAGCCTGCTGGTGATCTGGTCACTCGCGACCCACAGCGAGGAGGACCGCCGGGGGACGATCATGCGCTAGCCACGCCCTCCTTGAGTTCGACCCCGCCGAGGTCACCACGGCCAGCGAGCCTGGACGGTAAGACAGGGCGCCCAGTCGGGTCGGCCCGTCGGATAGTCCCAGTCGGATAGCGGGCCGAGGAACAGCGGGGAGGAGCGGCAAATGGGCGCCGCGATCGGTGACATGTTGCCGTCCGCCAGCGGCGTGGCGATCAGCCCCATTCCCATCATTGCCGTGATCCTGATGCTGGTGAGCGAGCGCGGGAAGGTGAACGGGGCCGCGTTCGTCGTCGGGTGGTGGCTCGGGGTCGGCCTCGTCCTCACGGTGGTGCTCCTGCTGGCGGACAGCACGGGCGCCAGCTCCGAGGACGAGCCCGCGACGTGGGTCTCCCTGCTCCAGGTAGCCCTGGGCGTCCTCCTGCTGTGGACGGCAGCCCGGCAGTGGAACGGCCTGCCAAAGGACGGCGAGCAGGCGCCGATGCCGAAGTGGATGCAGGCGCTGGACACGTTCACACCGATGAAGTCCGCATCCATCGGTGTGCTGCTCTCCGGCCTGAACCCGAAGAACCTCCTGCTCACCATCGCCGGCGCGACCGCCATTGGCTCCGCAGGGGTGGAGGGTGGCGACGCGGTCATCGCCGCCCTCATCTTCGTCCTCGTCGCATCGGCGGGCGTCGTCATCCCCGTCGCACTCACCATCGCGATGGGGGCGCGGTCCGCGACGATGCTGGAGGAACTCCGTGTGTGGCTCACGGACCACAACGCGGCCATCGTGGTCGGGATGCTGCTGATCTTCTCCGTGAAGATGCTGGGCGACGGCCTCGTCGGCCTCTTCTGAGGACGGCGATGACCGCCCCGGTCCAGCCGCCGCAGTGGCTTCGAGGCTACGATCGGCGCTGGCTGCGTGCCGACCTGCTGGCCGCCCTCACTCTCTGGGCACTGGTCGTACCCCAGGCCATCGCCTACGGCGGCATCGCGCAGATGCCCCCGGAGGCGGGCCTCTACACCGCGGCCGCCGGGCTGCTCGCCTACGGGCTCCTCGGCACGTGCCGGCAGCTCGTCGTCAGTCCCACCTCCTCGACGGCCGCGATCTCGGCGGCGCTGGTCGCGCCGCTCGCGGGGGGCGACGCGGCCCGGTACACCACGATGATCTCGCTGCTCGCGATCATGGTCGGGCTCGCGCTGATCCTCCTCGGGGTACTGCGCATGGGGTTCGTATCCCGGTTCATCGCTGCCGGGACGCAGGTCGGCTTCATGTTCGGACTGGGACTCACGATCATCGTCGGCCAGCTCCCAGACCTGCTCGGCGTCCCTCACAGCGACGGCGACTTCTTCGCGCAGCTCGAGGGCGTCCTGTCCCACCTGGACGAGGTCTCCGGGTGGACCGTCGCGATCGGACTCGGCGGGCTGGTCGCCCTCGTCGGGACGCGGCGCATCTCCCCTGCCGCCCCCGGTGCGCTCCTCGTGGTGGTCGGGGGCATCCTCCTCGTCGCGCTGCTCGGCCTCACGGACGACGTCGCCGTCCTCGGAGAGATCGAGGCGGGACGCCTCACGCTGGCGCTGCCGGACGTGGGACGCGGCGACATCGCCGCCCTCCTCCCGGGCGCGCTCGCCATCGCGATCATCGGGTACGCCGAGAGCGCCACCGTCGCCGAGGAGCTGGCGGAGCACCACGGGTACGAGGTGGAGCCGGACCGCGAGCTGCGCGCGATCGGCAGCGCGAACATCCTCGCCGGCCTCATGCAAGGGTTCATCACCGGCGGTGGCGCGAGCCAGTCCGCGGCGAACGACTCCGCCGGAGGCAAGACGCAGCTGGTCTCGCTTCTCGTCGCGGGGCTCGCGGTCCTCACGGCTCTCGCGCTGCTGCCGCTCTTCCGTGACCTGCCCCAGGCAGTCCTCGCCGCCATCGTGATCAACGCCGTGGTCGGGTTCCTTAATGTCCACGCGATGGCGCGCCTGCTCCGGCTACAGCGGGACAGCTTCGTGCTCGCACTGGTGACGATGACGGCGGTGCTCGTCCTCGGGATGCTCGCCGGGCTGCTGCTCGCCGTGGCGATCTCGATCGTGACGCTGCTCGCGCGCGCGAGCCGCCCGAGCCTCACCCGCCTCGGCGTGCTGTCCGTGGACGGCGACCCCCGTGTGGCGCGCTACGTCCCGCTGGAGGACGCCACCCCCTCGGACGGCGGCCCGCGCGAGGACGCCGGCGTGCTGGCCTACCGACTCGACGCACCACTGCTCTTCCTCAACGCGAAGCACCTGCGGACCATGCTCCGCCGCCAGCTCGAAGCAGCCCGCGACCGCGAGGGCGCTCGAGTCCGCGTGGTCCTGCTCGACCTCGGGTCGACGAACCGGCTCGACGTGGACGCGCTGGACGTCCTCCTGTCCCTCCGCGACGAGCTGGCGGAGCAGGACATCGCGCTGTGGCTCGGAAACGTGCGCACCGCGGTGCGGGCCGCCCTCGAACGTAGTCGCCAGTTCGAGGCGATCGAGGACCGTCAGGGTGGCTTGCGGGTCTACCCCAGCATGACCGAGGCGCGGACGGACTGGCTGCGCCTCAGCAGTGCCCGCGCGCCGGGAGCGGCCGTAGCCGCTCCCGGCGGGGACACCGGCAATGTGGTCACCTCAGGCGATCCGCCCACGCAGCGTGGCGCGGGTGGAGCGCCCCGGTAAGAGGCGAGCACTGCGGAGCACGCCGCCGAGGCGCGCCAGACTGACCGCCTGCAGCAGCGCGGACCCGTTCTCACGGGCGGCAAGCAGGGCGCCCTCGTAGTGGCGGTACGCCTCGGGCGCATCGCCCTTGCTGTGGGCGGAAGCGCCCAGGCGCAGCAGGGCATGGATGCCCAGCCGGCGCTCAAACACGTCCGCCTTCGCACCGCCTCGGGCGGTCTCCAGCAGCTTGTCGCGGGCGGAGGCGGTGGCCCCCATCCGCACGAGGAACCGCGCTTCCTGCACAAGCACCGCGTCCAGCACCACCTGGACCAGTGGGTCGGGCTCGCCCTCCTCGATCGCCTGCCGCAGGGCAGACTCACCGCGCGCGAGGACATCGAAGCCCTCTTCGAGGCAGTCGGTCAGCTCGTACCAGAGCGCGAGGGAGGAGCAGAGCTCGTAGATCAGGCTGATCTGTCGGGAGGCCGCCACGCACTCCCACGCCGCCAGGACGTTGTGAGCATCCAGGCCCAGGTCGCCCTCGAACCGTCGCGCGCCGTCCTGGAGCATCGCCATGGTGAGCTGCTGGACGCGACCGGCGTAGTAGAGGGCGTGTCGCGTGCTCATCTCGGCGCGGAGGTCATCCTCCAGCGCTCCGCGCTCGTCGACGTACCGGCGCACCAGTGCCGGGATCGCGTAGCGCCCGGACTCCGGACTGTGCAGCAGGTTCGCATCGCGCAGCGTCATCAGCTGCGCCACCGTCGCACCGGCCACCACCCCGGCCGCGTCGTAGTCAAAGCAGTCACGGAGCACCGTGAGGCGTCGCAGCGTCTCGCGCGACTCGACGTCCAGCCCCGCCCATGCCGGATCGAGCGCGTCGCGGATGCTCCACCCCGGTGTGTGCTCTGACGCCGGGCTGCGGAGGAACTCGAGGTCGTCGCGCACCGCCGCCTGCAGCGCACCGATCGACATTCCCCGGCAGTACTCCGCGGCGGCGATCATCGCCATCGGGTTCCCGTCCAGCTGACGGCAGAGCGAGACGATGGCGTCCCGGTCCTCACCCTGGACCGGGACCACTCCGGCGACGCGCTCCACCTCGCGGAGGAACAGCGAGCCCGCCTCGCTCGCCTCGATCTCGTGCCGGTCCATCGGCGACGCGAGGCCGCGGAGCTCCATGACGTACAGCCCGGGCAGCTCCAGCCTCCGACGGGAGGTGACCAACACCCGCACCGCGGGGGAGGAGCTCGCGAGGAGGCCGCGAAGGTTCGCGAGCGCATCCACGACATCGTCTGCCCCATCGATCACCAGGAGGACGGCGCGTCCGGCCAGTGCCTGCCGCAGCGCCCTCGTCGCGTCACGAGGGTCGAGCACGTGGTGCCCGAGGTAGGCGCAGATCAGCGCCGCCAGCGCGTCACTGCTCGGAGCAGGAGGATGGCCGGGGTCGCCCATGGGCTCGCTCGACTCGCTCGTGGCCTCGGTGGTTCCCGGTGGAGCCGGTGGGGCGTTCGACGCGGCCGTGCCCACCGCACCACCGACGGGCACGAGGTAGATCCCGTCCGCGAACGGCTGGGTGGAGACCTCGCGGCCCTCGAGGTAGCGCGCGGCCACCTCCACGGCGACGCGGGTCTTCCCCACGCCGGCGACACCGACGAGGTTGACGATGCGCCACGCGTCCCCACCCAGCAGGCGGGTGAGCTGCGACATCTCTGTTCCGCGCCCGACGATCGGCGTCGAGTACGTCTCCAGGTTGGTCGGCGGTTGGAGGACGGTCGCGCGGATCTCGCGGTAGCGCTGGAGCGTCAGCGGCTCCGGCTCCACCTGCAGTTCGTCGCGCAGGCGGTCGCGATACCGCTGGAACTCGCTGAGGGCGAGCGCGCGGTGCCCGGCCTGTGCCTCCAGCGTCATCAGCTGCCGGACGACGTCCTCCGACCACGGCTCCAGCGCCAGGTAGCGCCGGGCGGCGGCGATGCCGCGCTCCGGCACGCCCCGCTCCACGGCCAGGCTCGCGATGCTGCTGAGGCCGCGCAGCAGGGCCGCGCGTAAGCGCTCCCGCTCCGCGATCTGCCACTCCTCGAACTCCGGTGCGCCCGGTAAGACGAACCCATCGAGGAAGTCACCCCGGTACGCCGACACCGCTTCCTCGAGCGTGTCGATGTCGCCGAGGACGAGCGCGCGCTCGAGGTTGCCCTCGAAGCGCTCGGTATCGATGTCATGCGGGAGATCGGCGTTGAAGGCGACGCTCTGACGCGACACCGAGATGTACTCGGGTAGTCGTTGGCGCAACTCGGTCAGGGCGTTGCTCAGGTGCTTGGAGGAGTGAGGTGTCTCAAACTCGTCGGTCAGCAGGGCCGCGACTGTCTCGCGCGACAGCGGACGGCGCTGCGACGCGAGGAAGGACAGCAGTGCGGTGGACCGACGGCGCGAAAACACCAGCGGTGCTTCGTCCAGGAAGGTCTCTGGAGTACCGAGCAGGTGAAGTACCAGGGTGGCCATGTTGTACCCCCTCGTCCCATAACTACTCGCTCCACGCCGCAGAGGCGCCGAGTTACGCGGTCAGCAGCCGCCCTTCTTTCCGCTGCTCGTGCGCGTGCTTCATGGGGAGAGGCATTTTGAAGGACCAGTAACGCGAACGCTCACTGGCCATAGTTTGTCGGTATCGTTCCCCTCCCTGAGCCGTTCGTGGTAACCCGCACCTCGTTTTCGACAGGGCTCACAGTATGCCCGCCGAGTCAAGGATCAACGTACCCAGACGTAGGGATCTGGTTGGTATCTGGTAGGTATGCCCGGGAGTCCGGGGCACTCTTGTCGGTGCCTGGCCGCGCGATCCTCGGCGTCCTCCCCGTCCCAGCCAAGGCCTGACGAGACGCCGCGAGCAAGGCCCGAGCATCCGCCTGCCTAGCGTCCATCCGCACCGAGGTTGCCTCCGGGCGCCTCGTGCCCGGTGGCCGATCCTCAGGATGGCGCCGGGCACGATGGACACGGAACGCCTCGACATTCATCCACTTGTCTACGCAGTCAGACATTGGAGCCTGATCATGGACTGGGGAGTGTTCTGGGCGTTCGTGTTCTTGATGTTTGTCTGGGTGCCGTTGTTATGCACCTGGGTCTTCGCGATAGCGGACCTGTTCTTGCGTCATGACCTGCGGTGGTGGTCAAAAGCCATCTGGCTGCTGGGTATCCTGTTCTTCCCGCTGATCGGGATCCTGGTCTACGCCTTCACGCGACCGCGGACCGTCAGCTACGGGATGGTCCCCACCGGGTACGTGCAGGCGACGCCGGCCGGGTACCCGGCCAACTACGCGGCGATGACCGGCACCCCCGTCGCCTCTCCGGTCAGTGCAGACGCGGACAGCCAGCGGCTCTCCGTGCTGTCTGACCTGCACGACCGTGGCGTGATCAACGATGACGACTACAACCGCGGCCGGTCGATGCTCTTGGGCGCCTGACGGCGCTCGTCGCATCACGCCCTGACGATGCTGATCGCCTTCGCCTGGGGCCTGGTCTCGACATCCTCCCTGGTCGTCGGTGCGCTGATCGCCCTTCGCTGGCGGATCAGCCACCGGCGGCTGGGGTTGATCATGGCGTTCGGCGCCGGCGTCCTGATCGGCGCGGTCGCCTATGAGCTGGTGCAGGAGGCCTTCGAGCTCGCCGGAGGCGCCGGGATCGCCTCCGGACTCATCGCCGGCGGCCTCACCTTCACCTTCGGTAATGCGCTCCTCCAGCGTCCCCAGACCGCGCACGCCGCGGGTGCGGACGCCACCACCGAGGCCTCACATGCCTCGGTCGCGGGTGCACCAACACTGCCCTCGGGCCGCTCGACGGCGGTCGCCATCGCGGTGGTCTTCGGGGCCGTGCTGGACGGCATCCCGGAGTCCACGGTCCTCGGCCTCACATTGCTCGATGGACAGGGCGTCAGCATCGCCATGCTGGCGGCGGTCTTCGTCTCCAACCTGCCCGAAGCCGCCGCGGCGACCTCCGGACTCATCGAGGGTGGTTGGAGCCCCTTCCGCGTCCTCCGGATGTGGACCGTGGTCGCACTGGCCTGCTCCGTCGCGGCGGCGCTGGGCTATGGCGTGCTCGGAGAGGCCTCGGACGGGGTGGTCGCCTTCGTGCAAGCGTTCGCGGCAGGAGCGATCCTCACGATGCTCGCGGACACGATGATGCCGGAGGCCTACCGCGATGGCGGCACCTACACCGGGATCACGACCACGCTCGGCTTCGGCCTCGCGTTCGTCCTCGCTGAGCTCGAGTAGCGCGCATGGACGATCGGGTGAGCAGCAACGGCCACTCACCTCGGCACCGCACGCCGGAGCAGGCGGGCGCCCCCGACCCTCGCGCGAGGTGGCACCTCCCCGTGCGGCTGGAGGGCTACCGCCGCGAGTGGTTCACAGCTGACCTGCTCGCCGGCATCACCGTGGCCGCCGTGCTCATCCCCTCGGCACTGGCATACGGGGCACTGGCAGGACTCACGCCGGTCGCCGGGCTGTACGCCGGCGTGGCGGCGATGCTGGGGTACGCCCTCTTCGGGCGGTCACGTCGCCTGATCCTCGGGCCCGAGGCGGCCAGCGCGATCCTTGTCGCGGCCGGGATCGCCCCGCTCGCCGGGGGCGACGCGGTCCGCTATGCCGCACTGGCGGCGGCACTCGCCGTCATGGTGGGCGTGATCACCATGCTTGGCGCGCTCGCGCGGCTGGGCTTCCTCGCGGACTTCCTCTCGAGGCCCGTCCTTGCCGGGTACATGACGGGCGTCGCGCTCACGATCATCGTCGGGCAGTTCGGGAAGCTCCTTGGCATCAGCATCGAGGCGGACGCCTTCCTCGGTCAGCTGGTCGAACTCGTCGAGGGAATCGAGCAGGCCCAGTTGCTCACCTGTGGCGTTGCCCTCGCGTGCATCGCCGTCCTGGTGATCGGCGGGATCGTGCGTCCTCGCTTCCCGACGAGCCTCCTCGTGATCGCCCTCGCGACGGTCGTCTCCGCGCTCGCCTCGCTGGAGGACCACGACGTCGCCGTGGTCGGCACGATCCCGCGAGGGCTCCCGATGCCGGGGATCCCGGACGTGGGATGGAGCGACCTCGGCGACCTCGCGCCCAGCTCGCTCAGCCTCGCGGTGTTCGCGTTCGTGACCAGCATCCTCACCGCGAAGTCGTTCAGCGCGCGGCCCTCCCGGGTGGACGCGGATGCGGAGATGCGCGGCGTCGCGATGGCGAACCTGGCCGCCGGG